>NZ_SMJX01000526.1 GCF_004348535.1 Actinomadura sp. KC216
GACGTGGAACGCGACGTCCAGCTCGGCGATGCGGTCGAACTCGGGGCGGGGCTCGGCGGCCGCGTCCAGGAAGGCCCGGTGCGCCTCGACCATCCGCTCGACCTGCTCGGACGGGCCGTTCGCGGCGGCCTCCTGCGCGGCGAGCCGGTCGAGCGCGCCGCGCACGGCGAGCAGCTCGACCAGCTGGCCGCGGTGCAGCTCCAGGTAGCGGCCGAAGGCGTCCTCGTAGCGCGCGGCGGAGCCGTCCCGGACGAACGTCCCGCGCCCGTGCCGGACGCTGACCAGGCCCATCGCCTCCAACCCGGCGATGGCCTCGCGGACGCTGACCCGGCTGACCCCGAACACCTCGCACAGCTCCCGCTCGGACGGCAGCGCCGAGCCCGGCGCGAGCTCGCCCTGCCGGATGCCGCGCAGCAGCTGCTCGCGGATCTGCTGGGTGGCGCTCACCCACGCCCCGGCCTGGAAGCCGGGCACGACCGGCGTCTTCTGCTTCTGCGGCGGGGTCACGAACCCGCGACGAAGGAGTCGTAGTCGGCCTGGTCGCCCGCGATCACCATCACCGGCGCACCGACCGCGACCTCGTCGCCGGGGGCGGCGAGGGCCTTGGCGAAGACGCCGTCCACCGGCGCCTCCAGCTCGACCTCGATCTTGTCGGTCTCGACCACGACCAGCACCTGGCCCTCGGTCACCGCCTGGCCGGGCTCGATCTGCCATTCGGAGATGACGCCCTCCTCCATCGACAGCCCCCACTTGGGCATCGGGTAGGTCTCGGCCATCAGCGGTCTCCTTCCTCGGCGGGTTCCTTGTCCAGCAGCCGGCGGACGGACGCGGCGATCCGGTCCGGGCCGGGCAGCGTGTGGTTCTCCAGCACCGGCGCGTACGGGACGGGCGTGTTCAGCGCCCCCACCCGGACGATCGGCGCGCGCAGCAGCTCATGGCACTCGTCCGCCGCCCAGGCCGCGATCTCCGCGCCGAAGCCGCCGCGCGTCGGGGCCTCGTGCGCGATGACCAGCCGCCCGGTCTTGGCGATGGAGGCGCGCAGGCCCGCGCGGTCGAACGGGACGAGCGTGCGCGGGTCGAACACCTCGCAGGAGATGCCCTCCTCCGCCAGCGTCTCGGCGGCGGCGGACGCGTGCTCGCGCGTCTTGAGGTAGGACACGATCGTCACGTCGGTGCCCTCGCGGTGGACCTTGCCGGTCCCGAACGGGATCGGCTCGACCGCCACCACGTCCCCGGCCGGGCCGCCCCGGCCGCCGTACTGCTGCTTGTGCTCGAAGAAGATCACCGGGTCGGGGTCCCGGATCGCCTGCCTGAGCAGGCCCTTCGCGTCGTGCGGGGTGGACGGCGCCACGACCTTCAGCCCCGGCACGTTGACGAACCACGACTCCAGCGACTGCGAGTGCTGCGCGGCCGTCGAGCCGGACGTGCCGGTGACCATCCGCACGACCATCGGCGCGGACAGCCGCCCGCCCGTCATGTAGTGCGTCTTGGCCGCCTGGTTGACGATCATGTCCATCGCCAGCGTGACGAAGTCGCCGAACATGATCTCGGCGATCGGGCGGGCGCCGACCAGCGCCGCGCCGACCGCGGCGCCGACGATGGCCTCCTCCGAGATCGGCGTGTCCCACAGCCGGTCGGCGCCGAACCGGTCCCACAGGCCCTTGGTGACGCCGAAGACGCCGCCGGGCTCGCCGACGTCCTCGCCGATGAGGAAGACGGACGGGTCGCGCTCCATCTCCTCGCCGATGGCCTGCCGGATCGCGTCCGCGTAGGTGAACTTGGTCATCGCAGGGCCGCCCCTCCGAGCGAGTCGACGTACACGTGGTCCAGGGCGTCCTCGGGCCGGGGATGCTCCTGCTCGGCGGCCCAGGCGATGGCGTCGTCCAGGCGCTTCTCGACGGCGTCGCGGACGGCCGTCACGTCCTCCTCGGGGAGCGTGGCGGCGAGGAGGTCGATCGGGTCGCGCGCCATCCAGTGCGCGACCTCGTCCTTCGGCCGGTAGCGGGCCATGTCGCCCTCGAAGTGGCCGCGGTGCCGGTAGGTCTTGGCCTCGATCAGGGTCGGGCCGTCCCCGGCGCGGGCGCGGGCGGCGGCCTCGGCGGTGGCGTCGCGGACGGCGTCCACGTCGTTGCCGTCCACCACGACGCCGGGCATGCCGTAGGAGGCGGCGCGGTCGGCCACGTCGGTGATTACCTGGTGGCGGTCCTGCCGGGTGAACTCGCCGTAGAGGTTGTTCTCGCAGACGAACAGCACCGGCAGCTTCCACAGCGCGGCCAGGTTCAGCGACTCATGGAAGGCGCCCTCGTTGGACGCGCCGTCCCCGAAGAAGGTGACCGCGAGACCATCCGAGCCGCGCCGCTTGAGCTGCAGCGCCGCGCCGGTGGCGAGCGGGATGCCACCGGCGACGATGCCGTTGGCGCCGAGGAAGCCCAGCTCCACGTCGATCATGTGCAGCGAGCCGCCCTTGCCGCGGTTGTAGCCCGCGGTGCGGCCGAACAGCTCGGCGTACATCCGGGCCGGGTCGGCGCCGCGGGCGAGCATGTGGCCGTGCCCGCGATGGGTGGAGGTCAGCACGTCGCGGGGGCCGAGGGCCGCGCAGACGCCGGCCGCCACCGCCTCCTGGCCGATGTACGGGTGCAGGAAGCCGGGGATCAGGCCCCCCGCCCGCTGCCGCGCCGCCTTCTCCTCGAATCTGCGGATGAGGATCATGCGTTCGAGGAGGTCGAGGGCCCCCTCCCGGGTCGCTTGCGTCATGGCGTCCTTTCGTTCCGGCAACTGGTAATACATGTTATGACTGATATGCCTTGCTTGTCACGGGCGATCAGTCGGACGATCAGCCGACCGAGAAGCCGCCGTCCGCCATGACGGCCGCGCCCAGGACGAAGGACGACTCGTCGGAGAGCAGGAACGAGACCACGGCCGCGATCTCCGCCGGGTCGGCGTAGCGGCCGATCGGGTGCCCCTCCTTGAAGTGGTCGGGGCCGGTCCGCGCGGCGTCGATCGCCGCCAGCATCGGCGTCTCCACCCCGCCGGGGCAGACGCAGTTGGCGCGGATGCCGCGGGTCGCGTACTCGACCGCGACCGAGCGGGTGAGCTGGAGCACCGCGCCCTTGGCGGCCGCGTAGGCGGACAGGCCGGGCGCGGCGCAGACCGACGCCGTCGAGCCGAACGTCACGATGCGCCCGCCGCCCCGCGCCAGCATCCCGGGCAGGACGGACTTCATCGCCAGGAAGGTGCCGACCGCGCTCACGTCCAGGACGGTGCGGAACGTGGCGAGGTCGAGCTCGTGCGTCGGGGCGGACGCCTGGATGCCCGCCATCGCGACCAGGCCATCCAGGCCCCCGAGTTCCTCCGTCGCGACGGCGGCCGCCCGCGCCATGTCCGCCTCGTCGGTGACGTCGGCGGCGATCGCGCACGCCAGGCCGCCGGGGTCCGGCTCCTTGAGATCGACGCCCGCCACCCTGGCCCCCTCCTCGGCC
>NZ_SMJX01000527.1 GCF_004348535.1 Actinomadura sp. KC216
GCCGAGCGGCTCGGCGCGGCCGTCTACCACCAGCCGATGAACGACGGGATCGACTTCCCCACCGGCCATCCGCTGTACGCGGGCATGCTGCCGCCGCACAACGCCGTCATCAGGGAGAAGCTGTCCGCCTACGACGTGGCGTTCATCGCCGGGTGCCACGCGTTCATGCCGCACCACTACACCCCCGGCCCGGCCGTCCCGGACGGGCTCGCGATCGTGCAGGTGGACGAGGACCCGGCGGAGATCGGCCGGAACTTCGCCGTCCGGCACGGCCTGACCGGCGACCTGTCCGAGACGCTGTGGGCGCTCGCCGGGCACCTGGACGGTCTCGTCCCTGACGCGCGGGAGCGGATCGAGCGGCTCGGCGCCCGGCACGCGGAGGAGCGCGCCAAGGTCGAGGAGGCCGCGAAGGCGGCGTACGGGGCGTCCCCGATGGACCCGGCCGCCGCAGCCCACGCCGTCGCGTCCGGGCTCCCCCACGGGACGGTGGTGGTCGAGGAGGCGATCACCGCCGGGCTGAAGCTGCGCGAGGTGCTGCGCCAGGACTTGCCCCGCTCCTACGTGCACACGGTCGGCGGCGGGCTCGGCTGGGGCATCGGCGCGGCGATCGGCACCCGGATGGGCGACCCGGACCGCCCGGTCGTCGCGGTGCTCGGGGACGGCTGTGCCATGTTCGGCCTCCAGGGGCTGTGGAGCGCCGCCCGCTACGAGATCCCCGTGGCGTTCGTCGTGATGAACAACGGCGAGTACCGAACGCTGAAGAACACGCTCGATCAAAGTGGCGGATCGTCGGCGAAACACGGAGAATACGTCGGCATGGATCTCGCACCCCCCGCGCTCGACTGGCAGAGCGCCGCCCGCCTGTTCGGCATCGACGCGGTCCGGGCCGGTTCGGCGGCCGAGCTGCGGGACGCGGTCGCCGGTGTCAAGGCGCTCGACGCCCCGCTGCTCATCGAGGCCCCGATCACCGGCCACGGGGACGATGCCTGATGCCCCTGGCCAGGCACTCCGCCCGCTTTCCCGCGCTTGCCGACCGGCACGATCGCGGTGACCATCGGGGTATGGACCCCCAGAGCACGGGCGAGGGGCCGCCGAGGTCGGTGCTGGCGCGCGGCCTCAGCCTCCTGGACGCGTTCGGTTCCGCCGACAAGGAGCTGAACCTGACCGAGCTGGCCGCCCGGACCGGCCTGCCGAAGCCGACCGCGCACCGGCTGCTGAGCGAGCTGGTGCGGTGGGGCGGCGTCGAGCGCACGGAGACCGGTTACCGGCTGAGCATGCGGCTGTTCGTGCTGGGCCAGCGGGCGCCGCGGCCGCGCGGGCTGCGCGAGGCCGCGCTCCCCTACCTGGAGGACCTGTACGAGGCGACGCACGAGAACATCCACCTCGCCGTCCTGGACGGGATGGACACGCTGTTCCTGGAGAAGGTCAGCGGGCGCCGTTCCATGCCCATCGTGTCGCGGGTGGGCGGGCGGCTGCCCGCGTACTGCACGGCGACCGGGAAGCTGTTCCTCGCGCTCGGGCCGCCTGAGCGGCTGCAGAAGGTGTTGGACGCGGGCCTCGTCCGCTACACGCCCCACACGATCATCATGCCGGGGCTGCTGCAGCGGGAGCTGGCCCGCACCGCCGACCGCGGCTACGCCGTCAACCGGGAGGAGTCGGAGGCCGGGGTGTCCGCGGTGGCGGCGCCGGTCCTCGACCACCGCCGCCGCGTGATCGCCGCGATCTCCATCACGGGGAACGTGTGCCGGCTGGACCTGGACCGGCTGGCCCCGGCCGTCCGGACCGCCGCGCTGGCGCTGTCGAGGGAACTGGCCCGGGAGAGCGCCGCCGGTGAGCTGAAAACGGGGATCCCCCGGTGATCTTTCGATACCGGGAGATCCCCGATTTTCCATGCACCGGCAGCCCTGTGCCGGGTCTGGACGAGACCGCGCCCGCCTTGTGAGCCATTTCACTCAGGGCCGAGTCGTTTCACTCGCAGTGCCCGAGTGGCCTCACTCACGGGGCTGAGCCGTATCACTTCACGGCCGGGGCGCGGCCTCAGGTCATGAGCCGAAAGGCCTGGGCTTGCCCTTCTTGCCGGCGCCGGAGCCCCACTTCAGGACTTCCCACTTGATGCCCTTCAGGTGGCCTTCGCCGCCACCGGCGTTGTACTTGTTCCTCGGCTTCTTGCCGTCCAGCAGGTACCGGAAGGTGTAGGTGTCGAGGTCGAGCATGATGCCCTTGTGCGACGGCCTGCCCGGCCCGCGGTCGCCGACGAAGCCGGTGACGCTGCGGCCGTTGTAGGTCACCTTGACCTTGGTGTGCATGGGCCAGCTCGGGCTGGCGAACAGGCCCTTCTGCATCGGCTTGCCGCCTGCGGGGGCGCCGGTGTCTCCGTTCACGCCGGAGCCGTCGTCCCAGAAGTAGGACGCGGTCGTCGTGCCGCTGAGCAGGACCCTGGAGTCCTTCTTGTTGCGCTTGGTGTCCGCGGCGGAGTCGCCCTTCGCCTCGGACCTGTCCGAGCTCTTGGGGGCGTCCTTGTGCTGGCCGGTGGTCTGGGCCTGCTGGGAAAGGTTCTGCTGCTCGCTGGGAGCGGAGTCATCGCTTGCGGCGGCCACACCGGCCACGAGCATGCCCGCGAGGGCGGTACCGGTGACGCCGGTCAGGATGACATTGATCGCTCGCTGCTGCATGTATTTCCTTCGTTCGGGGAACAGGGCTGCCGCTTCGCACCGGGCGGCGCTGGGCCGGGATCCGGGCATGGAGAAACGGCTCCGAGACTCAGGACTCGGGAGACACCGCCGCGAGGAAGACCCGCTTGGAACGATCCACAGGCATGCGGACCGCGCCCGCGATCAAGGGCGCACGTCCGTCCTTGGACGTGCGCGTATCACGGACTTAGATGAAGCGGGAGAAATGCCGACCGGGGGCTCATTGGCTCCACACGGTGGACGGCCGGTGCATGGTACGGCCGCTGTTCGGCACTCGTGGATCCCGCCTGGCGGGCGGGAAGCGACGGCTCTGCGATGGGCCGGGTCAACGGTTCATGACCCTGACCTGGGGTCGACTATATACGGCATTACCGCGCTTTCGCCAAACGGGCGATTTCTTTACCTTTGACCAGGTAGATCTTTTCCGGGGAACCAGTCCGGATCGCCTTTCGCATAGGGCTTTCGGCCCACTCGGCATGCCCCGGGCACCGAGAAAAGGATCTTTAAACTCCCCTGGCCTGGAGGCCTTGGACGTCCTCAGGACGGGCCCGGACAGCGTCAAAGCCGGGCCCCGGCGGGGGGCGGAGGGCCCCGCTAGCCCGGGCGGGCGGCGGCCCGCTAGCCCGGGCGGGGCCGCACAGACGGGCGTCGACACGGGACGGACGGGCGGACGGCGGGCACAGGGCCCGCCCAGGACGCCCGTCAGCGAGGCAAAGGGGGGTCCCTAAGGCAAGGAGGGGTCTCTAAGGCAAAGGGGTCTCTGCGCCCCGGCCTCCGCAGAGAC
>NZ_SMJX01000052.1 GCF_004348535.1 Actinomadura sp. KC216
GACGGGGACGTCGAGGGCGAGGCCGTGGGCGACGCCGAGGTCGTCGCGCCAGGGACGCCGCGGTCCCGGCGCGGGTCGGCGTTCGCGTGCAGGGCGGCCGTGTCCGGGGGGCTCGCCACCCGCTCGGTCCCGGTGAGGCCGGGCACGGGGTGCTGGGGGGCGGGGCCGCTGCTCATGGAGGCCGGGTTCGTCTGGGCGTTGCTCGCCGTCGGGACGAGCGAGGTGGACCCGCCCTCCTTGCCCGAGGACCAGGTGGCGAGCAGGCCGACGACCGCCGCGGCGGACGCGGCGACGCCCGCCGCCGCGCCGAGGCCCTTGGACATGGCACCGGCCGGCCCGCGCCTCGGGGCGTCCGCGCCGCCGCGCGGGCGGCCGGCGGCGGAGCGGGCCTTCTCCGCGCTGATCGCCACGAGCGGGCTCGGGGTGACGATGCTCGGCAGCGGCCGGGCGGCCTCCTCCTCGCAGGCGGCGAGGACCCGCTCGCGCAGCCAGGCGGGCGCGCCGGACGGCGCGCGCCGGGCGAGGAGCTGCGGCAGCCGGCCCTTCTCGAACGCGGAGATGAGGTCGAGCCGCGGCTCGCTCGTCCCGCGCATGAGGGTGTCGAGGACGGAGCGCTCCAGCCGCGTCCGCGCGGCGTTGAGCAGCTGCGCGACCGTGTCGGGCGCGATGCCGAGGACGAGGGCGATGTCGTGCGGTTCGAGCCATTCGCCCGCCCACAGCAGCAGGACCTCGCGGTGGTCGGTGCGCAGGCCGGCGGCGGCGCGCAGCAGCGGGTCGGAGCCGGAGAACAGCGGCGCGCCGCCCGGACCGCCCCTCGGACCGGTCCCGGTGAAGGCGCCGCGCTCGGCGCAGGCCGTCCTGGCCAGCGAGTACAGCCAGAGCACCCGGTCGCCGCGCGGCGGGTGGTGCACGGCCGCGGTGAAGGTGTCGCCGACGCCCGCCGACGCGAGCCTGTCGCCGACGAGCGACCAGCAGTAGGCGTACAGGCGGTCGGCGTGCGCGTCGTAGAGCGAGCCCATGTCCCCGCGCATCTCGGCCTCCTGTCCCTGTTCACACCCTGATCACACAGCCCGGCTGACGGGACTCTAGCGCCTCCGGTCAATGCCTGAGAAGTCAGGGATTGGGCGAAACGTCGATTAAGTACGGAAGGTAACGGCGGCGCATGCGGACGGTGACGTTCATGGAGATTTAAGGAAGTTCACGAAAATCGGCGGATTCCTGATCCGGTTAAGCAGGGAAGATTCGAACCCGTTATCGAATTACGCGGGGAGTGATCGTGACCCGGATGACCGTCGACGATGTCTACCAGCACATTCACGGCGTCTGCTTCAAGACCGGACCGCCCGGGACCGTCGGTGCCGAGACCGAGTGGCTCGTCGTGGATCCCGCCGATCCCGGCGCCCACGTGCCCGGCGACCGGGTGCGCGCGCTCGTCGCCGGCGCCGGGCCGCCGTCCGGCGGGAGCCGGGTGACCTACGAGCCGGGCGGGCAGGTCGAGCTCAGCTCCGCGCCGTTCGGCAAGCTCGCCGAGCTGCACACCGCCCTCGACGCCGACATCGCCCACGTGCGGGACGCGCTCGCGCCGGACGGCCTCGTCCTCGCCGGGCACGGCGTCGACCCCGTCCGGCGGCCCGTCTTCCAGGCCGACCATCCGCGCTACGCCTGCATGCGCGACTACTTCCACTCCGGCGGCTTCACCGACGCGGGCATGACGATGATGTGCTCGACCGCGTCCGTCCAGGTCAACCTGGACATCGGTGCCGACGACCCGGACGCGTCCCGGCGCTGGCGGCTCGTGCACGCGCTCGGCCCGGTGCTGGTCGCCGCCTTCGCGAACTCGCCGCTGCGCGCCGGGCGCCGCACCGGGATGCGCTCGTCGCGGCAGGGCATCTGGACCGAGCTCGACCCCTGCCGCACCCTGCCCGTCCTGCGCGACGGCGAGGACGGCGACCCCGCCGAGGCGTGGACGCGCTACGCGCTCGACGCCCGCGTCATGCTCCTCCACACCGCGGAGGACGAATGGATCACCAACCCCGGGATGTCGTTCCTGGAGTGGCTGGCCATGGGGGAGCCCGGCGAGGAGGACCTCACCTACCACCTGTCCACGCTGTTCCCGCCCGTCCGGCCGCGCGGCTGGCTGGAGCTGCGCATGATCGACGCGCTGCCCCCGCCGTACTGGCCCGTCCCCGTCGCGGTCGCGACCGCGCTGCTGGACGACCCCGCCGCGTCGCGCGCCGCGGAGGCCGCCGCCGAACCGGTGGCGGACCGCTGGGCGGAGGCCGCCCGCTGCGGCCTCTCCCACGCCGCGCTGGCCGCGGCCGCGCGGGCCTGCTTCGCCGCGGCGCTGGACGCGCTGCCGCGGCTCGGCGCGTCCGGGCTCGTCCCGCTGGTCGAGGAGTACGCGCGCCGGTACGTCGAGCGCGGGCGCACCCCCGCCGACGACCCGCCGTCCGTACCGCCCCCGTCCCCATCACCCTCGTTCCGTAAGGAGGACCCGGCATGGCTCCGATGAGCGCCCCCGGCTCGATCGCGGAAGACGACCTGAAAGAGCTGATCGCCGCCGAACTCGGCGCGGTGCGGGACCGCAGCTTCGGCCTCACCACCGACGTCCTCGCCGAGGACGACCTCATCGGCCAGGTGTCGCCGCTGATGTCGCCCCTCGTGTGGGACCTGGCGCACGTCGGCAACTACGAGGAGCTGTGGCTGCTGCGCGCGGCGGTGGGCATCGAGGCCATGCGGCCCGAGATCGACGACCTGTACGACGCGTTCGAGCATCCGCGCGCCGAACGCCCCTCGCTGCCGCTGCTGCCGCCGGACGAGGCGCGCTCCTACATCGGGACGGTCCGCGCCAAGGTCCTCGACTCGCTGGCGTCGGTCCGGTTCGACACCCCGGATCCGCTGACCTCGGGCGGGTTCGTGTACGGGATGGTCGTCCAGCACGAGCACATGCACGACGAGACCATGCTCGCCACCCACCAGCTACGCAAAGGCGCCCCCGCGCTCCTCGATCCCTTGGCTGGACCGCTCCAGAAAGGCGTTGAGCGCTCCGGACCGGACGAGGTGCTGATCGAGGCCGGCCCATTCCAGATGGGGACGTCCGATCACCCGTGGGCCTACGACAATGAGCGTCCGGCGCACATGGTGGACGTTCCCGCGTACTACATCGACGTCGAGCCGGTGACCAACGCCGCCTATGTCGCGTTCATCGAAGCCGGCGGATACGACGACCCCCGCTGGTGGGATCCCGCCGGATGGGAATGGCGCAACGGCAGCGGCAAACGCGCCCCCGCGTTCTGGTTCCGCGAGGGCGGGCAGTGGCTGCGGCGCCGGTTCGGGCGGACGGAACCCGTCCCGCCCGGCGAACCCGTCCAGCACGTGTGCTGGTACGAGGCCGACGCCTACGCGCGCTGGGCCGGAAAGCGGCTCCCGACCGAGGCCGAATGGGAGAAGGCCGCGCGCTGGGACCCCGTCGCCGAGCGCTCCCGCACGTTCCCGTGGGGCGAGCACTACGCGGAGGGCCACGCCAACCTCGGGCAGCAGATGCTCCGCCCATCGGAGGCCGGAGCGTACGCGTCAGGGGCGTCGGCCTATGGGGTCAGGCGGATGCTGGGCGACGTGTGGGAGTGGACGTCGTCCGACTTCCACGGCTACCCCGGCTTCCGGTCGTTCCCTTACAAGGAGTACTCGGAGGTCTTCTTCGGCCCCGAATACAAGGTGCTGCGCGGCGGTTCGTGGGCGACGCACCCGCTCGCCATCCGCGGGTCGTTCCGCAACTGGGACTACCCCATCCGCAGGCAGATCTTCTCCGGCTTCCGCTGTGCGCGCAGTGTTCTTCCGGGGGGTGTGGGGGGTCGTCCCCCCACAGGGGACACGGAAGGGGCCTGACATGTGCCGCCACCTCGGCTACCTGGGGCCCGACCGGACGCTGCACTCCCTCGTCTACGACGGCGAGTACTCCCTGGAGACCCAGACCTACGCGCCGCGCATGACGCAGGGGAACCTGCTCAACGCGGACGGGTTCGGCATCGGCTGGTACCAGGACGGGAAGCCCGTCCGGTTCCGCCGCGCCCAGCCGCTCTGGACCGACGCGTCGTTCCGCGAGATCGCCGGGGCCGTCCGGGCATCGTGCGCCGTCGCCGCGCTCCGGTCGGCGACGGTCGGGTTCCCCGTCGACGAGTCGTGCGCCCAGCCGTTCCGCGCCGGGACGTGGCTGTTCAGCCACAACGGCAAGGTCGAGGACTACGGCGCGGTCGAGGCCAAGCTCCGCGACCTCACCGGGGACGTCTCCGGCGTCCCGGACGCCCGCGCCCCGGTCGACTCCGCGCCGCTGTTCGCGCTCGCCGTCCGGCACTGGCGGGAGGGCCGCCCGCTCGGCGAGGGGCTGGCCGCCGTTGTCGCCGCCGTCACCGCGCTCTCGCCCGGCCGCTACAACCTGCTCGCCTCCGACGGGACGTCCCTCGCCGCCACGACCTGGGGCGACTCGCTGTTCGTGCGGGAGGGCGGCGGCGAGATCCGGATCGCGTCCGAACCGCTCGACGGCGGCCCCGGCTGGACGCCCGTCCCCGACCGCTCGCTCGTCACCGCCGGCCTCGCCTCCGGCGTCCGCATCGACCCGCTCTGAAGGAGAACCACGTGGACCGGTTCCTGACCGCCGACGACCTCGCCAAGACGCTCCGCCAGGACGTCCGGGACGGGCTCGCCGGCACGCCCAAGACCCTGCCGCCCAAGTGGTTCTACGACGAGCGCGGCAGCGCGCTCTTCGAGGAGATCACCAGGCTGGAGGAGTACTACCCGACGCGCCGCGAGCGGGAGATCCTCCTCGCGCGGGCGCCCGACATCGCCGCCGCCACCGGCGCGCGGACGCTGCTGGAGTTCGGCGCGGGGTCGGGGGAGAAGACCCGGCTGCTGCTCGACGCCCTCTCCGGCACGCTCCGCTCGTACGTGCCCGTCGACGTCAGCGGCGACTTCCTGGAGGAGGCGGCGGCGGGCATCGCGGCCGACCATCCGGGGCTGACCGTCCGGGCCGTCGTCGCCGACTACGAGCAGCACCTGCACCTGCTGCCCGCGGGCGAGCGCCGCCTCGTCGCCTTCCTCGGCGGGACGATCGGCAACATGCCGCCCGCCGACCGGATCGGGTTCCTCGGCGGCGTCCGCGCCACCATGTCCGGCGGCGACTTCCTGCTGCTCGGCGCCGACCTCGTCAAGGACGCGGGACGGCTCGTCCGCGCCTACGACGACGCCGCCGGGATCACCGCCGAGTTCAACCGGAACGTCCTGCACGTCATCAACCGGGAGCTGGACGCCGGCTTCGACCCGGACGCGTTCGAGCACGTCGCCGTCTGGGACGAGGCGGCGGAATGGATCGAGATGCGGCTGCGGTCCGTCCGCGACCAGGACGTTCGCGTCCGCGGCCTCGACCTTGAGGTGTCGTTCGCGGCCGGGGAGGAGATGCGCACCGAGATATCCGCCAAGTTCCGGCGCGAACGCCTCGAAGCCGAGCTCGCCGCCGCCGGGATGGAACTGGCCGAGTTCTGGACGGACGAGGCAGGCGACTTCTCCCTGACCCTCGCCCGCCCAGCGGACGGTTAGGACTCACTGACGGTCAGGACTTGCGGACAGGGTGGTCGAGGCCGAGCCGCGTCAGATCCGAGACCAGGCGGGTCGCCACGTAGCGGTGGCCCGCCGGGCTCGGATGGGTGCGGTCGCGCTTGATGTACTGCATCGCGTTGCCGGTGCCCGTCGTGCGGTCGCCGGTGATCCACCGCTCGCCGATCGGGTCGACGAACGGGACGTCGAGCTGCGCGGCGAGGTTGCGCAGCGCGTCCCGGACGGCGACCGCGCCCGGCATCGGCGTGCCCGAGCCCCACAGCGGGCCCATCAGCACGATGTGCGTGCCCGGCCAGCGCTGCCGCGCCCGCTCGATCAGCAGATGCGCCGCCGCCGCGACCCGCGGCGCGGGGAGGCGCCAGTCGTTGTGCCCGCCGGACATGATCAGCATGTCGGGCGCGGGACGCCAGCCGAGCTGGCTCTCGAACAGGCCGAGGTAGGCGGCGCCGGCGCTCGCCCTGACGAACCCGGCGCCCGCGCGCCCGCCGACGACGACCTGCCAGCCCAGCAGCCGCGCCGTCGCGGACGCGAAGGTCTCCTCCGGCTCGACGCCCCGGTCGCCGACCGTGTAGCTGTCGCCGAGGAACATCACCACGGACGGGTTCTTCGGGGCGGCGGGCTTCTGCGTCTCACCCTGCCCGGGGCCGTCCGCCACCGCCTGCCGGTGCACCGAACCCCGGAACACCGAGCAGCCGGACGCGGACAGGGCCGCGGCCAGGCTCAGGCACAGCACGAGAGTCGCCGCGCCGCGTCGGGCGCGGCGAGATGTCATCGAGAACCACCCATCGTCCAGGACGATTCTTCCAAGCCCATCAGATTGTCAAAGAACATCAGTCGCCCGGGGAGCATTCAGAATCTCGGAGGTTGCACCGCATCTTACTGATCCGGCACGCGGAGAGTGGCGGGTCTGGCCACGGCGCGGCGGGCCGGTATCGCGGGATCGCGTCGGGGAATCGCGGCCTCGCCTACATCCGCCGTTCACTTTCCGGCTCGGGGCGGGAAACCTGGCGCCGAAAGGGTGCCGCGGTGACCCGACCGGAACGGCTCCGCGAACTCGACCTCCTGCGCTTCCTGGCCGCACTGGCCGTGGTGCTTTTCCACTTCACCGGCTTCTGGGGCGAGGGCGCGTGGCCGGACCCGGCGCGCGAGGTGTTCCCGGAGCTCGCGCCGCTCGCCCGGTTCGGCTACCTCGGCGTCGACCTCTTCTTCGTCATCAGCGGGTTCGTGATCCTGATGAGCGCGTGGGGGCGCGGGCCGGGGGAGTTCGGGATATCGCGGCTCGTCCGGCTGATGCCCGCGTACTGGGTGAGCGTGCTGCTCGGCGCCGCCGTCTACGGGATCTTCCGGCAGGGGAACGGCGTCCCCGGTCTGGTCCTGCCGAACCTCACGATGCTGCAGGGCGGGCTCGGCCTGCGGAACGTGGACGCCGTCTACTGGACGCTCTGGGTCGAACTCCACTTCTACGTCCTCGCCGCGATCCTCGCGGCCATCGGCATCACCTACCGTTCCTGCCTCGTCTTCATGGCGGTCTGGATGTTCGGCGGACTGTTCGCGGACGAGGCAGGCCACGAACTCCTCCAGGTGATGCTGGTCCCGACGTGGAGCCCCTACTTCATCGCCGGAATGGCGTTCTTCCTGATCCACAGGTTCGGGCCGACGCTCCTGCTCTGGGGATACGTGGCCGTCTCGTACCTGCTGGCGCTGCGCTGGGGCGCCTGGCGCGCGGAGAACGCGTTCCGGGACGCGGACGAGGTCGTGGTCAGCGCCGTCATCACCGGCATCTTCGCCGTGATGGCCCTCGTCGCGACGGGCCGCCTGCGATGGCTGCGGTGGCGGGGCCTGACCGTTCTCGGGGCGCTCACCTATCCGCTGTATCTCGTCCATTCGCAGCTCGCGCTTCCCCTGCTGGACGCCATCTATCCGGGGCTCAACAGGTGGGCGGCTCTCGCGGTCGTCATCGCCGCGTCCCTGCTGGCCGCCTATGCCGTGCACCGGCTCGTCGAACGTCCGGGTGCGGCGTGGATGCGGGCCCGCCTGCGCGCGGCACTGGAACCGATCCGGTCGTCCGCGCCCCCGCCCATGCCCAGGCTGGGCGATCACGGCGATCACGGCGATCACGGCGGACAGGGCGGACAGGGCGGACAGGGCGGACAGGGCGGACAGGGCGGACGCGGCGGCGATGGCCTCAACGGCAGCGAGCCTCGCGATCGCACCCCGGCTGACGCGATGCAGAGATGAGGTGACGAGGCGGGCGGCGCGGGTGGGCGCGTCCGCCCGAGGTCGGGGGTGTGACACACCGGTGGGGACGTGCGCTTAAGGAGATGTGGGCGTCCGGCCGATGTGAGCGGGCTTCGGCCGGACGCACCGCCTCCGGTGGGCTCGTCTCCCCCGGTCGGGCCCACCGGAGGCTCCACTCTCCGGGGCTCGTCAGGACGGACCCTCCAGCGGCCGCGGTTCTTCCGGCGGCCGCAGCTCCTCCGTGTAGTCGACCGTCAGGCGGCGCATGACGCCCGACTCGTCGACGGAGTACTGGCCGAGCCGGCTCAGCGGCGGCGAGTAGGCGTGGATCGAGACGCTGGCGTCGTCCACGCCCGTCAGCCGGTGGATGTGGTCGGGGCCGAAGCAGAACGACCGCCCCTCGGCGACCACGGTGCGCAGGGGCTCGCCGCCGATCCGCGGGTTGTTCTCCTCGATCGTCCCGGCGACGACGCGGACGGCGCCGGACGACACGTCGTGGTCATGCCAGCCGGTGTCGTTCTCCGGCGTCCAGCACAGGAGCCAGACGTCGACGTGCTCGTCCCGGTAGAGGGAGGCGTAGTGGCGCCGCCCGCCGGGGAACGCGACGTGCTGCCGCCACAGCCCGGGCCGCCCGGCGAGGTCGTCGACGAGCGCGCGCAGCTCGCGCTTGTCGAGCGGACGGCCGGGCAGGCGCTCGAAGCCGGCGGGGCGGGACAGGACCTCTGACGACACGGTTCGCTCCTCTCCTGTCTTTCGTTATGGCCTGTTCATCTGAGGGCGATGGGCGCTTGGGAACGCGCTGGACGCGGCTGCTGAACCGGGTCACTGAACCGCATCAGTTAAGCGTTTCAGTGAACCGGTTCAGAAGCAACCCGTCAAGTGGGGTCCGCCGTTGTGTCGGTGGCCCCATCTAGGGTTGGGGGGATGTCGGAGAAGCGCAAGCGCGCGACCATCCGGGAAGTGGCGCAGGCGACGGGGCTGTCGCCCGCCGCCGTGTCGTACGCGCTGCGCGGGATCCAGACCTCGGAGGAGACGCAGGAGCGGGTCCGCGCCGCGGCGGACGAGCTCGGCTACGAGGCCCATCCGATCGCGCGGGCGCTGGCCAGCGGCCGCACCGACCAGGTCGGGCTGCTGTGCGGCTCGCTTGAGGACTACTGGCAGCAGTCCCTCGCGGTCGGCATCGGCCGCGCGCTGCTCGCCCGCGACCGCTACGCCCTCATCGTGGACGCGGGCGGCGACCCCGAGCGGGAGAAGGCCCTCGCCCGGCGGCTGCGCGACCAGCGGGTCGACGGCCTCATCGTCCAGCCGCTCGACCCGTCCGCCGCGCTGTGGTCCGAGCTGGCGGGCACCGTCCCGGTGGTGTCCATCGGCGACGCGCTGCACGGCGGCCAGGCGCAGGGCGAGGTCGTGTTCGACAACCGGCGCGGCGTCACGCTCGCGCTGGAGCACCTGCGCGACCTCGGGCACCAGCGGGTCACCGTGTTCACCTCGACCCGCGCCAGCACCCCCGACCGTCCCGCCGACGTGCACGTGAACGCCGAGGCCGAACGGCTCGGCCTGCGGGTCGACGTCGTCGTCGTGCCGCAGTCGCTCGCCGCCTCCACCGAGGTCGCCATGCGGGTGCTCGGCGGCGCCGACCGCCCGTCCGCCGTGTTCTGCTTCGCCGACTCGATCGCCTACGGCGTCTACGCCGCCACCCGCGAGCTGGGCCTCGCCGTCCCCGGCGACGTCGCGGTCTGCGGGTACGACAACCATCCGATGTCCGCGCTGCTCACGCCGCCGCTCACCACCGTCGACTGGGACATCGACGGCATCGTGCACTCCGCCGTCCGGCTCGTCGTGGACGTCATCGACGGCAAGCCGCGCAAGCGCCGCGTCGTCCGCGAGCCGTCCCTGCGCGTCCGCGCCTCGACCGGCGGACCATCCGGCGCGCGGCCCGCCGCCGAGCCCGGCGAGCGGCCCGGCGCGGAGCCCGGCTAGGGGTCACGGGTGCAGGCGGGCGAGGCGGGGGAGCAGGTCCGCGGCGGCGGCGATGTCGGCGTCCAGCGGCCGGTCCTCCACGCGCGGGTCGAGAACGCCGGTCGCCAGGTCGAGCGCCGACCTGAGCGGCCCGCCGGACGGCGCGCGGCCCTGCATCCGCAGCGCCCGCACCGCGGCGACCAGCTCGCAGCCGAGCCCGAGCCGGTAGGCGGCGATGGCGTCGGTGGTCGCGCGGGCCGACTGCGTCGAGAAGCCCGCGTGCTCCTCGACGCCGCGCGACAGCACCGCGCTGCCGAGCGCCGCCGGAGTCGCGAGACGGCGCACGTCCGCCAGGCACGAGTGCGCCACATACTCCAAGATCATGATTCCGGACGACGCCTCCGTCGCGGCCTGGAAAGGGTACAGGCCGGTGAAGGACGGCTCCGCGAGCGTCCCGAGCCGCGCGGCGGCCAGCGCCATCGTCTGGAACAGCGCCGCGCGGGCGGAGTCGAGCGCGAGTCCGACGTACGCGGTGTGGAAGTTGCCGTTGTGCCAGACCGTCCGGCCGGGGACGTCGACGAGCGGGTTCTCCGCGGCGGCGTTGATCTCGCGCGTGACGACCTGCTCGGCGTAGGAGGCGGCCTCCAGCGCGGGCCCGTGCACCTGCGGGAACGCCCGGTACCCGTACGGGTCCTGGATCCGCATCGGCGCCGGCTGGTCGAAGGCGAGCAGCGTCCGCATCGCCGCCGCGACGTCCTGCTGGCCGGGGTGCGGGCACGCGTCCTGCACGGCCTGCGCGTACGGCTCCTCCGAGCCCCGGACGGCGAAATGCGACAGCGCCGCCACGACCGTGGACGCGGCGAGCATCTCCCGCAGGTCCGCGACCGCGAGCGCCGCCTCGCCCAGCGTCGCCGCGTTCGAGCTGATGAACGCCAGCGCGTCGGCCGACCGCAGCCGGTAGCCGGGGCCGCGCTCGGCCGCGCCGTCCGGTCCCGGCTGCCAGGGCCGCTCGCCCAGCAGGCACAGCGCCGTCGAGGCCAGCGCGGTCAGGTCGCCCGTCCCGATCGCGCCGTACACCGGCACCGGAGGAAGCAGGCCCAGGTTGAGGACGTCCGCCAGCGCGTGCAGCACCCCCGGCTCGACGCCCGAGCCGCCCGCCGCGAGCTGGTTCAGCCGGACCGCCAGCATCGCCCGGACGATCTCCGGCGCGACCAGCGGCCCCGCGCCCGCCGCGTGGCTGCGCAGCAGCCGCAGGCCGTGGGCGTCGGAGTCCTCCCACTCCACGTCGACGGCGCGGTTCGCGCCGACCCCGGTCGTCCGCCCGTACACCGGCTGGGCGGCGGCGACCTTGGCGGCCGTCCGCCAGGCGGCGCGGGCCCGGTCGACGCCGTCCGGCGCTATGGCGACCGTCACATCCTCACGGGCCGCGCGCACCACCTGCGCGCACGTCAGCGCCGTCCCGTCGATAACGATTCGGCTGTCCTCCACGGCCCACCGCTACTTTCCCTGCATTCCAGGTCGTTATGCTCAAGATCCGAAGTTCCGGACACACCGGGACATCAAGGTGACCGTACCCATTGGTTACGGTTGGGTAGAAGTGAGTAACGGCAGGCAGAGGCCGGAGTCGGAGATCGGCGTCGAGGGCGCCCTGCGAGGAGTGAATCGTTGATCACCTTTGAGGGCGTCACCAAGCGCTACCCGGGCGGCACCGTCGCGCTCGACGATGTCAGCCTCGACTGCCCCGCGGGCCGCATCACGGTGTTCGTCGGCACGTCCGGCGGCGGCAAGACCACCGCGCTGCGCACCATCAACCGGATGGTGGAGCCCACGTCCGGACGGGTCCTCATCGACGGGCGGGACGTCCGCGAGCAGCGGCCCGCCGAGCTGCGCCGCGGCATCGGCTACGTGATCCAGCACGCCGGGCTGTTCCCGCACCGCACCATCGAGGACAACATCGCCACCGTCCCCTACCTGCTGCGCTGGAACAAGAAGAAGGCGCGGGAGCGGGCCCTGGAGCTAATGGAGCGGGTCGGGCTGGAGCACTCGATGGCCAAGCGGTACCCGTTCCAGCTGTCCGGCGGCCAGCAGCAGCGCGTCGGCGTCGCCCGCGCCCTCGCCGCCGACCCGCCGATCATGCTGATGGACGAGCCGTTCAGCGCCGTCGACCCCGTCGTCCGCGCCGAGCTGCAGGACGAGTTCCTCCGCCTCCAGGACGAGCTGCACAAGACGATCGTGTTCGTCACCCACGACATCGACGAGGCCATCAAGCTCGGCGACAAGATCGCCGTGTTCCGGACCGGCGGGAAGCTCGTCCAGGTCGACAGCCCGGAGAACCTCCTCGCCCACCCGGCCGACGACTTCGTCGCCGGTTTCATCGGCCAGAACCGCGGCATCCGCACCCTCTCCTTCGCCGGGACGGGCGACCTGCGGCTGAGCGACGACGCCGTCCGTCCCGCGACCGCGACCGCCGCCGACGCCGCCGGCCTCGACTGGGTGCTCGTCGTCGACGAGGGCCGCCGCCCCCTCGGCTGGGCTCGTCCGACCCTGGTCAAGGGCACGCTGTCGGAGGCATCGCTCGCACCGGTCGGCGCGACGTTCCGCGTCGGCGCCGACTCCGTCCGCGTCGCGCTGGACGCCGCCGTCCTGTCCCCGGCGGGCCTCGCGGTCGGCGTCGACGAGGCGGGCGCGGTGATCGGCACCGCCGCCGGAACCGACCTGCTCGCCGTCCCGACCCACGGCAACGGCCCGCACGACACCGCCGACACCGACACCGCCGAGACCGACGCCGAGGGCGGAGGCGCGGGCTGATGGACATCGACTGGTCCTGGATCGCCGAGCACCGGGACACCCTCACCGAGCACGCGCTCATCCACCTCAGGCTGGCGCTGCTGCCGGTGCTGTTCGGGCTGCTCATCTCGCTGCCGCTCGGCGTGCTGTGCCGCCGCTGGGGCTGGCTCTACCCGCCGGCGCTGACCATCGCGAACATCCTGTACGCGGTCCCGTCGCTCGCGCTGTTCATGATCTTCATCCAGTACACCGGGCTCACCGCGGCCACCGTCATGATCCCGCTGACCCTGTACAGCCTGTCGGTGCTCATCCCGAACGTGGTGGACGGCCTGGCGTCGGTGTCCGAGCCGGTCCGGCAGGCCGCCACCGCCATGGGATTCGGCACGCTGCGCCGCCTCATGCAGGTCGAGCTGCCGATCGCCGTGCCGATCGTCATCGCCGGGACGCGGGTCGCCGCGGTGTCGTCCATCAGCCTCGTCGCCGTCGGGCAGCTGATCGGCCAGGGCGGGCTCGGCTACGACATCATCCGCGGCTACCAGCTCCAGTTCCAGACGCAGATCGTCGCCGCGACCGTCCTGATCGTGCTGCTGGCGCTCGTCACCGACGCGATCCTGGTCACCGTCCAGCGGCTGCTCACACCGTGGGCGCGGGCACGCGGAGCGGCCTCATGAACGACCTGTGGAACCAGATCGACCTGTTCTGGACGTGGCTGACCGCGTCCTCCCAATGGCAGGGCGCCGACGGCATCCCGCACCGCCTGCTCCAGCACCTCTACTACAGCGGGGCGTCGCTGCTGTGCGCCGCCGTGATCGGGCTGACGCTCGGCCTCATCGTCGGCCACACCGGGCGCGGCGGGTTCCTCGCGATCAGCCTCGCCAACATCGCCCGCGCGATCCCCACGTTCGGCCTGGTGCTGTTCGTCGTCGTCATCGAGTACAGCATCACCCCGGTGCTCGTCGCGCTGGTCGCGCTCGCCGTCCCGCCGATCCTGGTCAACACCTTCGAGGGCGTCCGGGCCGTCGACGCCGACGCCAAGGACGCCGCCCGCGGCATGGGCATGACCGGCTGGGGCGTACTGTGGCGGGCCGAGCTGCCGATGGCGCTGCCGCTGATCCTGCTCGGGCTGCGGACGTCGGCGATCCAGGTCGTCGCCACCGCCACCATCGCCGCCTACCCGGGCTTCGGCGGCCTCGGCCGCTACATCATCGACGGCCTGGCCCGCAACGACTACCAGCTCGTCATCGGCGGCACCGTCCTGGTGGTGCTGCTCGCGCTGATCGTCCAGCTGATCTTCGCGGGCCTGCGCCGCCTCATCGTCTCGCCGGGCCTGCTCGGCTCCGCCCGTTCGTCCTGACCGGAGGAAAAGCACAATGAAGAAACTCATCCGTGGCGCGGTCGTCGGCCTGGTGGCCGCCCTGACCCTGTCCGCCTGCGGCGGCGGAGACTCCGGTGACGAGAACCCGCTCGCCGGCGGCGGCGACAGCGGCACGATCACCGTAGGCGGCGCCAACTTCCCCGAGAGCAACCTCCTCGGCGAGCTGTACGCGCAGGCCCTCGAAGCCAAGGGCCTCAAGGTCACCCGCAAGTTCAACATCGGCGCCCGCGAGGTCTACTACGACCAGGTCGTCAAGGGCGGCATCAGCGTCATGCCCGAGTACAACGGCGCGCTGCTGACGACGTCGGTCGACAAGACCAGCACCGCCGCGACGACCGAGGAGATCAACGCGGCGCTCAAGGCCAAGCTGCCGCCCGAGGTCGAGATCCTGAACTCCGCCCAGGCCGAGGACAAGGACTCCGTCACCGTCAACCCGCAGACCGCCGCGAAGTACAACCTGAAGTCGATCGCCGACCTGAAGCCGGTCGCGAAGGAACTCACCATCGCCGGGCCGTCGGAGTTCAAGACCCGGCAGCAGGGGCTCGTCGGCCTGAAGAGCGCCTACGGCCTCGAGTTCAAGAAGTTCCAGCCGTTCGACGCGGGCGCCCAGGCCACCCTGGTGAAGCTCCTCACCGAGAACAAGATCCAGGCCGCCGACCTGTTCACCACCGACCCGACCATCGAGCAGAACAAGCTCGTCGTCCTCGAAGACCCGAAGAACGTCTTCAGCGCCCAGAACGTGACGCCGCTGGTGCACAAGAAGTCCGTGAACGACACGGCGCGGGCGGCCCTGAACGCCGTCTCCGCCAAGCTCACCACCCAGGACCTCCTGGACATGATGAAGCGCATCGCCATCGACAAGGACGACCAGGAGAAGGTCGCCGAGGAGTGGCTGAAGAAGTCCGGCCTGGCCTGACCCGCCCGACCCCGTTCAGGCCCCGCTCCACGACCGAGGAGCGGGGCCTGAGCCGTTTCCTGTTCGTGACCTTCTACCGGTCGATTCCCGGCGTGCGCACGCGTCGTCATGGAGAAGCGCCGCCACGACGCGCCCGCCGCCCCCGGCGGATCGATCATGAGAGGACGACCATGACCACGGTGATCTCGGCCGACGGAACCGCCATCGCGTTCGAGCGGACCGGCGAGGGCCCGCCCGTCGTCCTGGTGGCCGCCGCCCTGTGCGACCGCCTGGCGACCCGCCCCCTCGCCGCGGAGCTGGGACGGCACTTCACCGTGTTCGGCTACGACCGCCGGGGCCGGGGCGAGAGCGGCGACACCGCCCCGGACACCGTCCGGCAGGAGATCGACGATCTGGGCGCGATCATCGCCGAGGCCGGTGGGGAGGCGGCGGTGTACGGCCACTCGTCCGGGGCGGTCCTCGCGCTGCACGCGGCGGCGTCCGGCCTGCTCATCACCGCCCTCATCCTCCACGAGCCGCCCTTCCTCCTCCAGGACGACCCGGCGGAACGCGAAAGGTCGCAGGCACAGCTCCAGACCATCGAGGAACTCCTCGCGCAGGATCGCCCGGCCGACGCGATCGCGGCCTTCCTGACGCCCGCGGGGATGCCGCAGCAGCTCATCGACTCCATGAGCCGGGATCCCGGCACCCAGGCGAACGCCCGCACCCTGCCCATCGACCCCTTCGCGATGCTGAGCGAGGAGAGCAGGGGCGGACGCACCCCGATCGAGCAGGCGCGCGACGTGACCGTCCCCGCCCTCGTGCTGTGCGGCGGCGCCAGCCACCCGTGGATGATCGAGACGGGCCGCCGGATCGCCGAGGCCATGCCGAACGGAACGCATCGGGTTCTCCCCGATCAGGGACACATCGTCCCGGCCGAGGTCCTGGCCCCCGCGCTGACGGACTACTTGTCCACGCCGTGACACCGACCTGCGTCCGGCGTCACTCTCGCTGGATCCGGCGGGCCGCGGCCACGAGGTCGGCGGGCAGCCCGTGCGCGTCGCAGGCCCGGTCGATCAGCAGGTCGCGGTACGCGTCGTCCGGCACGCGGGGCGCCAGCCGGACGAGTTCGCCGAGATCGGCGGCCGAACCGTGGAGCCGCGCGCGGTACGCCGCCCCGGCCGCGCGCAGCGTGATCTCGTCCGGCTCGTGCTCCAGACCCCGCGCGACCAGGCGGACGGCTGCGGCGTAGTCGCCCAGCTCGGCGCGCGTGTCCGCCAGGTCGAGGCACAGCGACCAGTTGGACGGGTCCGGGGCGAGTGCACGCTCGAAGGCCGCCGCCGTCTGCGCGGGGTCGCCGAGCTTGCGCCACGTCCCCGCGCGCACGACCTCGGTCAACATGATCCGCTCGATGGCGTCCGCCCGGTCGCAGAAGGCGAACGAGGCGCCGGTGCGGCCACAGGCCCGCAAGAAGATCGCCATCCTGGCCAGCGCCTCCGGCACCGGCCGCCGTGCGGAGACGACGTCGAGGGCGTGGAACCACGGCCGGAGCCGCTCCCGCATGGCGTCGCTGTCCAGATCGTGGCCGTGGTCCGTCGTCCGCATCGCCGCCTCGGCCAGCGCCCCGGCGCTCACCGCGCCGAGGAATCGCTCACCGCCGAACCACGGGGCCCGCGCCCACGCGACGGTCGGCTGGACGCCCGTGACGGACCCGATCGCCATGGCGGCGTCGTCCATGTCGTCCTCAAGGAAGCTGATGAACGACCGGGCCAGCACCGTGTCCATGGTGGCGGCGTCCTGGACGATCTCGGTGATCTCCGCCCGCCTGTCCCGGTGGAGGTCGGCGAGCACCGTGTACGGCTCGTCCTCCTCAGGGGCGGAGGCGATCGCGTCCGCCAGGAAACGCACCGCCGACCGCACGTCACCGCCGCAGTGCGCCATCACCTGCGCGAGGGCGATTCCACCCGTAGCCCTACGATCCACCCCACGACCCTAGCGGCTGGTCACCGCGATCAGGCGTCGCGGCGGCGAAGGACGGTGATCCCGCCCCAGAGGGCCGCCGCCGTCCAGGCCCCGAGGATCCCCACCGCCACCGCCGCCGGGTAGGGGCCGTCGCCGTTCAGCAGGTATCGCCCGGCGCTGCTCGGCAGGCCGTCCGCGACGTCCATGAGCAGCTCCGAACGGCTGTTGGCCAGCATCACCGGCAGCACCATGACGAAGAGGAAAGCGGTGGTCAGCGTTGCCGCGGTGCTGCGGAGCATGGCCCCGACGCCGAGGATCAGCACGCTCAGCACCGCCAGGTAGAGGCCCGTCATCAGCGCGTCGTGGACGACGTCGCCGGCGTCCAGGTGTCCCCATCTCCCGAGGACGGGGTGCGCGACCGCCGTTCCCACCAGGGCCAGGAGCACGCCGGACGGGAGGATGACCGCCGCCGCGACGGCCGCCTTCGCCGCGAGCATCCGGCCTCGCGCGGGCACGCATTGGAGCGTCGCGTGGATGCTTCCCGTCGCGTACTCGCCCGTGATCATCAGGATCGCCAGCGCCAGGATCACGAACTGCACCATGTCCATCGAACCCGTGGCGATGTCGCTGACCGAGACCACTCCGGGGTGTTCCTCGACGCGTTCATCCGTATTGTTCGACACGGTCACCTGCGCCATGACCAGGCACAGCAGCACCATGAGCAGGGCGGCGGCGGCCAGGCCCCACCATGTGGAACGGAGCGTCCACAGCTTCGTCCATTCGGCCGCCAGCGCGCCCCTCATGCCTCCGCCGGACGCGCCGCCGGACGCGGTTCCGATCTCGACGCTCACCGTTTCCGTTCTGGTGGTCATCGCAGTGCCTCCGCCCCCGGCATCCCGGTGCCGTACTCCACGCTGGTCCCGGTCAGGTCCATGTACGCCTCTTCCAGCGACGCCTCAACGGCGCTCAGTTCGAGGACGGGGACGCCCGCCTCGTACGCCATGAGACCGACCCGGTCGACCGGCAGGCCGGTGACGCGCAGTTCGCCCTCGTCCGTCCGGCGCACTTCGGCGCCGACGGCGGAGAGGCGCTCCGCGAGGTCGGACGCGCGGGGGCTGCGCACCCGGACCGCGTTCCCGGAACCGCGCGCGATGACCTCCGCCATGGGCGCGTCGGTGAGCAGCCGCCCGCGGCCGAGGACCACCAGCCGGTCGGCCGTGAGCTGCATCTCGCTCATCAGGTGCGACGACACGAACACCGTGCGGCCCTCGGCGGCGAGCCCGCGCATGAGCCGCCGGACCCACAGCACCCCGTCCGGGTCGAGGCCGTTCACCGGCTCGTCGAACATCAGCACGGCCGGATCGCCCAGCAGCGCCCCCGCTATCCCGAGGCGCTGGCGCATCCCCAGCGAGTACGAGCCGACCCGCCGTCCGGCGACCGATTCCAGCCCGACGAGGCCCAGCACCTGATCCACGCGCGCTCTCGGGATTCCGTTGCTGCGCGCCATGGCCAGCAGATGCGCCAGCCCCGACCGGCCGGGGTGCACCGAGCCGGCGTCCAGCAGCGCTCCGACCTCCCGTATCGGACGCGGCATTCCCGCATAGTGACGGCCGCCGACGAGCGCCTCGCCCGCACTCGGGCGGTCCAGTCCCACGATCATGCGCATCGTGGTGGATTTCCCGGCGCCGTTCGGGCCGAGGAACCCGGTCACCTTTCCCGCCGCGACCTCCAGTGACAGGTCGTCCACCGCCGTCTTGTCCCCGTACCGTTTCGTCAGTCCCCGCAAAGTGATCACTCGGGTTCTCCCGCCCGACCGTCCAGCATGACGAGCCCGAACCTAGGCGGCCGGAAACCCCCGCCACACTGCCCGGACGCCACCCCTCACCCCTGACTTTCGTCAGGAGGGCATCACGGGGCATGTTCCGGGTCAGGCGGAGGGGAGGCGCCCGTTCAGGCGGGTCGTGAGGGTGGCGGCGGTGGTACGGGCTTGCTCGGCCAGCGCCGGCCACGTTTCCTCGGGGTGGTCCTCGCGGCGGAAGGTGATGGTGATGGCGGCCGTGGGGTGGGCGGTGTGGTCGAAGGCGCAGGCGGCGATGCTGGCGAAGCCCTCGGTGATGTGGCCGTCCTCGACCGACCAGCCCCGGCGGGAGTCCTCGGAGAGGGCGCGGCGCAGGTCGGTGAGGGTCGCCGGGCCGCGGCCGGTGCGGCTGATGAACGGGGCCGAACGGGTGGCGGCGGGGGCGGTGAACAGGGCGCGGATCTGGGCCGGAGGCAGGTGGGCGAGCATGGCGCGGCCGCTCGCGGTGAGGTGGGCGGGCATCCGGACGCCCACGTCGGTGACGAGGGCGGCGTGCCGGGCCGGCTGCTCCTTGAGCAGGTAGAGGGTCTCCGGGCCGTGCAGGATGCCGAGCTGGACGATCTCGCCGACGCGGTCGACCAGGCGGCGGAGCAGGGGCCGGGCCAGGCGTTCGAGGGGCTCGTGCCGGAGGTAGGCGGAGCCGATCTCGAACGCCCCGACGCCCAGGCCCCAGCGGCGCTCCTCGGGGATGTAGGTGACGAAGCCGTCCCCAGCCATCGCGGTCAGGAGGTGGTAGGTGCTCGACCGGGGCAGGTCGAGGGAACGGCCGATCGAGGACGCGGGCAGGGGGCCGGGCGCGGCGGCCAGCAGGCGCAGGACCGCCAGGGCGCGGCGGGCGGCCGGTACCTGGGACATGCGCCCATTGTCTCGTATCTGAGACGGACGCCCCCGGCCCGGCCCCGCTCCACCGGCTGCCTCCGGGCTCCGCCGGGGTCGCCCGCCTGCACGGCGCGGGCTCACGTCATGGACAGGTCTTCCAGCCGAGGTGGTAGGACGTCCTGAGGTCGGAGTTCAGGCCGAAGGAGTTCGGCTTGGACGTGTCGGGGGCCGTCACGCGCAGTTCGGTGTTGAGATTGAGATTCCGCTCTTCGCCGCAACCCGGCCAGAGGAGCTGAATCAGTCTCTCGGTGAGCCGCCATTCCCCTGCGAGTGGGCCGCGAATCTCTCTCCTGATGGGGCCGGTCGACGGAGATCCCGAGAAATAGAACAGGGATTTGACGGTACCGGTCGCCGCGGGCTCCAGGTGGCCGGAGCCGTGGAAGTCCACCCTTTCCACCGTGTATGTGAGGCCCTCCGGGACGGTGACCTTCAAAGCGACCTGGCAGTTCTTGCGGGCGTCCGTCGGTTTGGCGTCGCCGCCGGTCCTGGCCGTATAGCCGCTGTATTTGATGGTGAAACCGTCCGGCACGGGGGTGGCGGTGACGGTCCCTGGCGGGCATCCCGAGCCGACGAGGGTCGCGATTTCGACCGCGGGGGTGATGGGGGCAGGAGGTGCCGGCGCCGCGGATGCGGGCGCGAAAGTCAGGGCGAGTGAGGCCAGAGCGACGCTCAGTATCGCGGTCGCCCTGGTTCTGGGATGCGTCATGTGCGGACTTCCTGGTGAGGGGATTGGTCAGGGGATTGCCTGCGGCCGGTGCGGCTGCCGCTTTCACCGCGACCCGGAACCCCATCAAGATTAATTTCACTGAAATTCGGATGCAATGGTGAATTTCTCTTCTGTTATCGCGTTCAACGCGGAGATGATCGAGTCGGCGCCCGGCCGGACCGGGGGAGGCGGCGGTGTCTCGTATCTGAGACACCTTCGCCGGGCGGGCCCTCGTCCAGCGGCCCGCGAGGCGCTGGAATGGTGGGTATGAGCTTTGACATGGGGGTCAACGGTGTGCGGGTCGGGCCGGAACCGCTCGGCTTCGCGCAGGTCGCCGCCGTGGCGCGGGGCGGGGCCAAGGTCGCGCTGACCGACGAGGCGCTGAAGCTGATGGGTGAGTCGCGGGCTCACATCGAGGAGCTGTCCGCGCGCCCGACGCCCGTCTACGGCGTCTCCACCGGGTTCGGGGCGCTCGCCACCCGGCACATCGCCCCGGAGATGCGGGCGCAGTTGCAGCTGAACATCGTCCGGTCGCACGCGGCGGGGTCGGGGCCGGAGATCGAGCGGGAGGTCGTCCGGACGCTGATGCTGCTCAGGCTGCGGACGCTCGCCACCGGACGCACCGGGGTCCAGCCCGCCACGGCGCGGACGCTGGCCGCGCTCCTCAACGCCGGGATCACCCCCCAGGTCTTCGAGCACGGAAGCCTCGGCTGTTCCGGGGATCTCGCGCCGCTCGCGCATGTGGCGCTGGCGTTGATCGGCGAAGGATCGGCCAGGGACGCCGGCGGGGTGCTCAAACCGTCCGCCCAGGCATTGGAGGAGGCCGGGATCGCGCCGGTCACGCTGGGCGCCAAGGAGGGGCTCGCCCTCCTGAACGGGACGGACGGCATGCTCGGCATGCTCGTCCTCGCCATAGAGGACCTGCGAAGCCTCCTCACGGCCGCGGACGTGGCCGCCGCGATGACCGTCGAGGCCCTGTTGGGCACCGACCGCGTCTTCGCCGCCGACCTCCAGGAGCTGCGGCCGCATCCGGGGCAGGCGGCGTCGGCCGCGAACCTGCGGGCGCTGCTCGGCGACTCCGAGATCATGGAGTCGCATCGCGGGCCCGACTGCACGCGGGTCCAGGACGCCTACTCGCTGCGCTGCGCCCCGCAGGTCAACGGGGCCGCCCGCGACACGCTCGCCCATGCCGAACTGGTGGCCGGGAGGGAACTGGCGTCCGCCATCGACAACCCCGTGGTGCTGCCGGACGGGCGGGTCGAGTCCAACGGCAACTTCCATGGCGCCCCCATCGCCTACGTGCTCGATTTCCTCGCCGTTCCCGCGGCGGACGTCGCGTCGATGTCGGAGCGCCGCACCGACCGGATGCTCGACAAGGGACGCTCCTACGGGCTGCCCGCCTTCCTCGCCGACGACCCCGGCGTCGACTCCGGGCACATGATCGCGCAGTACACGCAGGCGGGGATCGTGTCGGATCTGAAGCGCCGCGCCGCGCCCGCGAGCGCCGACTCCATCCCGAGCTCGGCCATGCAGGAGGACCACGTGTCGATGGGCTGGAACGCGGCCCGCAAGCTGCGCCGCTCCGTGGAGGGGCTCGCGCAGGTCATCGCCATCGAGATTCTCACCGCCGCGCGGGCCCTCGACCTGCGCACCCCGCTGCGTCCCGGGCCGGCGACCGCCGCGGTCGTCGCGAGGTTGCGGGAGGCCGTCCCGCCGCCGGGCCCGGACCGCTACCTCGCGCCCGAGATCGCCGCCGCGACCGAGATGGTCCGGGACGGCTCCCTGGTCGCCGCCGCCGAAACCGTCACCGGCCCGCTCAGCTGAACGAGCCCTTCCGAATCCGCTCTCACGAAGGAGCCGAGATGTCAGGTCCACGTCCCGTCCGCGCGCCGCGCGGCACGTCGCTGACCGCCGCCAAGGGCTGGCCGCAGGAGGCCGCCCTGCGCATGATCCAGAACAACCTCGACCCCGAGGTCGCCGAGCACCCCGACGAGCTGGTCGTCTACGGCGGGTCAGGGAAGGCGGCCCGGAGCTGGGACGCGTTCGACGGCATCATCAGATCGCTGGCGGATCTGGAGGGGGACGAGACGCTGCTCGTCCAGTCCGGCAAGCCGGTCGGGATCTTCCGGACGCACGAGTGGGCCCCCCGCGTGCTGATCGCGAACTCGAACCTGGTGCCGCAGTGGGGGACGTGGGAGGAGTTCCGCCGCCTGGAGTCGCTCGGCCTGACCATGTTCGGGCAGATGACCGCCGGGTCGTGGATCTACATCGGGACGCAGGGCATCCTCCAGGGCACCTACGAGACGTTCGCGGCCGTCGCGGAGAAGCGGTTCGGCGGCTCGCTCGCCGGGACGATCACGCTGACCGCCGGGCTCGGCGGGATGGGCGGCGCGCAGCCGCTCGCCGTGACGATGAACGGCGGCGTCGCGATCTGCGTCGAGTGCGACCCGTCCCGGATCGAGCGGCGCGTCCAGCACCGGTACTGCGACGTCGAGGCCGCGAGCCTGGACGAGGCGCTGCGGCTCGCGGAGGAGGCGAAGGCGGAGCGGCGCGCGCTGTCGATCGCGGTGCTCGGGAACGCCGCCGACCTCGTTCCGGAGCTGCTGCGCCGGGGCGCGCCGATCGACATCGTCACCGACCAGACCAGCGCGCACGACCCGCTGGCCTACCTGCCGCGCGGCGTCGAGTTCGGCGACATGGCCGCCGAGCGCGACAAGGACCCGGCCGCGTTCATCGACCGGGCCCGGACGTCGATGGCCGCGCACGTCGAGGCGATGGTCGGGTTCCAGGACGCGGGCGCCGAGGTCTTCGACTACGGCAACTCCATCCGCGGAGAGGCGCAGCTCGCCGGTTACACGCGCGCGTTCGAGTTCCCGGGGTTCGTGCCCGCCTACATCCGCCCGCTGTTCTGCGAGGGCAAGGGCCCGTTCCGGTGGGCGGCGCTGTCCGGCGACCCGGCGGACATCGCCCGCACCGACCAGGCGATCCTCGACCTGTTCCCGGACAACGAGCCGCTGAGCAGGTGGATCAGGATGGCGCGGGAGAAGGTCCACTTCCAGGGCCTGCCGTCGCGGATCTGCTGGCTCGGCTACGGCGAGCGCGACAAGGCGGGCGAGGTGTTCAACGACCTCGTCGCGCGCGGCGAGATCAGCGCGCCGATCGTGCTCGGCCGCGACCATCTCGACTGCGGGTCGGTCGCGAGCCCGTACCGGGAGACCGAGGGCATGAAGGACGGGTCGGACGCGATCGCCGACTGGCCGCTGCTGAACGCGATGCTGAACGCGTCGTCCGGCGCGACGTGGGTGTCCATCCACCACGGCGGCGGCGTCGGGATCGGCCGCTCCATCCACGCGGGCCAGGTCTGCGTCGCGGACGGGACGGCCCTCGCCGGCGAGAAGCTGCGGCGCGTCCTGACCAACGACCCGGGGACGGGCGTCATGCGGCACGTCGACGCGGGCTACGAGCGCGCCGAGGAGGTCGCCGCGGAGCGGGGCGTGCGCATCCCGATGCAAGCATGAGCACGAGCTTCGAGGAGATGTGGGCGGCGCTGCTGCCGGTCGGCCGGGACGAGCCGACCGGCGGCTACCACCGGTTCGCGTGGACGCCGCCCGAGCTCGAATGCCGCGCCTGGTTCCTGGACGAGGCGCGCCGCCGCGACCTGGACGTCGAGCACGACGCCAACGGCAACATGATCGCCTGGTGGCTCCCGGGCGATGGGACGCGCGGCGACGCCGTCCTGACCGGGAGCCACCTGGACTCGGTGCCGGGCGGCGGCGCGTTCGACGGGCCGCTCGGCATCGTGTCCGCGTTCGCCGCCGTCGACCTCCTCCGCGAGCGGGGCGCGGAGACAACGCGGCCGATCGGGATCGCGGCGTTCGCCGAGGAGGAGGGCGCGCGGTTCGGGGTCGCGTGCCTCGGGTCGCGGCTGCTGTCCGGGGCGATCGACCCGGCGCGGGCCCGCGGCCTGACGGACGCGGACGGCCGCACGTTCGCCGAGGTCCTGCACAACGCCGGATTCGACCCGGAGGCGATCGGCCCCGACGACGACCTGCTCGGCCGCATCGGATGCCTGGTCGAGCTGCACGTCGAGCAGGGCCGGGCGCTGGAGGAGCCGGTCGGGGTCGCGAGCGCGATCGTGCCGCACGGGCGGTGGCGGTTCGACTTCGCGGGCGAGGGCAACCACGCCGGGACGACCGGGCTGCCCGACCGGCGCGACCCCATGCTCCCGTTCGCCGCCATGGTCATCGCCGCGCGGGAGGCGGCCGAGCGGAACGGCACCGTCGCGACGGTCGGGAAGGTGCGGGTCGTGCCGGGCGGGGTGAACGCGATCGCCTCGTCCGTGACCGGCTGGCTGGACGCGCGCGGGCCGGAGGACGACGCCGTCCGGCGGACGGTCGCGGAGGTGGACGAGGCCGCCCGCGTCGCCGCCCGCCCGCACCGGGTGAGCGTCGATCTCGCCGAGGAGTCCTATTCGGAGATCGTCGACTTCGACCACGCCCTCCGCGACCGGATCGGCGCGACGCTGGGCGGCGTCCCCGTCCTGCCGACCGGCGCTGGGCACGACGCGGGCGTCCTGTCGGCGCGGCTTCCGGCGGCGATGCTGTTCGTCCGCAACCCGACCGGGGTCTCGCACGCGCCCGCCGAGTACGCCGAACTCCCGGACTGCCTGGCCGGGGTCGAAGCCCTCGCGGCGGTACTGGACGATCTGGCCTGCGGGTAAGGATTCGGTATGCAATGGCATGCACAGCTGGCCTGGCTCGGAGACGGCGTGGCGGCCGACGTGCTCATCGAGGCCGACGGCGAGCGGATCACGCGCGTCGCGCCCGGCGTCCCCGCCCCGGACACCGCGCAGCGCCTGCCCGGCCTGACGCTGCCGGGCCTCGCCAACGCGCACTCGCACGCCTTCCACCGCGCGCTCCGCTCCCGCGTCCAGGCCCACTCCGGCACTTTCTGGACGTGGCGCGAAACCATGTACAAGGTCGCCGACCGCCTCGATCCCGGCTCCTACCGCGCGCTCGCCGCCGCCGTCTACGCGGAGATGGCCCTCGCCGGGATCAGCTGCGTCGGCGAGTTCCACTACCTGCACCACCGGCCGGGCGGCGACCCCTACGACGAGCCGAACGCGATGGGCGAGGCGCTGATCGCCGCCGCCGCGGACGCGGGCGTCCGGATCACGCTCCTCGACACCTGCTACCTCGCGGGCGGCATCGGCGAGCCGCTCAAGGGCCCGCAGCTCCGCTTCGGTGACGGCACCGCCGGGAACTGGGTTCGCCGCGTCGGCAGCCTGCACGAGGAGACCGGCAAGGCGGGACGGCTCCACGCCCGCGTCGGCGCCGCCATCCACTCCGTCCGGGCGGTGCCGCGGGAGCAGCTCAGCGCGGTCGCGTCGTGGGCGAAGGAGCACCGCGCGCCGCTGCACGTCCACCTGTCCGAGCAGCCCGCCGAGAACGAGGCGTGCCTGGACGCCTACGGCATGACCCCGACCCGCCTGCTCGCCGAGTCGGGCGCCTTGGGTGCGCTGACCACGGCCGTCCACGCGACGCATCTCACCGGCGAGGACATCGGCCTCCTCGGGACGACGATGACCGGCGTGTGCATGTGCCCGACCACCGAGCGGGACCTCGCCGACGGCATCGGCCCGGCCCGCGACCTCGCGAACGCCGGTTCGCCGGTCTGCCTCGGCTCCGACCAGCACGCCGTCATCGACCTGTTCGAGGAGGCCCGCGCGGTCGAGCTGGACGAGCGGCTCCGCACCCGCGTCCGCGGCCACTGGACGGCCGGGGAACTGCTCGCCGCGGCCACGTCCAACGGCCACTACGGGCTCGGCTGGCCGGAGGCCGGACGGCTGGAACCCGGCGCGTACGCGGACCTCGTCACCGTCGCGCTCGACTCCGTCCGCACCGCCGGAAGCGACGGGTACGCCGCCGAGGCCGCCGTGTTCGCGGCGACGGCCGCCGACGTCCGGCATGTGGTGGTGTCGGGGCGGCAGATCGTCCACGACGGGCGGCACCTGCTGATCGACGACGTGCCCGGCGCGCTCGCCGAGGCCATGGCCGCCGTCACCGCACCCGACCCGGAGTGACGCGAATGCCACGTGAGACCCTGCCCAGGGTGAGCACCCTCATCACGAACATCGGAGAGCTGGTCACCAACGATCCCGCCACCGGCACCGGCCTCGGCATCCTGCGCGACGCCGCGCTGGTGATCGAGGACGGCAAGGTCGCCTGGACGGGCCCGGGCGCCGGGGCGCCCGCCGCCGACGCCTCGTTCGACGCCGCCGGACGCGCCGTCCTCCCCGGGTTCGTCGACTCCCACGCGCACCTCGTCTTCGCCGGTGAGCGCGCCGAGGAGTTCGCCGCCCGGATGAGCGGCCAGAAGTACGACGGCGGCGGCATCCGCACGACCGTGGACCGCACCCGCGTCGCCTCCGACGACGACCTGCGCGCCACCGTCCGCCGCCTCATCGGCGAGATGGCCCGCCAGGGCACGACGACCGTCGAATGCAAGTCCGGGTACGGGCTGACGGTCGAGCAGGAGGAGCGCGCCGTCCGCATCGCGGCGGAGTTCGCTGACGAGGTCACCTACCTCGGCGCGCACGTCGTCCCCACCGAGTACAAGGGCGACACCGCGGGCTACGCGCGCCTCGCCGCCACCGACATGCTCGCGGTGTGCGCACCCCACGCCCGCTGGGTGGACGTGTTCTGCGAGCGGGGAGCCTTCGACGCCGACCACGCCCGCGAGATCCTGAAGGCGGGCGTCGCGGCGGGGCTGCGCCCCCGCGTCCACGCGAACCAGCTCACCGAGGGCCCCGGCGTGCAGGTCGCCGTCGAGGTGGACGCCGCGTCCGCCGACCACTGCACCTTCCTCGGCGACGCCGACGTGGACGCGCTGGCGTCGTCCCGCACGGTCGCGACGCTCCTGCCGGGCGTCGAGTTCTCCACCCGCCAGCCCTACCCCGACGCGCGCCGCCTCCTGGACGCGGGCGCGACCGTGGCGCTCGCCAGCGACTGCAACCCCGGCTCCTGCTACAGCTCCAGCATGGCGTTCTGCGTCGCCGTCGCCGTCCGCGACATGCACATGACGCCCGCCGAGGCCGTCTGGTCCGCGACGGCGGGCGGCGCCCGAGCGCTCCGCCGCACCGACGTCGGCCACCTGGGAGTCGGCGCGCGCGCGGACGTCCACGTGCTGGACGCCCCGTCCCACATCCACCTCGCCTACCGCCCCGGCGTCCCCCAGACCGCCGCCGTCTGGAAGGCCGGCCGCCGGGTGGAACTCCGCTCGTGAGGGTGGACGAGGATGCCGAAACCGATGTCGGTCCCGCACGACGCCGTCTCGTTGTTGCGGATCTTCGTCCAGACCCCTTTCGTCTTCCACAGCCCCGCCGGGACACCGCCTTCATCCGGTGGGCGCACGAGGGCGAGGCTTGGACGTCCGCCGGGGCGCGTCCGGTGACCGTCGAGCATCTCGACGGGACGGTGCGGGCGGTCCGGCCCGGCGGCATGCTCAAGGTGACGGGGAGCCCGCTGCTGATCCGCTGACCTCAGCCGGGCCGGCCGGGGTCGAGGTAGCGGCGGTTGACCCTGATCAGGGGTTTCTCGTCGCGGGCGATGTAGTCGGCGGCGAGGACCTCGGCGATGAACAGGGTGTGGTCGCCCGCCGTGACGGTCTGGCGGGTCTCGCATTCGAGTGCGGCGAGGCCCGACTCCGGGATGAGGGCGCCGGAACGGTCACCGCGGTGGTGCGGCGCGCTCGCGAGGAGGATGCGGGCGCTCGGGCGCCCTTCGGCGGCGAACCGCCCGGCCAGCGCGCGCTGCCCGGACGACAGCACGGTCGCGGCCCAGCGCTCCCGCCGCCCCAGAACCTCCGTCAGGTACGACGACGTCGCCACGCTCGCGACCACCAGCGGCGGTTCGAGCGACACCGACATGAACGACGTCACCGTCGTGCCGAGGTCGTCGCGGCCGTCGCGGACGGTCAGCACCACCACGCCCGTGGCGAAGCTCGCGACCGCCTCGACGAAGTCGGTGCCGGCGGTCAGCGGATCTCCCAGGTGCCCGGCAGCGTCAGCGGTCCGGCGGCGGGCAGGCCGAGCCGGGCGGCGAGGCCGCCGAGCGAGCCCCAGGCGTCGAAGCGGGCGGACGCGGCCGTGCGGTCCTCGCTGGACTCCGGCGGGCGGAGCCGATCCAGCGGCGAGGTGTGCGGGTACACCCGGACCGGGGCGTCGGCGGCGAGGCCGGACTTCTTGCGGGCCAGGTCGAGCGCCAGGTCGATGCCGCCGAGCTCGTCGACGAGGCCGCGCTCCTTGGCGTCGGCGCCCGTCCAGACGCGGCCCCTGGCCAGCTCGTGGACGCGCTCGCGGGACAGCCCGCGCCCCTCCGCGACCCGCGCGGTAAAGTCGTCGTAGATCTTGTCGAGGGACGCGTTGACCCGCTCCCACTCGGACTCGCTGAAGTCCTTCGTGGCGCTGAACATGCGGGCGTGGTCGCCGTCCGCGACGCTGCCGAGGCCGATCCCGATCCGGTCGAGGAGCCCGTTCACCAGCGCCTTCCCGGCGACGACGCCGATCGAGCCGGTGAGCGTGCCCGGCTGCGCGACGATCGTGTCGGCGGCGGCCGACACGTAGTACCCGCCGGACGCCGCGACGTTGCCCATCGACACGATCACGGGCTTGCCGGCGCGGCGGGCCAGCACCACCTCCCGCCAGATCGTGTCGGACGCGACGGCGGAGCCGCCCGGGCTGTTGACGCGGAACACGATCGCCTTGACCCGGTCGTCCTTCACGGCGGCGCGGAACGCGGCGCCGATCGTGTCCGAGCCCATCGCGGGACCGGAGTTCGGGAACGGGCCGCCCCGGCCGCTGCGGCCGAGCCGGATCGGGCCGTGCCCGTTGATCAGCGCGACGGCGTCCTGCCGGCCGGGCTGCGGGAGCCGGGCCGCCAGGCCGTGCGCGCGGTTGTAGCGGGACACGTAGCGAAGCTGCGCCTCCTCGCCGAACTCGGCGCGCAGGTCGGCGTACACCTCGTCGCGGTAGCCGAGCCGGTCGACGAGGTTCTCCTCCAGCGCCTCGTCGGCGAGGAGCGGGCCGCGGTCGGTGAGCTCGCGGACCTTGTCCTCCGGGAGGCCGCGCCCGGCGGCGATCCCCGCGGTGATCTGCTCCCCGAGCGAGTCGACCAGGCGGCGCGACGACTCCTCGTGCTCCGGCGTGTACGCCTTCTCCATGAAGGTGTTCGCCATGGTCTTGTACTCGTGCCGCTTGGCGAACCTCGGCTGCACGCCCGCCTTCTCCAGCGCGCCCGCGAGGAACGGCTCCTCGATCGCGACGCCGGTCAGCCCGACCTCGCCGGTGGGCTGCAGGTACACCTTGTCGAACCCGGTGGCGAGGTAGAACGGCACGGTGCCGCGCCCGCCCTCGCCGAACGTCTCCGCCCACGCGACGGTGAGCTTGCCGGCGTCCCGCAGGGCCTGGACGGCCTCGCGCAGTTCCTGGACGAGCGCCAGCCCGATCCCGCCGGACACCTTTACGACGAGGGCGCGCACGCGGGTGTCGGAGCGGGCGCGGCGCAGGCCGTCGAGGACGTCGCGCAGGTTCGTCCGGCGCATGGACATGATCGCCGAGATCGGGTCAGACGGCGCGACCTCGACGATCCCCTCGGTGAGGTCGAGTTCGAGGATCAGCGGGGCCGTCCGCCGGTCGCGGGCCTGTTTGATGACGTTGACGACGTTGCCGGGATCCACCATGGGGCCCAGCCTATGCGTTCGGACGCGGTCCTCCCCGGGCCCGCCGTCCCGCCGGGCGGGCCGCGGCGGCCCGCGGCCGGCCGTGGCGGGCGGTCAGCGTGCGAAGGCCTTGTTCGGGATCACGCTCGCGGACGCCTGCGCCAGCGTGCGCCCGCACGCGTCGGCGACCACGCCGTTTGACACCATGCGGGTGCTGCCGGGATGCACGCACGTCCCGGTGACCGTGTACGTCTCGCCCGCCCGGACGGCGCGCAGGTAGTCGACGTTGAGGTTCAGCGTCAGCATCGGCATGAAGTGCTCGCAGGTGCTCGTCGCGGCGAGGCACACCGCGTTGTCGAGGATCATGGCGATGTAGCCGCCGTGCACGGTGCCGCCGGGGTTGCAGAGCTTCTCGGACGGCGTCCAGGAGATGACCACCCGGCCGGGCCCGGCGGAGACCAGGACCTGCCCGATGTACTGGTTGACGTCGGAGATCTCGGGGAACTCGCCGTCCGCCATGGCCTGGATCAGCTCCGCGCCCGACAGCGTGTTCCACAGTTCGGCGGCCCGCCGGTGGGCCTCGGGGCCCGCCTCGACGCTCAACTTCGCTCCCTCGGCTCGGGTCGACGAATGGAATGCTATTCGGTGATCACGAGCACGGTGCTGTGCCCTTCGTCACGGACACCGGCGGGGGCGGGCGGGCCGGCGGATATCGTCGTCGCATGGGCGACGGCGACGGCTGGGCGGACTGCGACCTCGGGCACACGCACTGGGGCCGCTTCGGCGCGTCCGGCCTGCTCGCCTACCACCGCGACGCCGATGGCGTGCTGTGGGTCCTGCTGCAGCAGCGCGCGTGGTGGGGGATCGGCGGCGGGACGTGGGGCATGTTCGGCGGCGCCCTGCACAGCCACGAGGACGCCGTGACCGGAGCCCTGCGGGAGACGTCCGAGGAGTGCACGCTCGACGTCGGGGCCGTGACCGTCCACGGCACGAGCGTCGAGGACCACGGCGGATGGTCGTTCACGTCCGTCATGGGCTCGCTGGCCGAGCACGTTCCCGTCGAGCCCGCGTCGAGGGAGACGCGCCGCGCGGAATGGGTCCGCGCGGAGGAGGTCACCGGCCGGAAGCTGTTCGCGCCGTTCGCGCGGTCCTGGCCGCGGCTCCAGGACGCGATGAAGGGGCTCGTCCTCATCGTGGACGCGGCGAACGTCGTGGGCGCCCGCGCCGACGGCTGGTGGAAGGACCGGGCGGGCGCGAACGCCAGGCTCCGCGACGACCTGAAGGTCCTCAACGAGGGCGTGCAGGGCGTCCCGGACGGGCTCGTCCCGTTCGACCGCTGCTTCCCGGAGATCGTCCTGGTGGTGGAGGGCGCGGCACGGGGCGTCGCCGACGAGCCGGGGAACGGGGTGCGGGTCGTGGCGGCCCGGGGCAGCGGCGACGACCGGATCGTGGAACTCGTGCGGGAGGCGCGGCCCGACACCGTCCACCTGGTGGTGACCGCCGACCGGGAGCTGAGGGCCCGCTGCCGCGCCGCCGGAGCCGCCGTCACCGGCCCGCGCTGGCTCCTCGAACGCCTCTAGCCTCGGGCTTGCGTCTCCACCCGGTGGCCGGCGTCGCTGAGCGCCGTGGTCGCGTCCTTCAGACGGTGCTCGGGGACGAGGACGAGGTCCGCGTGATAGGTCGACGCGACGAAGACGGAGATCCCGGCGGCGGCGAGCGGCCCGACGACCGCGGCGAGCATTCCCGGTGTGTCGAGCCCATGGCTCGCGTCGCCGTAGAAGCCGACCCAGCGTTCCGTCTCAGCGAACGGTGACGCGTCCCTGACCACGGTGAGCCCTTCGGGGGCGCGCACCAGGGCGATCCACTCGTCGTCCTCGGGGAAGGTCGCGTTCGGGAGGTGCTCCACCGTGAACTGGGACGGGACGACGTGCAGGCGCTGCGCAGTGGTCATTCCGCCATTATTCAGGGACGAGCCACACCGCGCCCATGGGCGGGACGCGCAGCACCGTCGACGCGGGAAGGCCGTGCCAGGGTTCGGCGGTCGCCTCGATGCGCCCGAGGTTGCCGACGCCGCTGCCGCCGTACTCGAACGAGTCGGTGTTGAGGATCTCGCGCCAGCCGCCCTCGCCCGGCAGCCCGAGCCGGTAGCTCTCGTGCGGGTTCCCGGCGAAGTTGACGACGCACGCCAGGACGGGCGGGGCGCCCTCTTGGGGCGGCGTCCCGTAGCGCAGGTAGGAGAGGGTGTTGCCGCCGGCGTCGTTGCCGTCGATCCAGCGGAAGCCCTCATGGTCGCTGTCGCGCGTCCACAGGGCGGGCTCGTCCCGGTAGGTGTGGTTCAGGTCGCGGACGAGCCTCTGCATGCCCAGATGGTGGGCGCCTTCGGCGGCGTTCTCCAGCAGCCACCAGTCGAGCGGGCGCTCCTCCGCCCATTCGGCGCCCTGCCCGAACTCCTGCCCCATGAACAGCAGTTGCTTGCCGGGATGCGACCACATGTAGGCGAGGAGCGCGCGCAGCCCCGCGAACTGCTGCCACGCGTCGCCCGGCATCTTGCTCAGCAGCGACCCCTTGCCGTGGACGACCTCGTCATGCGACAGCGGCAGGACGTAGTTCTCCGAGAACGCGTACACCAGCGAGAACGTGATCTCGTTGTGGTGGTAGTGCCGGAACACGGGCTCGTGGCGCAGGTATTCGAGCGTGTCGTGCATCCAGCCCATGTTCCACTTGAACCCGAATCCGAGGCCCCCGAGGTGCGTCGGGCGCGAAACGCCGGGCCACGCCGTGGATTCCTCCGCGACCGTCATGACGCCGGGGTTGCGCTTGTAGACCGTCGCGTTCATCTCCTGGAGGAACGAGATGGCCTCCAGGTTCTCGCGCCCCCCGTAGATGTTGGGCGTCCATTCGCCTTCGTTGCGCGAGTAGTCGAGGTACAGCATGGAGGCGACGGCGTCCACGCGGAGCCCGTCGATGTGGAACTCCTCCAGCCAGTACGACGCGTTCGCCACCAGGAAGTTGCGGACCTCCGCGCGGCCGTAGTTGAACACCAGCGTCCCCCAGTCGGGGTGCTCGCCGCGCAACGGGTCGTGATGCTCGTACAGGGCGGTGCCGTCGAACCGGGCCAGCGCCCATTCGTCCTTGGGGAAGTGGGCGGGGACCCAGTCCATGATGACGCCGATACCGGCCTCGTGCAGGCGGTCGACCAGGTGGCGGAAGTCGTCGGGGGAGCCGAACCGCGAGGTCGGCGCGTAGTAGGACGTCACCTGGTAGCCCCAGGACGGCCCGTACGGATGCTCGGCGACCGGCAAGAGCTCCACATGCGTGAAACCCATCTCGCGGACGTACGCCGTCAGTTCGTCAGCGAGTTCCCTATAGCTGAGCCCCGGACGCCACGAACCGAGATGCACCTCGTACACGCTCATGGGCTCGTGAAGCCAGTCGCGCTCCTTGCGGGCGTCCATCCATTCGCCGTCGCCCCATTCATAGGACGAGGTGAAGACGCGGGACGCCGTCGCCGGAGGATGTTCCGTCCACCGCGCCATGGGGTCTGCCTTGGCGCGCACCACGCCGTCCGCGCCGAGGATCTCGAACTTGTAGCGGGTGCCGTCGCCGACGCCGGGGACGAACAGCTCCCAGACCCCGCTGGAGCCGAGCGACCGCATCGGGTGCCCGCGCCCGTCCCAGTGGTTGAAGTCGCCGACCACGCGCACGCCGCGCGCCGTCGGCGCCCACACCGCGAACGCCGTCCCGGTGACCGTGCCGAACGCGGAGGCGTAGCCGCGCACCTGCGCGCCGAGCGCCCGCCACAGCTCCTCGTGCCGTCCCTCGCCGATCAGGTGCAGGTCGAGCTCGCCGAGCGTCGGCAGGTGCCGGTACGGGTCGTCCTGGATCGTCTCGGCACCGTCCTCGTAGCTGACGGCGAGGCGGTAGTCGGGGACGGCGAGGGGCGCCTCACCGCCGTCATCGCCCGCCAGCGACGCACCGGCGGGCAGCGTCCCGGTGAACAGACCTTCGTGAAAGTGGCGGAGCGGAAACCGGTCGCCGCTCGGCAGGACGACCTCGACGCGCTCGGCGAGCGGCCGCAGCGCCCGGACCGTGACACCGTCGCGGCCCGGATGCGCGCCGAGCACGCCGTGCGGATCGTGGTGCTCGCCGCCGACGAGCCGGTCGATCTCCGCGCGCGTGACCCGTGCCATGCAATGACTGGTGCCCCGAGATTCGCCGATCTCACGTCCGCGGGGAAGCTGTTTCCGGGAGCTTGAAACTTTCCGGGACGGGACGCCCATGGCGGGAACTTCTCGGCCCGGAAGGCGCGGCGGGCGCGTGTTGCGACCGCACGGGCGGCGCGACTCTTTGTCGAGGGGGTCGCGCCGATTAGCGCCGCCCGTGCGGCCACGTCTACCTGGCCCCAGCGGTGACATCGACCCCACCGCCGTGGGCTCCATTCCTGTGTCACCTCAGCGACAGAGGTACCTGCCGTACCGGAACGCCCCGGCCCGGTCCGCCCCCGCTCGCGGACCGGGCCGCGCCGTTCCCCATCACGCCGCGTCACCTCTCTCCGCGCTCCTCGCGCGTCTGGTCGATCAGCAGCCGGCGCAGCCCGACCGGCTCGTCGGCGGCCACCGTCATCGCGTATCCCGCCTGGAGTTGCGCGTCGCTGAGGTCGCCGCTGCGCGTCGCGTACCAGCGCCCCGCGTCGCTGCGCCACACCTGCCAGCCCGGAAACTCCTCCTCGATGGCCGCCTTCAGTTCATCGAAGTCGCCCATCAAGGTCGTCCTTTCCCCGAGGCCGCTCTTCTGTATACAAAAGTCTTACTCGGGCCGAGAGGTGTCAAGCTGTCCGTAAGCGGACCGTGCCCCCGCGGATAGCGCGAAGAAGGTATGGATCAAGGGGAGGGGCGGAGCAGGATCGAACGCCGCGTCGAACGCCAACTCGAACGGCCGGATGGCGCGCCCGGAAGAAGGGGAGGTGACGCCGGTGCCGGACCGTCCCGCCTACCTGCGCATCGCCGACACGCTGCGAGAGGGGATCCGGGACGGCAGCCTTCCACCAGGGACCCGGCTGCCGACCATCGCCGAGTTGTGCGAGACGCACGGCGTGTCGGAGATCGTCGTACGTCAGGCCGTCGCGCTGCTGCGCGGGGAGGGGCTGGTCGAGACGCGCCGCGGCGGCGGCACGCTCGTCAAGGTCGTCCCGCCCGCGCGCCGGGTGGCGATGGATCGCTACCGCGCCGTGACCAGGCCCATGGCGGTTCCCGAGACCACCTTCACCCGCGACCAGAAGATCACCTGGGAGGAGTACCGGCTCGACCGGCTGTTCACCCGGGTGCGGGCGGACGACGAGCTCGGCGCGCTGTTCGAGCTGCCGGCCGGGACCGAGCTGCTCCGCCGCCGGTTCGTCTTCTACTCGCGCGGCGAGCCGCAGCAGATCTCCGTCAACTACCTGCCGTGGGACCTCGTCGGCGACACGCCCGTCTCCGACCCGGCCCGCGAGCCGTGGCCCGGCGGGACGCTCGCGCAGCTCGCCTATCTCGGGCGCCCGCCGACCCGCGTCGAGGAGGCCGTCCGCTCCCGGATGCCGACCCCCGAGGAGGCCGAGACGCTCCGCATGACCCGCGGCGTGCCCGTCCTCGCGATCACGCGGCGGCTGCTGTCGCGCGACGACGTGATGGAGGTCTGCCGCGACATCGTGCTGCCCGCCGACCGGGTCGTCCTCGACTACTCCATCGACCTCTGACGCGTCGCCCCGCGCGTCAGCGGGCGAGGTGGGCGAGGGACCTGAGCGGGACGGGCAGCCAGGCCGGGCGGTTCCGCGCCTCGTACCGGACCTCGTAGACCGCCTTGTCGAACTCGAACGCCCGCACCAGCGCCGCGTGCGCGGCGGGGTCGGGCCCGCCCGCCGCGGCGTACCCGTCGCAGAACGCCTTCCGGTTGCGTTCCGCCCAGGCCCGGGCGCGCAGCTCCAGCGCGTCGGCGGTGCCCGGCGGCAGGTCGCCGTCCCGCGCGATCAGGAACCGCGCCGCGTACTCGAAGGACCGCAGCATCCCGGCGACGTCCCGCAGCGGGTGCGCGGGGGCGCGGCGTTCGGTGGGGGTGCGGGCGGGCTCGCCCTCGAAGTCGAGCAGTACCCAGCCGGTATCGGTGCGCAGGACCTGCCCGAGGTGGTAGTCGCCGTGGACGCGCTGCACCGGCAGCGCCCGCGCCCCGGCCGCGACCTCGTCGAACGCCTCGCGGAGCGCGTGGGCGTGCGGCCGGATCTCCGGGACGGCGGCGCTGACCTGGTCGAGCTGCTCGTTCATCGCGTAGACGGTCTCCCGCACCCGGGCCTCCGTCGCCTGGGTCACGCCGAACGCGGCGGCGAGATCGCGGTGCACGGCGGCGGTCGCCGCGCCGAGCCGCTCCGCCTCGGCCGCGAAGTCGCCTCCCGCGGTGCCCGCGTCGCCCGCCGTGAACGTCCGGCCTCCGGGCCCGGCCGGCGGCGGGGGCTGCGCCAGCCAGTCGCGGACGCTGGTGAGCGCGAGCTGCCAGCCGTCCGTCCCGCTGGGCAGGTACTCCGAGAGGAGGGCGAGGGTGGTCGGTTCGTCCGCGGCGCCGTCCGTCCCGGGTTCCAGCTCGATCCAGCCGTGCGCGGCCGGGACGTGCGCGGAGCCCCTGCGGCTGAGCGCGAGGTTGACCTCCAGGTCCGGGTTGACGCCGGGGGACAGGCGGCGGAAGAGCTTGAGGATGTGGGTGTCGCCGAAGATCAGCGAGGTGTTGCTCTGCTCGGCGGTGCCGGGCACGCCGTCCAGTTCCGTGCGGATGCCGACGCCGGGCGCGCGGCGGAACTGGAGGGGGCCGATGGTGCTCGCGTTCGCCATGTGCGCGAGCAGCGGGCGGGTCAGCTCCGGGTCGTGGACGGCGTCGTACACGTGCCCCTCGATCCCCTGCTCGCCGGTCAGCCGTCCGATCCCGACATGCCGCAGCGGGTCGGGCAGCTCGCGCCGGACGCCGAGGAGTACCTGGTAGCGGTCGACGGTGCCGCTCTGGCGGACGTCGAGGATGAGGTGGTGCAGGGCGGGGTCGCCGGTGCGGAGTTCGGTGGCGGTGCCGATGGACAGGTCGTCGATGGGGCCGTCCTTGCCGCCGAACCATCGCTGCGCGGGCAGCCAGCCGGCCAGCAGCCGGACGAGGGAAGGGGCGGACGGCGCCACGGCTACCTCACTCCTTCTCCTGGGGGTGCTCCGCGGGCGGCGGCAGCAGGAACCAGTAGAAACCGTGCCCGGGAAGGGTGAGCAGGTAGGGGAGTTCGCCGATGGCGGGGAATTGGACGCCGCCCATGCATTCGATCGGCGTCGATTCCCGGAACCGGCGGAGGTCGAGTTCGACGGGCTGCGGGAAACGCGACAGGTTGTTCACGCAAAGGACCGTGTCCATGCCGCCCCACTGGTTGCCGTCCCCGCCGTTGATCTCGCGGGTGAAGGCGAGGACGGAGGGGTTGGAGGCGGAGAGTTCGACGTAGGCGCCGACGCCGAAGACGGGGTGGCGTTGGCGGATTTCGATCATTTTGCGGGTCCAGTGGAGCAGGGAGCCGGGGTTGTTGGCTTGGGCTTCGACGTTGACGGCTTGGTAGCCGT
>NZ_SMJX01000528.1 GCF_004348535.1 Actinomadura sp. KC216
GACCACACCGCAGCCCCCGCCGCGGCCCGCGCGCTCGGCGCCGCACGGGACGTCCCGCCGCCGCTCCAGGGCAGCGGCGCCGGGGCCCGCGCAGCCGCATCACGCGCCCGCGGGCGACCAGCCGGCGTCGTCGCACGTCCCGCCGCCGCGGGTGCGGAACCGGCACGACGCCCAGATGCCGCCGGCGTCCACGTCCACCCGCACGGCGCCCGCGCACGGCCACGGCGGGCACGGCGGACACGGAACGCATGGCGCTCCCCGCCGCCCGGGCGGCAGCCGCGCGCTCCTCGGCGTCGCCGCCGCCGCGCTCACCGTCATCGTCGGCCTCGGCGCCTGGGCACTGGGCGGCGGCGGGGACGACCCCAAGGGCGGCAGCGTCACCGACAACGGCCGGACGAGCGCCCCACCGAAGCCGCAAACCGTGAAGCTGGACGTCGCCGACATCGCCGAGGCGCAGCAGTCGCGCGCCGACCACCCCGACACCGCGATCGGCAAGAACCTCCAGACCGTGATCGACGGGTCTCCCGGCGGCAAGTGGGAGACGCAGAGCTACCACGACGCCCACTTCGGCAACTACTCGAAGGGCCTCGGCGTGCTCCTCGACATGGGCCGTCCCGTCAAGGTCGCCAACGTGAAGGTCCACTCGCCGGAGACCGGCGGGATGCTCCAGGTCAAAGTCGGGAACTCGCGGTCCCCCGGCGCCCTCCAGGAGATCGGCCAGCAGCCCGCCAACGGCGGCGAGCTGACCGTCGCCGCGAACCCGCAGGCCACCGGCCAGTACGTGCTCGTCTGGTTCACCAGACTTCCCTCCTCCTACAAGGGCAAGCTGGGTGAGATCACCGTCTACGGGACCGCCGGCTGAGCCCGTTCCGCACTGCACAAGGGCTGTGACGTTGAGCGGCGCATGTCTGTATCGTGCCTGTAAGCAGATGTCCCTTCGCCCCCAGGAACCTGTGGTGCCAACCCCAGCAGCCGGTCGCGGATACCCGGCACCTTCCGGGCGTCCCGAACGAGAAAGCGGTCGCTCATGACGTCGGTGAGCATGCGTCGCGTCGACGAGGTGCCCGACAAGGAGCTCCTCGCCCGCCATGCCCAGGGGGACCCGCACGCCTTCGCCGAACTCGTCCACCGCCACCGGGACCGCATGTGGGCCGTCGCGCTGCGGACGCTCGGCGACCCCGAGGAGGCCGCGGACGCGCTGCAGGACGCCTGCCTCTCCGCGTTCCGCGCCGCCGGACGGTTCCGCGGGGACGCCGCCGTCACCACCTGGCTGCACCGGATCGTCGTGAACGCCTGCCTCGACCGCGTACGGCGCAAGTCCGTCCGCCCGGCGACGCCGATGGGCGACGACGCCACGTTCGACGCCGTCGCACCGAAGATGCCCGACCCGACGGACGCGCACGGCGTGTCCCTCGACGTCCACAGCGCGCTCGGGCAGCTGCCGTTCGAGCAGCGCGCCGCGCTCGTGCTCGTCGACATGATGGGCTATTCCGTCGACGACGCCGCGCAGGTCATGGAGGTCCCGCCCGGCACGATCAAGAGCCGCTGCGCGCGCGGACGCGCCAGGCTGGCCCCCCTTCTCGGCCATCACCGGAACCGACGGGAACGCAAAAACGTCGGAGGTGTGGAAGGAGGTGGCATGCCGAAGTGAACCCCGCACACCTTGACTACGACGTCCTGGCCGACCTGGCCGAAGGGCTGCTCGAAGACGACGAAGCCGCCTCCGTCAGCGCGCACCTCGACACCTGCGCCGACTGCCGCGACCTGTCCGCCGACCTTGCGGACGTGTCCCGGATCCTGGCGGAGGCTCCCGCGCCGTCCATGCCCGCCGAACTGGCCGACCGCATCGACACCGCCATCGCCGCGGAGTCGCTGAACACCGCGGCCGTGGCGAGCCTGGAGGAGCGGCGCGGAAGGCGGCATTGGCGGATCCTGTCGGCCGCCGCCGCGGCCGTGATCGTGCTCGGCGGCGGAGCGGCGGTCGGGACGATCGCCCTGGACAACACCAGCGGCGACCAGGGCCAGGCATCGGCCCCACCGCAGGACAACGCACGCACCGGCATCACCGGAAGCCAGAAGGAGAGCGGCGGCATGGCGCCGAACGCGGCGCCCGCACCCGCCTTCGCGGTCTCCAGCAGCGGCACCGACTACCGCGCCGGGCAGCTCGCCGCGCAGGTCGACCAGGTCACGGGGGCCACCCAGAAACTGAGCGCCCCCGAGGCACCGGACACCCGGCTGCGCGGCTGCGTCCTCGCCCTCGTCGGCGAACGCAAACCCGTCCTCGTCGACCAGGCCCGGTACGAAGGAAACCCGGCGACCGTCATCGCCACCCCGGGCGACACGCCCGGCAAGCTGAACGTGTGGGTCGTCAGCCCTGACTGCTCGGCCCAGAACCAGACCGTGCTGGACAAGGTAAAGAACGCCTGACCACAATCCCGAAGGCCATGGACACCGGCACCCAGCCACCGTCCATGGCCTTTCCTTTGCCCGCCCGCGCCCACAAAGGCCAGAGCCATACCGGCCCCGATCAGGCGGACGCCAGACCAGCAGAACCGTAAGGACCAAAGGCCCAGCAGGACAGGGAAACGCCAGCCCCGAGGCGACGCCAGCCCAGGCAGGATGCCAGCCCAGGCAGGATGCCAGCCCGGGCAGGGCGGCTTTCCAGGTAGGACGGCGGACCGGACCGGGCCGAGCAGCGGGCCGAACAGCGGGCCGAACAGCGGGCCGGGCCGAACAGCGGGCCGGACAACAGGCCGGGCGGGACAGAGAGCCTGGCGGGCGTAGGTCAGAGGGTCGCGAGGAACTCCAGCGCGATCGTCCAGGCGCGTTCGGCAGCGGCGTCGTCGTAGTCGGGCAGGTCGGGGTCGGTGAACAGGTGCCCGGCGCCCCGGTAGCGGAAGACCTCCACGTCCGCGCCCGCCTTGAGCATCCGCAGGTACCAGGCGTTCAGCCAGTCGACAGGCTCCCAGGTGTCCGGGTCGGCGACGTGCAGTTGCACCGGGATTTCGGTGGACGCGTCGTCCGCCATGTCGGACGTCCCGTGCATCAGCAGCAGCCCGCCCGCCTTGGCGTCGGCGAGCGCGAGGTTCTGCGCGAGGGAACCGCCCAGCGAGAACCCCGCGTAGACGAGACCGCCGTCGCCCACCAACGGAGCGGCGGCCGCCACCGCGCGCCGTAGCAGCTCGTCCCGTCCGATCTCCTCCTTGATCTCGATGCCGGCCTCGGGCTCGTCGACGACCCGCCCGTCGTACAGGTCCGGGACGTGGACCTCATGGCCCGCCAAGCGAAGCCTGTCCGCCGCCTGCAGAACCGCAGGCCGCAGCCCGTACATCGAGTGAAGAAGCAGAACACGCGCCATGCACAACACCCTACGACGGCCGAGGACCCTGCCCTGGCCGAGCGGCGAGACGACCAGTTGCTAGGCGATCCAGCGAGACAGTGGGCGGGGATCAGGGG
>NZ_SMJX01000529.1 GCF_004348535.1 Actinomadura sp. KC216
CGCACGAGCTGGCCGTGGCGCGGGGGTGGGCGCGGCTGCTCGCGGCCATGGTCGTGGTGATCGCGGTCGGCATCGCGATCATGGCGCCGATCGCGGGGCTGGTCCTGTCGCTGGGCGCGGTGACGCTGCTGCGGGTGGTCGCGGGGACGACGGCGCGCGGCTGGGCGTGGGCCTTCGGGCGGACGCTGCTGACCGTCCCGTACGCGGCGGCGTTCACGGTCGCCGTGCCGCTCGGCCTCGTCGCGGTGTCGGCGGTCGGCGGGGAGATCGACTCGCTTAGCGCCGCCGCCTTCGGCGCCGGGGCGGGAGCGGCCGTGCTGTGGACGGCGCCCGGCGTCAGCGGCCCGCGCCGCCAGCTGGAGCGGCTGTTCCTGTCCGTCGCGCGGCGGCCGAGGGGCATCGCCGCCGCCGGGATCGTCCTCGGCGCGCTGGCGCTGGCGGCGGTGTTCGGCGCGCTGACGCTGACGCCGAGCTTCTCACCGATGTACGGGCTGCAGAGCTCGCTGGAGGGCACGATGGACCGGCTGCAGACCGCGGTCAACCGGTTCTGAGCGAATTGTGCCCACTGGCTACCCGCAAGTAACATGAGGAGCGCATGGCCGAACCCGGGACCCGGCTCCGAAGCCCGTTCGGGTGTTTGGCAGGCTGTGACATCGAATCCGCCGCTGAGCTCAGCGGCCAAGTGAGTGCAGGGAGGTCGGCCACCGGCCATGAACATCGTCGTCCTGGTGAAGCAGGTTCCCGATACGGAGAGCCCGCGCAAGCTGAAGTCCGATGACAGCACGCTGGACCGCGCCGCGGCGGACGGCGTCATCAACGAACTCGACGAGTACGCGATCGAAGAGGCGCTGCGGATCAAGGAGGCCGCCGGCGACGGCGAGGTGACCGTTCTGTCCATGGGCCCCGAGAAGGCGTCGGAGTCCATCCGCAAGTCCCTGGCGATGGGCGCCGACAAGGCCGTCCACCTGCTCGACGACGGCCTCGCCGGGTCCGACGCGCTGCAGACGTCGTACGCGATCCAGCAGGTGCTCGGCCGCACCGGGTTCGACCTGGTGATCCTCGGGTCGGAGTCCACCGACGCGCGGACCGGGCTGCTCGCCGCGATGCTCGCCGAGCGGCTCGGCGTCCCGCAGCTGTCGCTCGCGAACAAGGTCGAGATCGACGGGACGTCCATCACGGTGCAGCGGCAGACCGACTACGGCTTCGACCGGGTCGAGGCCACCCTGCCCGCCGTCGTCAGCGTCGTCGAGAAGATCAACGAGCCGCGCTACCCGTCGTTCAAGGGGATCATGGCGGCCAAGAAGAAGCCGGTGGAGACGCTCGGCCTGGCCGACGCCGGCATCGACGCGGGCCAGGTCGGCCTGGCGAACGCGGCGACCGAGGTGGTCGACTTCGCCGAGGCGCCGCCGCGCGCGAAGGGTCAGATCGTCACCGACGAGGGCGACGGCGGCGCGAAGATCGCCGAGTTCCTCGCGTCGAAGAAGTTCGTCTGACCGGGGAAGGGGATTAGCGAACAATGGCGGAGATTCTCGTCCTCGTCGACCACGTCGACGGTGAGGTCAAGAAGGTCACGCTCGAACTGCTGACGCTGGCGAACCGGCTCGGCGAGGCCGCCGCGGTGTGGGTCGGCCCCGGCTACGAGAGCGCGAAGCACAAGCTCGGCGAGTACGGCGCGGGCAAGGTCTACGTGGCCGCCGACGAGGAGCTGACCTCCTACGTCGTCGCGCCGAAGGCGACGCTGCTGGCCCAGCTCGTGAAGGAGAGGTCCCCGGCCGCGGTGCTCGTCGCCGCGACGGCCGAGGGCAAGGAGATCGCCGGACGCCTCGCGGTGAAGACCGATTCCGGCGTGCTCACCGACGTCGTGGACGTCGCCGACGGCTTCGTCGCCGAGCACTCCATCTTCGGCGGCGGCATCATCGCGCACGCCCGCGTGAAGACGGGCACCCCGATCATCGCCGTCCGGCCGAACTCGGTCGCGCCCGAGGCCAATGCCGCCACCCCGGCGGAGGAGCAGGTCACGGTCGCGCTGTCGGACGCCGACAGGGCCGCGAAGATCGTGGAGAAGGTCGTCCAGGAGAAGGGCGAGCGCCCGGACCTGACCGAGGCCGCGATCGTCGTGTCCGGCGGGCGCGGTGTCGGCGGCGCCGAGAACTTCTCGATCATCGAGGGCCTGGCCGACTCGCTCGGCGGCGCCGTCGGCGCGTCCCGCGCCGCGACCGACGCGGGCTGGTACCCGCACTCGTTCCAGGTCGGCCAGACCGGCAAGACCGTGTCGCCGCAGCTCTACATCGCGGTCGGCATCTCCGGCGCCATCCAGCACCGGGCCGGCATGCAGACCTCGAAGACCATCGTCGCCATCAACAAGGACCCCGAGGCGCCGATCTTCGAGCTGGTCGACTTCGGGGTCGTGGGCGACCTGTTCCAGGTCGCGCCGCAGCTCACCGAGGAGATCACCAAGCGCAAGTGACGCGGTGCGCGAACGCCCCGGCGGCAGGCCCGTCGCCGGGGCGTTCGGCGTCTCAGGAGCGTTCCGGTGACGGTGACCGCACGGCCGCCAGCAGCTCCGGCTTCAGCAGCGCGTCCACCTCGCCGTACGGGACGACGGCGTCCTGCGTCCCGCACGCCATGGTGTAGCCCAGGAGCCCGGCGTGGAACGCGACCCGGACGCCCTTCGGGGTGAGCGCCATCGCGACGTCGGCGGTGTTGACGTACATGGACGGGGTGTCGGCCCCGCCCGGCGGAGCGGCCTGGTCCGCGTCGCCGCCGCAGTAGCCGCCGCCGGGCAGGTTCGCCTCGATCCGCGCGTCCAGCGGCGCGAGCGCCTGCCGGGTCGCGGCGCGGAACAGTCCGGGCGGGCGGTACAGCGTGCCGGTCCGCAGATCGACGACGGCGGCGGCCGGATTGTCCCAGCCCGACCCGCGCTCCCCCTGAAGGGTGACGGTGTACCAGACCGACAGGAGCCGGTCATTGCGCATCAGGATCTGCGGGCGCACCACGTCGGTGTAGGGGCCCCTGCCGATGTCCCTCAGGCCGTTCCGCGTCTTGGTCCAGCGCTGTTCGAGCGGCGCCCGCAGCGCCTGGTCGATCTTCCGGGTGAGCGCGGGGTCGCCGCCCGTGACCCGGACGATCTGCCCCTGCGCCTGGAACGTCATCCCGCGGCCCATGTCCTGGCGCGGCTCGCTGAGCGCGACCAGGCGCGCCGCGATCGGCGGCGGCTTCGGCGCGTCGTCGGCGACGGTGACGTAGACGGCCGCGCCGCCGCCCGCGGCCACGGCGGCGGCCCCGCCCGCGACGGCGGCCGTCCCCTTCGCGCCGAGCGCGCTGATCACCCCGCCCTTGCCCGCGGCTCCGGCGGCCCC
>NZ_SMJX01000530.1 GCF_004348535.1 Actinomadura sp. KC216
AGAGACAGGTGTTGGTGTGCGGGGTGGGCGGCGCGGCACGCGAGCACTCGGGGGCCGAGTAGGTGATGTCGAGCTCGCCGCCGGACTCGTCGAAGATCTTGCTGACCCGGTACCGGGTGTAGGACGGCAGCCCGTCACCGGCCTGGTCCAGGCGGTTGGCCTTGGGCGTGTGGTTGAACGTCACCTTGGGCAGCGCGATGTCGTCCTCGGGGATGGGGTGGTTGCCCAGGCCGGTGTGCTGGATCTCCTTGAGCAGCAGGTCGCGTTCGTCGTTGACGGCGCCCCACTGGTGGTCCAGGGTCCAGGACTCGGTCGGACGGTCCCACACTCCCGTGTCGATCTGGGTGGTGATCTTCTTGAGCCGGTAGCGGGACCAGAACGTCGGCGAGGTGGAACCGTGCCCGTTCTCGCACCGGGTGCCGCCGTCGCAGTTCATGTCCCACGGCACGTCCGGCCACTGCTGCGGACTGGTTTTGATCTTTTCGGGGGCGCAGTCGAAGGTGTCGTTGGGGATGCACCGCTCGGCCGTCTCGAACTGCACCGAGGCTGGAATCCCGTCGTCGAAGACGTTGTCACCGTGCAGGCCGTACTCGATTGACTTCAGGTAGCCGCCGCGCGTGTAGGGCGTGGCTGCGGCCGGGTTGAGGTTGCGGCCGTAGTGGTTGTTCTCCTTCTCGTAGAAGTAGGTGGCGGCGTTGTCGTTGGGGTCGACGACCAGGTCCAGGTTCCACCGCCACGCCTGCTGGCACCACGAATCGGCGAACCCCGACGCCTTGTGGCACGGCTCGCCCGGGTCGTCGCCGAACACCGGCACCGTCCACGCCGAATTGCTCTCCGGGCCGTTCGATCCGTTGAAGCCGGGCAACCGGTTCAGGCCGAAGTAGTAGCGGGTCCCGTCGGTGGTGGTGACCTTCCAGTACTCGCCCTCGTGGTCGCCGTTGCCCGTCTTGGGCGTGGTCAGCTTCTCGAACCTGGTCCCGTCGTCGTTCTTCAGCCGCCACGTCCCGTCGGCCGCCTTGATCAGCTCGCCGCCCTTGCCGTTCCAGGTGACGGTCGCGTTCTCATACCCCCAGCACAGATCCCCCGGCGACTGGCCTTGATCGTTCTTGGGCGCACCGTCGTCGGCACACGCCTTGTAGCGCTGCTCAATGAACCCGGGCCAGAACTCGAACCCCTCACCCGCCCAGGACGGCTGGCTATTGGTGTTGGTCGTCCGGCCGTCGACACTTTGCGCCGAATAGGAAAGAGCGACGTCGGGGGTGAGCCCACCGGGAACCGGCGCCACTCTGAGCGGATAGGACCAGGTGAAGTCACCGGTGTTCCCCGAGGTCTTCCACGTGGCGGACGGCTCCAGCTTCGTGGCCGTGTAGTCGCCTTGCGACCCTGCGGGGGCGGCGACCGCCGCCAGCACCGTCGGACCGGTCTGGCCGGTGGCCACATCCGCGGTGAGGGTGCGCGCCTCGCCGTTGTTGGTGGTGGACACCGGCGTCGAGACCTGGCACTCCGGCCTCATGGGGGTGGTCACGGCACACGAACGCAGTTGGACGAGCCGGAGCCGGGTGCCGTAGGAGCCACCGAAGGCTTGCGCGAACGCCGCGTAGTCAACCCGGACTCCGACGCGTCCGGCCGCGTCCGCATCGGCAGGGGACAGGGTGAACAGCAGCCCTTCGACGCCGGCGCGGGCGGCGGCCTTGCGATCCAGCAGGGAGACCTTCACCGTCCCCCGCGCAACCGGACCCGCCTGCACGCCGGCCGGGGCCGGGCCCGGGGACACCAGCGCGATCGGCAGGCCCCTGGCTTGGGACAAGCCCTCCGAGGAGCCCGTGCGCCGCGCCTGGCGGCCCGGGGCCTCCGCCTTGGCGGTGCCCGGCTTCGGCCACGCCGCTTTGGCCGGAGGCGCGGGTTTGCCCGCAGGGTCGGGTGTGCGCGGACGAGGCTTCAGTTGCCTGCCGTCGACCTCGCGTTCGTGGTCGGCGACGACCGGACGTTCCGAATGCGGTGGATCGGCCTGCGCGGCGGGCGCGGTGGCCAGGCCCACCGCCAGGACGACCGTCATCCCGGCGGCCACGGTCCGCAACGGCCGTCCCATTCCGAGCAGATGCCTCCGGCCCTTGGTTTTCACCAGTTCCTCCACATCGACGGACGGCCACATAGGCCGACCCGGAAAGCGCCAACGGTCGTTGGTGACGGCGTCAGCACGCCAGATCACCGCAAAGCACGCGGCTTACACGGGCGGTCAACTCTCTCGACAATGCGATCAACACAATGCGACCGCAAAGGATGTTGATCAAGGCTTTTCCGGTCACCGGGCGTCGCTGACCGCGAGATCCACAGGTCAATGGCGGACGCAAGGCCAAGTCCGGACACCATGACAACCGGCCGTCCGCGATGAACGTCCGCGCACACAAGTAGAAAGGGGCTCACTGCCGCGAACGAACGAGATGAGCCCAAATACCAAAATTGGTCAGCACCGATGTCGCGAGGACGGTTACCGAATGTGGGTCACGGCGACCAGCCAGACCTCGACCATCTCGGAGCGGGCCTGACACTCCCCGGCCCCTGGCCACCGCCACGTCCCACTCAGCACCGGCGTCCGCAGCCGCGTCCCTACCTGCGAGGACGGATCGTCCGCGCCCGGTCCCTGTTCGGTTCGGCGAGCCGGGCGGCCACCGTCACCTCACCGTCCTCCCTCACGGCATCGCCGGCGCCGGCCGATACCACGCCGCCCCAAAACAGGACGTCATGAAAGGCGCCTGTTCGATGGGTCAGATCACGGGACGCCGAGAATCTGCATCACCTTTCCCGGAGCAAGTCAGAGATGTATTCCACTTTTCGCTGATCGGCTCCGCGTTCGACGACGCGCTCCAACTGCCATTCAGCGAAGAAGGGAAGCAAACCAGACCAGGCGGACGAAGTCGGTGCAGGCGCTCCCCTTCGCTCAGCCCTACGATCGCGGGGCGACGAGTAATTCCAGGCTGACTTCCTCGGAGAAACTTTCGGGCCCGGAGCAACCCGAGAAATCCGGACTCGTCGTCCCCAGCGCCGTTGAGTGCTTCCGGCACAGCCGGATCATCGTGCTCGACGCTCTTGCTCCCACTAGAGGACGTCATAGATCGCCTCTGCCTAGAGGTCGCTCTCATCGAGCATGAGAGAGGTGCTTGATGAGGGCGTCGACGGCACTCTTCCGCTTCTCTTCCAAGCCGACCTCGGACAATTCTTTGTGGATTCGTCGTTCTCGGAACGGTCCGATGCCGGAGGCGCTCGTCGGTCCCGCAAGGTGCTCCCGGCGGTCGGGGGTGGCCGGGCGG
>NZ_SMJX01000531.1 GCF_004348535.1 Actinomadura sp. KC216
GGCTCAGCCCCGCGGCGCATACATGATCACCGCGACGCCCGCCAAGCAGATCAACGCGCCCGCCACATCCCACCGGTCCGGACGGAAACCGTCCACCACCACACCCCACGCCAGCGACCCCGCCACGAACACCCCGCCATAGGCCGCCAGGATCCGCCCGAAATCGGGGGAGGGCTGGAACGTCGCGGCGAACCCGTACGCGCCCAGCGCCAGCACCCCCGCCGCGATCCACACCAGGCCGCGCTCCTCACGCCACCCCTGCCACACCAGCCACGCCCCACCGATCTCGGCCAGCGCGGCGAGCACGAACAACCCCACGGACCGCAGCACGCTCATGCCGCTCACCCTACGAACACGCCCGAACCAGGACCCTCCGCCCCACCCCGTAAACGCCGCTGTCCGGCTCCGGTCAGATGTTGATCTTCAGCCCGGGAGATATGGATACTCGCGATCACCAACGGCCACCGGCGCATCTCCCGCCGCGAGGCCGCCCCACCCCGCGAAAGGACACGAATGGCCAGCCGACGCTTACGAATCAGAGCCGCCTGCGGCGCCCTCCTGATCCCCGCGATCCTCGGCCTCGCGGCCCCCGCCCGCGCCGACTCCCCGGCCGCCCTCGCCGCCGAACCCATCGACCTCACCAAGGTCGTGAACTACGCCGACTTCGACGAAGGCAAGCACCAGAAGATCGCAGCCCACGCGATCGCCCTCATCAACGCCGCCAACCCCGGCTCCACCATCAGGATCACCCTCTACTTCTACGACCGCGAGGACGTCACCAACGCCCTCATCGCCGCGGCCAAACGCGGCGTCAAGGTCCGCATCGTCATGGACGGCTGGAACCGCACCCGGCCCCAGTGGAAGACCCTCGTCGCCGCGTCCAAGGCCCCCACCCCACCGGCGGAGCGCGTCGCCGTCTCCACCTGCAGCCCGAAACGGGTCAACTACGACGGACGCTGGGTGGCGTCACGCGGCTGCATCGCCAACCGCGAATACGACGAGGACAGCGGCACGCCCAGCAACGAACCGTCCATCATGCACAACAAGTTCATGACGCTCTCGAGCGTGCAGACCACGTCCGGGGCCGTGAGCAACGTCGTCTACGTGTCCTCCGCCAACCTCGACTGGTGGAAGGGGGAGGAGAACACCCATCTGAAGGCCTACGAGAACGTCGTCACCCTCACCAGCGCCGAACTCCACAAGTTCTACGGCGAGCACTACTTCGAGGACCTGTTCGACGGCCCCAAGACCACCGGGAACAACTCCTACGGCGACCCCGACCCCGACCCGGAGACCGACAACAACTTCCACAGCCCCAACAACGAGGTCTTCACCTACCCCCGGCAGGTCCACGACCCCGTCGGCGCCGCTATCGAGCGCGCGTCCAGGACGTGTTCCACCACCACGACCGACGACGTCATCAAGGTCGCCAACTTCAGGATCTCCCGCAGCAACATCACCGGGATCCTCGGGTTCGCCAAGAAGCGGGGCTGCACCGTCCAGGTCGTCACCGGCGACGTGGGCGACGACCCCAAGACGCCCGTCAAGGAGTACTGGCGGCCGCTCGGCGACCTCCTCGAGGCGAACATCGACATCAAGGTGTGCCACCCCTCCATGGGGGCCTACTCCGAGATGCACGAGAAGACCCTGATGATCAACCATGGTCCCACCGCCGGGCTCTACATCGGCAGCGCCAACATGACCGAGGGCGCCCTGAAGTACGCGGACGAGAGCGTGCTCCGGATCATGAAGGACTCGCCGATCTGGGCGAAGTTCGACCAGCATGTCAACGCCCTCCACGGTTACTGCCCGACGTGGAACCCGCTGGAGAACGGCCGGTCCGCGGCCGTCGCCCGCCCGGACACCGGCGACGTCGGCTGACCTGACGAGGAGGTATGGGCCAATCGCGTGGTCCGCCGCCGCCGATCCGCGGCGCTGGACCACGCGATCATGAAACGCCGTACACCATACAGAATTTGGCTTCTGTGCGGTTAGACGACCGTCCGGCCCGACCCGCTCGGGGCCCCCGCGGTCGGGGGATAATCGGCCCTGTGAACGATCTTTTCCGGGCTCCGCGGCTCGTGCCGCCGACGACGGCGGTGCGCGAGTCGTTCCTGGCCGGGGAGTGGTCGGACTGCCTGGCAGGCGGCGCGGCCACGGACTGGCTCGACCCGGCCTGCGAGGACTTCGGCGCGTTCGTCGCCGAGCGCCGCGGCGTGCAGACCCGCTGGGGCGTGCCGTGCAGCACGTTCTGGTACGTGTCGGGCGAGCGTTATCTCGGCACGCTGATCGTCCGGCACCGCCTGACGGCCGAGCTGGCCGAGGTCGGGGGCCACATCGGCTACCACGTCGTCCCGGCATGGCGGCGGCAGGGGCACGCGACGCGGATGCTCGCGGCGGGCGCCGTCCCGCCGCGTGATCGTGGCCAACGGCGGCGTCCACGACGGCCGCGCGCGCGGCGAGGACCGGTATTGGATCACGCTCGAAGCCTGAGACCCGAATCGCCCGGTTCGGCCGCTTCCGGAACCCTCTCGATCGCTGGTCGATAATGTACATTATGTTAAGTAGAGCCGGTGGAGCCCGCTCGCGGTCGCTCTTGCGGCGCGGGGGCCGATCGTCGTTAGAGTGCGGGAGGTTCGCAGTTGGCGACGATCCGAGCCGGGCGGTGTGGCGGTCGTGATTCCTGAGCGTTTCGTTCGCGCGTTGGACGGTTTCGAGGCGGTGCTGGCCGCGGTGCCGCCGGACCGGTGGCTGTCGCCGTCGCCGTGCGAGGGCTGGTGCGCGATCGATGTGGCGGGGCATGTGACGGCGGGGCTGCTGGTGGTGGAGCTGCGGGCGGCAGGGGCGCCGCTCCCCCAGGACGATCCGGACTGGCGCGAGGTGGCCGGTGCGGATCCGGTGGCGAGCTGGCGGGCGGTGCGGGCGCGGATGACGGCGGGGCTGGGCCCGGAGGCGCTGGCGCGGCGGATCACGCTGGGGTTCGGGGACGTGGTGACGCTGAGTGAGTGGCTGGAGGGTTCTCTGCCGGAGTTGCTCGTCCACACGTGGGACCTGGCGCAGGCGACCGGCCAGGACGTCGTGTTCGACGCGGACCTGGTGGGGGCCGCGCTGGAGACGGCCAGGAATCTCGCGCCGCGAGGGCGTGCGGCGGGGCTGGTGGGTCCGGAGGTCTCCCTTCCCGACGGGGCGGGCGATCAGGAGCGGCTGCTGGCGTTGTTCGGCCGCACTCCCCTGGCGGGTCCGCCGCGCGGCTGATTCCCGCCGCTCCCCTGGGC
>NZ_SMJX01000532.1 GCF_004348535.1 Actinomadura sp. KC216
CCATGGTCCCCGGCACCCACCCCATCCAGCTCTACAAGAACAACACCGACAACAAGGGCGCCTCCTACGGCTGCCATGAGAACTACCTCATGCGCCGCGAAACCCCCTTCGCCGACATCGTCCGCCACCTCACCCCCTTCTTCGTCTCCCGCCAGGTCGTCACCGGCGCAGGACGCGTCGGCATCGGCGTCGACGGCCGCGGCGACGGCTTCCAGATCAGCCAGCGCGCCGACTTCTTCGAAGTCGAGGTCGGCCTCGAGACCACCCTCAAACGCCCCATCATCAACACCCGCGACGAACCCCACGCCGACCCCGAGAAATACCGCCGCCTCCACGTCATCATCGGCGACGCCAACATGGCCGAGCTGTCCACCTACCTCAAGCTCGGCACCACCTCCCTCGTCCTCGCCATGATCGAAGACGGCTTCCTCACCGTCGACCTCTCCGTCGACATGCCCGTCGCCGCCCTCCGCGCCGTCTCCCACGACCCGTCCTGCAAGCACCTGCTCACCCTCCGCGACGGCCGCAAGATGACCGCCGTCCAACTCCAGATGGAGTACCTCGAACAGTCCCGCAAGTACGTCGAGGACCGCTTCGGCGCCGACGTCGACGAGATGACCAAGGACGTCCTCGACCGCTGGGAATCCGTCCTCCACCGCCTCGGCGACGACCCCATGCAGCTCTCCCGCGAACTCGACTGGGTCGCCAAACTCGCCCTCCTGGAGGGCTACCGCAGCCGCGACGGCCTCGACTGGTCCCACCCGCGCCTGCAGCTCGTCGACCTCCAGTACACCGACATCAGGCCCGACAAGGGCCTCTACAACCGCCTCGTCGACCGCGGCCGCATCGACCGCGTCGTCACCGAACCCGAGGTCGAGGCCGCCGTCGAGGACCCGCCCGAGGACACCCGCGCCTACTTCCGCGGCCGCTGCCTGCGCCAGTACGCCGACTCCGTCGCCGCCGCCTCCTGGGACTCCGTCATCTTCGACGTCCCGGGCCGCGAATCCCTGCAGCGCGTTCCCACCCTGGAGCCCCTGCGGGGCACCAAGCAGCACGTGGGCGCCCTGCTGGACCGCTGCCGGACGGCGGCCGACCTCGTGGCCACCCTCACCGGCCAGAGCTGACCTCACGCCCTCTGAGGGCCGCACGCCACACCACCGTCGGTCGGCTCCGCACGCTGGTTGGATAGTGCTGCTATCGAGCGTTCCAATCGCTTCTGACCTGCGAAAACGGGTGAGGTCTCGGTATCGTGACCGGTATGCCCGTTTCAGTGGCGGACCGGTGGGCGATAACCCGAGCATGCCCCCGGCCACTGGGCCGAGGCGGCGAAACGGACCTTCAAGATCCGCTCGCCGTCGAAGATCGGAGATAGGGTCGAGGGCACCGGCAGAGCGGGAGGTACGGAATGGCCACGAAGGACACCGGCGGTCAGAAGCAGACCACTCGGCGCACGGAAGAGACCGAGGAGACCGAGGCCACGACGACCGAGGACGTACAAGAGCGCCAGGAGAAGCTCACCGACGACGTGGACTCAATTCTGGACGAAATAGACGAAGTGCTAGAAGAGAACGCAGAAGACTTCGTAAGGGCCTATATCCAAAAAGGGGGGGAGTGATAGGAAATGTCCGATTTAGCGGCCCACCGATAAGGCCGCATAAGCGGACATTTTCCTCACATTCTTAAATCGACCGCCAAGGCATGAGCGAGACGATTAGAGTCTCGCTCATGCGTTCGAAGAAATGTCTCGACTGCGGGGAAGAGAAGCCCGCGAGCGAGTTCTGGAAGCTCAAGGCCTCGAAGGATGGGCTTGCTCACTACTGCAAGGCATGCTTCGGCCTACGCAACAGTCGTTCCTATCGGAAGAAGCAGGCGAGTCTGGGCAAGGAAACGAGGGCCTATCGACGGCACTCGGCTGTTCCGGAAGGGATGAAGTACTGCCCACAGTGCAAGGTGGTCAAGCCGATCGAGGACTTCGGGCGGAATCGGGCCAGCAGCACGGGCCTGGCCACCTACTGCCGTCCATGCCACAACAAGGTCATGGCCGATGAGAGGCGCCGCAACCACGGAAGCGGGCGCAACTATCAGCTCAAGCTCCGCTACGGCATCACCGAGCAGCAGGTCGAGCAGATGGTCCTCGAGCAGGGCGGGGTCTGCGTGATCTGCCTCCGTGCGGACGCCAAGCACGTCGATCACGACCACCTGACCGGGCTCGTCCGCCGCATCCTGTGCTTCAAGTGCAACGGCGGGCTGGGGCAGTTCGCCGACGATCCCGCCCGGCTTCGTCTCGCGGCCGACTACCTGGAGCTGCGCGGTTCGCACGCGCGGGGGATGTGCATCGAGATCGGCGTTCCGGTCTTCGGAGGCCCGGACCGGGTTCGGTGGGACCCGAACTGGCGCACGAGGGGAGATTCCCTGAAGTCCGCGCGCCATTACCACAGGCGTCGGCGGTACGGGATCAACGACGAAGACGCGGAGTGGCTCCTCAAGATGCAGATGGGGCAGTGCGCGGTGTGCTTCGACTTCCCGGCTGAGCACGTCGACCATGATCACGTGAGCGGGGCGGTGCGCGGGATGGCGTGTTCGTCATGCAACACGGGGATGGGCCAGTTGAGGGACGACCCGATCGCTTTGCGCCGGGCGGCGGATTACGTGGAGGGCCGTCTGGTGCAGACGGTGACGGGCGAGGACGGACGGACGCGGCTGTCGCTTACCGTTCCGGACGTCGACCCTGCGTCGGTTCCCAGGGGCGGCTGGAAGGCGTTCTGGGAGCAGGACGGCGAGTACCGGAAGCAGACCTTGCCGTTCGACGAGGAGCTCGACACGCCGGTGTGGGAGGGGCCGGGTCCGGCGGGGGTTCTGAGTCACGAGTGAGGTGTCGAATCGGTCTACCGGACGCCTGGATGGGCACGGGTTCGCCGTGGGCTGACTGCGCCGGAGATCATGCGGCATGCGCATGGGCGACCTTGAACAGTAGGGTCGTAGTCGTCCGCGCCGGTGGGGTTGGGCAGGGAGCCGGTGCAAGGTGGAGAGAAGGGAGTCGCGTGGCGTCGCACGATTCGCACACCGGGCGTCTGCCGGGGTTGTTCGCGAACCCGGACACGTCGTCGTTCACGGAGTTCCTGGGGGGCTACTCTCCGGAGTTGCTGCCCGGCAGGCGGACGCCTCCGGCGTCGCGGGCGGGGGAGGACATCCCGCACGGGACGACGATCGTCGCCGTGGGTTTCCCCGGCGGGGTGGTGGTCGCGGGGGACCGGCG
>NZ_SMJX01000533.1 GCF_004348535.1 Actinomadura sp. KC216
CATGAACCCCACGCCGCCCCACCCGGTTGCACTCACCCCGGGACGGGATCGTCCAGCCGGCTCAACACGGTGTTGTGCACATGCTGGAAGATCACCGACGTCCGGAACCCGGCGATCTCCTTGCGCTTGCTCAGCCCGTCCAGCAGGAACGCGTGCAGGTGGTCGAGGTCCTGGACGCCGACGTGCAGCACCAGATCGTCGCCGCCCGCCACCACGAACACGCTGATGACCTCGGCCATCCCCGACACGTAGTCCTTGAACGTGTTGATGACCGTCCGGCTGAGCGGCCTGACCTGCAACGACACCAGCGCCTGCACGCCGCGGTTCAGCGCCGCCGGGCTGATCTCCGCGTGGTAGCCGCGGATCACGCCGCGCCGCGTCAGCGACCGGACCCGTTCGAGGCACGTCGACGGCGCGATCCCGAGCGTCCGGGCGAGCTCGCGGTTGGACTGCCGGGCATCCGTCTGGAGAAGCCGCACGATCTCCGTATCAAGTTCGTCCACACCCGATTATGCGCCCGACTTTCAGTCAAACGTTCGCCTAGACATCTCCATTCCCAACCAAATGGCTACCTTCAACCCCGAACACCACTCATTCGGGGGAAGTATGGCGAACAAGACCGGACATCGGCTCGGGCTGGGCCAGGGCACGGCGCTCTTCGTCGGCGCCGTCCTCGGCCCCGGAGTCCTGGCCCTTCCGCACCTGGCCGCCGCGGCGGCGGGCCCGTCGTCGATCATCGCGTGGGCGGCGCTGCTGGCGCTGAGCGTGCCGGTCGCGCTGACGTTCGCCGCGCTCGGCGCCCGCCATCCCGACGCGGGCGGCGTCGCGACGTTCGCGGCCCGCGCCTTCGGTGCCCGTCCAGCGATGGTCGCCGGCTTCTGCTTCTACGCCGTCGTCCCGGTCGGCGTGCTGGCCGGCGCGATGATCGGCGCCGACTACACCGCATCGGCCGCCGGTCTCGGACGCCCCGGCACCATAGCCATGACCTGCGCACTCCTCCTGGCCGCGTTCGCCACCAACTACAGCGGCCTGCGCCTCTCAGGCCGCATCCAGCTAGCCCTGGTCACCCTCCTGACGGCCCTTCTCCTCCTGACGATACTGACCACCGCCCCCCACTTGTCCACAGCCAACTTCACCCCGTTCGCCCCGCACGGCGGGCCGGGAGTCGTCCACGCCGCAGGAGTCCTGTTCTTCGCGTTCGCGGGCTGGGAGGCCGCCAGCCACCTCTCCGGCGACTTCACCGACCCGCGCCGCCTCCTGCCCCGCGCGACCGTCCTGACCCTCGCGATCGTCGGCGTCCTCTACCTCGGCCTCGCCGTCACGGTGACGGGCGTCCTCGGCGACCGCGCCGCGTCGTCACCGGTACCGCTCGCCCTGCTCCTGGAGGACGGGATCGGCCCCACCACGGCAAGGCCCGTCACCGCCGGGGCGGCACTCGTCCTGAGCTTCGTCGCGATGAACACCTACATCGCGGGCGGCGCACGCCTGGGCTCGGCCCTGTCCCGCGACGGCGCCCTCCCGGACGCCCTCCGCACCCCGCGCCGCAGCCTCGGCCTGCTCGCCGCTGTGACCACCGCCCTGACCACGATCGTCCTGGCCGCCGACCTCGGCCTGGACCCGCTCATGCGCACCACCGCCGCCTGCCTGGCGACCGTCACCGTCATCGGCACGGCCGCCGCCACCCGGCTCCTCACCGGACGCCCCCGCACGCTCGCCCGCGCGGGAACCCTCTTCACCGCCGCGATCCTCCTGTCCTGCGGCGCCTACCTGGCCGTCCCGGCCTGCCTGACCCTGACCGTCCTGGTGCTCACCCGCAGAACCACTCCACCGACGAACTCATCCCCTATCCGACCTTCGGCCCTTTCGTCTCGTCGATGAAGTAGCTGTCGTGCTCGACGAAGAACCGGCTCCGCTCCTCCTCACTCATCCGGCCAACGGCACCGACCCCCTCGAAGTAGCCCTCCCGAGGCGCACCGGGCGTGAACAGCATCAGGAACGACGCCGGTTCGTCCGACCGGTTGTAGAACGAGTGCAGCCCGCCGGGCGGGACGTGGAGGAAATCGCCCTTCGTCCCCTCGACCCAGCGCTCCCCGTCGAACAGCGACACCGTCCCGTCCGTCACGAAAAACGATTCGGACATCGTCCTGTGGAAGTGGGTGCCCGTCCCGGCCCCCGGCGGCAGGCCGACGACGTTGTAGAGGCCGAACTCCCCGTCCGTGGCCGCCCCGTGCTCGCGCCCCGTGGGCCGCCCGGTCGCCAGGTAGTACGTCTTCGTCCCGGCCGGCGACACGAGCTCCGGTCCGGCGTCCGCGGGCCGGAAGACGGCGCTGATCTCGCCCCCATCCCCGAAGTACCGGGGCTCCGGATATGACATGTTCATCTCCTCGCTAGGCGTTCCGAGCTCAGAACACGCCTCCCCGCCCGAACACGGGGCATAAACACGGCCGACGACCGCCGAGGAGAGCACGCCATGGCCGACACATCGACCGGCGACCGCCTACAGCGCCGCCTGGGCGTGTTCGACGCGGTCGTCATCGGCCTGGGTTCGATGATCGGTGCGGGCATCTTCGCCGCCCTGCCCCCCGCCTCGCGCGCGGCCGGCTCGGGACTCCTGCTCGGCCTGGGCGTGGCCGCCATCGTCGCCTACTGCAACGCGACGTCTTCAGCACGCTTGGCCGCCCGCTATCTCGCGTCCGGCGGAACCTACGTCTACGGCCGCGAACGCCTGGGCGACTTCTGGGGCTACCTGGCCGGCTGGGGCTTCGTGGTCGGCAAGACGGCGTCCTGCGCCGCCATGGCGCTGACCGTCGGCTTCTACCTCTGGCCCGCCCACTCCCACACGATCGCCGTGGCGGCCGTCCTGCTCCTCACGGCCGTCAACTACGCGGGCGTACGAAAATCCGCATGGCTGACCCGCGTGATCGTCGCCATCGTCCTGACAGTCCTCACAGCAGTGATCATCACGTCCCTGATCTCAGCGACGTCCGACCCAGCCCACCTGGACCTGACCTCCGACACAACCCCATCGGGCATCCTGGAGGCAGCGGGCCTCCTCTTCTTCGCCTTCGCCGGATACGCACGCATCGCCACCCTCGGCGAGGAGGTCCGCGACCCGGCCCGCACGATCCCCCGCGCCATCCCCCTAGCCCTGGGAATCACCCTCGCCGTCTACGCAGCGGTCGCAGTAGCCGTCCTAACAGTCCTGGGC
>NZ_SMJX01000534.1 GCF_004348535.1 Actinomadura sp. KC216
ACATGGACCCGCCCGCCCGGGCCATGCTCGCCCGCGTCCCGTACGGCGAGACGGTGGACTTCGTCGGCGAGGTCGTCCGCGACCTGCCCGAAACGCTGCGGAACACCCTCACCGGCGGCCTCTACGCGCTGCTCCGCCACCCGGCGCAGTACGTCCGGCTCCAGGAGGCGCGGTCGGACGAGCGGCTCCTCGACGGCGCGGTCGAGGAGATGCTGCGCTGGTGGACGCCCGTCCTCCAGGTCTGGCGGGTCGTGCAGCGCGACACCGTCATCGGCGGCGTGCCGCTGCTCGCCGGCGAGCGGGTCACGCTGTGGCTGGTCTCCGCGAACCACGACGACGAGGTGTTCCCCGACCCCGGGCGGTTCCTGCCGGACCGGTTCGTCGGCGGCGGCCGGTCGCATCTCTGCTTCGGCTTCGGGTTCCACGCCTGCCTCGGCGCGCGGCTGGCCCGCGTGCAGCTGCGCGCGCTCCTCGACGCGCTGCTGGAACGTCCTGGGCTGCCGCAGGTCGTGGGCGAGCCGGTGATGCTGCGGTCCAACGCCCGGCACGGTTTCGAGCGCCTCCCCATCCGATGGACAGAGTGATCCCGGCCCCGGTGTCCCGCCTGTGCGGGTACGTCCCGAGGAGTACGGACGCTCACTCCCCACGGCCGACGTGGGGCCTGACCTCGATGACTTAACGTGCAGACATGAGCACTTCAGCGCCCCGCGGCCCGGTCCGGTACCGCTGGCCGACCCCCGCCACGTGGCCGGTCTGGGTCGTCCCGGTGCTCCTGGCGTTCGTCCAGGTGTTCGGGTCGATGGGCGCGCAGCACGGCGGCGGGCCGCGAGGGTCGGGACCGCCGTGGGCCGACGACCGGGGCGCCGGTGCCGGACCGGGTTCGGGCGCCGGCCACGCCGACCTCGACCCGCTCGGGTTCGGCCTGCTGCTGGCGGGCCCGGCGCTGCTCCTGCTGCGCCGCCGCAACCCGGTGTTCACGCTGGCCGCGGTAGGGGCGGTGACCGCGCTGTACCTGCTGCGCGCCTACCCCTACGGGCCCGCGCCGTTCTCCCTGGGCGTCGCGATGATGGCCGCCGTCGTCGCCGGTCACCGCCTGGCCGCCTGGGCCGGGACGGGCCTGGGTCTCGCCGCCTTCTTCGGCCTGTCCGTGCTGATCGGCGTCCCGGCGGACGAGCGCGGCAGCGGCTGGTTCTCGCCCGAGGAGCCGACGCTCGTGGCCGCGACGTTCGTCACCGCCTGGGCGCTGGTCGTGCTCGTCACGTCCGAGCTGGTCCGGACGCGCGCCCAGCGGGCCGCCGAGACGGCCCGCACCCGCGCCGAGGAGGAGCGCCGCCAGGCCAGCGAGGAGCGGCTGCGGATGGCCCGCGAGCTGCACGACGTCCTCGCCCATAACATCTCGATGATCAACGTGCAGGCGGGGGTGGCGCTGCACCTGATGGACGAGAACCCCGAGCAGGCCCGGACGGCGCTCGCCGCCATCAAGGAGGCCAGCAAGGAGGCCCTCACCGAGATGCGCGGGGTGATCGGCGCGCTGCGGGCGCAGGGCGAGACCGCGCCGCGCACCCCCACCGCGGGCCTCGGCGGCCTCGACGACCTGCTCGCCCGCGCCCGCTCCGCCGGGCTCCGGGTCGACGCCGAGATCACCGGGGATCGCCGCCCGCTGCACGCGGGCACCGACCTCGCCGCGTTCCGGATCGTCCAGGAGTCGCTGACGAACGTGAGCCGCCATGCCGGTCCCGGCCCGGTGACGGCGCGGGTCCGCATCGCCTACGGTGAAACCGAGATCGTGGTGCAGGTCGACGACGACGGCCAGGGGGTGTCCCTCCTGGACGACCCGGGCGGCAGCGGCAGCGGGATCAGCGGCATGCGGGAGCGGGCCGCGGCGCTCGGCGGCTCGTTCGAGGCGGGGCCGCGGCCGGGCGGCGGGTACCGCGTCCGCGCGACGCTCCCCCTGGAAGCGGGACCGGAACCGGACCGGCCGGAACCGGACGGGCGGGCGCCCGCGGAACCGGACGGCGCGTCCGCCGTGAGAGAGGACTGACCGGACATGCAGGTCTCTGGTGGCTCGCCGGACGCGCGAGACTCGATGATCAAAGTGCTGCTCGCCGACGACCAGGTGCTGGTCCGGGCCGGTTTCCGGGCCCTGCTGGACGCGCAGCCCGACATCGAGGTCGTCGGCGAGGCGAGCGACGGCGAGGAGGCGGTCGCGCAGGCGAAGCGGCTGCGCCCGAGCGTCATCCTGATGGACATCCGCATGCCGGGGCTGGACGGCCTGGAGGCCACCCGGCGGATCGCGTCCGACGACCGGCTGGACGGCGTCAAGATCGTGATCCTCACCACGTTCGAGCTGGACGAGTACGTGTTCGAGGCGCTGCGCGGCGGCGCGAGCGGGTTCCTCGTCAAGGACACCGAGCCCGTCGAGCTGATCCACGCTGTCCGGGCCGTCGCGGACGGGGACGCGCTGCTGTCGCCGTCGGTCACCCGCCGCCTCATCGCCGAGTTCGCCGCGCGGGCCAAGGAACCCGCGCCGTCGCCGCGGCTCAACGCCCTGACCGACCGGGAGCGGGAGGTCATGGCGCTGGTCGGCGAGGGCCTGTCGAACGAGGAGATCGCGGCCCGCCTCGTGGTCAGCCCCGCCACCGCGAAGACCCACGTCAGCCGGACGATGGTAAAGCTCAACGCCCGCGACCGGGCCCAACTCGTCGTGTTCGCCTACGAATCCGGCCTGGTCAAACCCGGCTGGCTACCCTAGAAATTCTTAGTCTGGGACGATTCACTGTTGTCGTTCTTCCGGCCATGGCAGGGTGGACGGCATAGACCGTCGTTGACGTAAGGGAGTCCGGTGCCGAGCGACACGAGGATCCTGGCCGTCGACGACCGCGAGGAGAACCTGACCGCCCTCGCCGCCGTGCTCGACGCGCTGCCGGTGGAGGTCGTGCCCGTCACGTCCGGGCAGGCCGCGCTGAAGGAGCTGCTGAGCGACGACTTCGCGCTGATCCTGCTCGACGTCGTCATGCCCGAGATGGACGGGTTCGAGACCGCGGGGTGCCTCTGTATTTGTCAAGTCACGGTGGTGCGGGCGTGGGGTCGCCGCTGGCGGGTTCGGGAAGTGACTTGTCCGAAGAGCCGGCTGTCGGGGTTGAGCCGGTCGCGCTGGATGGCAGAGTC
>NZ_SMJX01000535.1 GCF_004348535.1 Actinomadura sp. KC216
CAGCTGCACGTACGGGTCGGGAGCGTCCCCGACGAGGGCCTCGGCGACCTGGAGGACGGCGAGGGCGCCGCCGCCCGCGCACCTGTCGGCCAGGGCGTCGACGGCGCCCGCCACGCCGGGGGAGTCCCAGCGCAGGGTGGCCGCCGCCAGTTCGCAGGCGAGGTGCTCAGGCAGCTGGTCCATCACGGCGCGGATGGCGTGATCGGCGCTGTCACGGTCGCGTTGTGCGGCGTTGCGAACGGCCCCGACGAGGGCGTCCAGGCGCTGGGCTGCGGGGAGGTCGCGTTCGGGTTCGGCGTTGGGCAGACCCGGGTCGGCGGTCAGCGCGGCGGCACCGCCGAGCTCGGTGGCGCCGATGCCCTGGGTCGCGCAGGTGATCAGTGCGGTGAGCGCTTGCCGCCAGCAGCCGGGGCAGCGTCTCCTGCGGCGACGGCGTCCACGCGAGCGCGGTGAGCGCGGCACGGCGGACGTAGGGGTCACCGTCGCGGAACGCGCTGATTCGGGCGAGGTCCACGCCGGGCACCCGCGCCATCTGCGCCACCGCGCCCGCGCGGTCGGCGTCGGGCAGGGTCCCGCTCGCGGCGCGTTCGAGAAGCGCCAGGTAGGCCTCGCGCTGCCGGGCCCGTCCAGCGGCGCGTCCACGACCGGGCCGCGTACGGGACGTAGGCGAGCATGAGCCGACCACGCCGATGAACGACGCCCGGTAACGGAGCCGGTTCGGCTTCGGGACGCCTCGCGGACGCTGCCGGTGCGTTCAGGGTGTTTTCGAGGGTGGGGGCCGTGTTCTTGGAGGTGGGGGACGCGGCGCGCTGTGGGGCGGCCGACACGTTGGCGAGGGGAAACGGCGCCGCGGACGCGTGAACAATGAAGTACACGAAACCATGGCGGTATACGCAGAGCGATGTCACACTCACAGTGCCATGACGGATGTCCCGGTCAGCGCGCCGCGGCCGGGCTCGGAACGGCGGGGGAGCATGACCGCGACGACCACTCCCGTGAAGACGAATCTCCCCGCCGAACCCAACGCCTTCGTCGGCCGCGAACGCGACGTCGGCGACCTGGCCCGGCTGCTAGAGGGCATGCGCGCCGTGACGCTGTGCGGCGCGGGCGGCATCGGCAAGACCAGGCTCGCGCTGCACGTCGCGCACACGGTGCTCGACACCGGTCCCGACGGCGTCTGGTTCGTTGAGCTGGCCGACGTCCGCCCGGACGGGACGACGGAGCCGGTCGCGCGGCGCGTCGCCACCGTTCTCGACGTCGCTGAGGAGGACGGTCGCCCGCTCACCGAGACGCTCGCCGACGCGCTCCGCGCGCCCGCCGCCCTGATCGTCCTGGACAACTGCGAGCACCTCATCGAGGAGTGCGCCAAGCTGACCGGCACGCTCCTGGCCCGCTGCCCGCGGCTGCGCGTGCTCGCCACCAGCCGGGAACCGCTCCGCATGGCGGGCGAGAACGTGTGGCGCGTCCCGCCGCTGGAGCCCGGCGAGGCGCGGCGGCTGTTCATCGACCGCGCGAAGGCTGCGCGGCCCGGGTTCGACGGCACGGACGCCGTCCACGAGGTCACCCGCGCGCTCGACGGGATGCCGCTCGCGCTGGAACTCGCCGCCGCCCGCGTCCGCGTCCTGTCGGTGGACCAGATCGCGCGGCGCCTCACCGACCGGTTCCGGCTGCTCAGCGCCGGGGACCGCACCGCCCCCGCCCGGCAGCGCACCCTCCGCGCCGCGATCGACTGGAGCCACGAGCTGCTGGACGACCCGGAGCGCATCCTGCTGCGGCGCCTGTCCGTCTTCTCGGGCTGGACGCTGGAGCAGGCCGAGCATGTCTGCGCCGACGCCGCGCTCCCCGCCGACGACGTCCTCGACCTGCTCACCGCGCTGGTCGACAAGTCCCTCGTGACCGTGGCCGGCGAACTCGCCGGGGAGGTCCGGTTCCGGCAGCTCGACAGCATCCGCGAGTACGCGGCGGAGCGGCTCGCCGACGCGGGCGAGGACGAGACGTTCCGCGGCCGCCATCGGGACGCCGTCCTGGCGGCGGCCGAGCGCCACGGCCGGATCGCCGTCGCGCGCGACGACGCCGCGTGGGCCGAACGCGTCGCGCTGTTCAACTGGTACGACGTGCAGCTCGGCAACGTCCGCTCCGCGCTGACCTGGTCACTCGACCGCGGCGACGTCCCCGAGGGCCTGCGGATCTGCACCTCGCTGCGCACCTTCTGGATCGTGCGCGGCCGCGTCACCGAGTGGGCCGACTGGACCGACCGCTTCCTCGCCGCCGCCCACGGGGTCGGGCCCCACGTCCTCGGCCCCGCGCTCGTCGCCCGCGCCCAGCTCGCCCTCGGCGTCCGCGACTTCGCCCAGGCCGCTCGTTACGCCGACGACGGCTTCGCGTCCTGCCGCGACTGCGGCGACGACTTCATGACCGCGTCCGCCCTGATCGCCGGCGCCGAATGCCTGGTCCGCGCCGGGCGGCTCGCGGAAGCGGCCGAACGCCTCGACGAGGCCGACGCGATCGCCGGCGCGCCCCGCCAGGAGTGGAACCGCGCCTACGCCGCCGCCGTCCGCGGCTACCTGCTGATCCGCGGCTCGCGCCTGCGGGAGGCCCGCGAGCATCTGGACGCCGCCGCGTCCGTCATGCGCGACATCGGGCAGCTGTGGGGCGCCTCCCACGCCATGATCGGCCTCGGCCGCCTCGCCGAGCTGCGCGGCGACCAGGTGTCCGCGCGCCGCCACTACGCCGAGGTCCTGCCGATCCTCGCCGAGATCGGCGCCCGCCCGGAGATGGCGCGGGCCCTCGCCGGCCTCGGCCGCGTCGCCCTCGAACAGGACGACCTCCGCACGGCCCGCGAGTCGCTCTCGCAGAGCCTCACGCTGAGCCGCTCGTCCGGCATCCGCCTGGACATGTCCCGCGCCCTGGACGCGTTCGCCGACCTGGTCGCCCGGGAGGGCGACGGCCGCGGCGCGGTGATGCTCGCCGGCGCCGCGTCCGCGCTCCACGAGGCCACCGGCCGCGCCCCCGGGACCGGCGCCCGCCGCGAACGCACCCTGGAACCGATCCGCCGCAAGCTGGGCGAACCCCTCGTCACCCAAGCCTGGGGCGAGGGGCGGGCCATGCCCGCCGACGACGCGATCGCGTACGCCC
>NZ_SMJX01000536.1 GCF_004348535.1 Actinomadura sp. KC216
AGGGAATGGTGCGTGGGGTGGGCATGCACGACTCCTTTGCCGCGTAATGCGCAAAGCTCCTTAAAAATAGACCAGTGCCGCGCTTCTGGAGCACTTCTACACAGGTCCAAATTTTCAGTGTGAATACTCTTGGGCTAGATGCATCAAACTGGATTGATGTATCGTGGGCGGCGTGGAGTCGACGGATCGGGTCCTCCCGGCCTTCGTGCGGCTGGCCGCGCATCCGGTGCGGTGGCGGCTGCTGCGCGCGCTGGCCACCGGCGACCACCGGGTCCGCGAGCTGGTGGACGCGGTCGGCGAACCGCAGAACCTGGTCTCCTACCATCTGCGCCTGCTGCGCGACGGCGGGCTGGTCGTCGCGCGGCGCAGCAGCTTCGACGCGCGGGACAGCTACTACCACCTTGACCTGGAGCGTTGCGCGCACGCGCTGGCCGAGGCCGGGGCCGCCCTGCACCCCGCCCTCGCACTGGACCCAGCTCCGGCCCCGGCCGTGCCGCCCGCGTCCGGGGGCCGTCCGGCCGTGCTGTTCGCGTGCACCGGGAACAGCGCCCGCTCGCCGATCGCCGAGGCGCTCCTCGACCACCGCACCGGAGGCCGCGTCGAGGTGGCGAGCGCGGGCAGCCACCCCAAGGAGCGGCTGCACCCGGACGCCGTGCGGGTCCTCCGCGAGCGCTACGGCATCGACGTGGGCGACCGCCGTCCACGGCATCTGGACGCCCTGGCCGGACGGCGGTTCGACTACGTGATCAGCCTTTGCGACAAAGTCCGCGAAGTGTGTCCCGACTTCGGCGAACACGCCCGGCGCGTCCATTGGAGCATTCCCGATCCCGCCATTTCCGAAAGTGCCGATCGCGCAGCGAGGCGCGCCGCCTTCGTCCGGGCGGCGGCGGACATCGACACCCGCGTCCGCCACCTGCTGCCTCAGCTCGTCCATCCACCACGAGAGGTCTCGCCATGAGCGCACCTGACCGGCTCGCCAGCGTCCGTTACCTCGTCGACGACGTCCAGGCGGCCACCGACTTCTACACCACGCACCTGGGCTTCACGCTGCGCACCAGCGCCGGGTCCGCCTTCGCCGACGTGGTGCGGGGGCCGCTGCGGCTGCTGCTGTCCGGGCCCGCCAGCTCCGGCGCCCGCGCCACGCCCGAGCCCGCCGTCCCCGGACGCAACCGCATCCATCTCATGGTCGACGACCTCGACGCCGAGATCGACCGGCTCCGCGCCGCCGGGCTGGCCTTCAGCGGCGACGTCGTCAGCGGCCCGGGCGGGCGGCAGATCCTGCTCACCGACCCCGCCGGCAACCTCGTCGAACTCTTCCAGCCCGCCGAATCCCGCCCCGCGTAGCGCCCGACCGGGCACGGGTACCGGCCGCGAGCTGGAAGAATGCCCGCATGATCTCGGTTGAGGGCCTTACCAAGCATTTCGGCCCGGTTCGTGCCGTGGACGGGCTGAGCTTCACCGCCCGTCCGGGCATGGTCACCGGATTTCTCGGGCCGAACGGGGCCGGAAAAACGACGACGCTGCGGATGCTGCTCGGGCTCGTGACGCCCACCTCGGGACGGGCCCTGGTCAACGGCCGCCCGTATTCGGGGCTGGACCGCCCGGTCACCGAGGTCGGTGCCGCGCTGGAGGCGACGGGGTTCCATCCCGGCCGCAGCGCCCGCGACCATCTCCGGATCGCCTGCACCGCCGCCGGGCTCCCCAAGCAGCGGGTGGACACCGTGCTGGAGCAGACCGGGCTCACCGGCGCCGCCGACCGAAGGGTGATCGGCTACTCGCTCGGCATGCGGCAGCGGCTCGCGCTGGCCACCGCCATCCTCGGCGAGCCGCGGGTCCTCATCCTGGACGAGCCCGCCAACGGCCTCGACCCGGCGGGCGTGCACTGGCTGCGCTCGCTGCTGCGGCACCTGGCGGAGGACGGCCGCACCGTCCTGGTCTCCAGCCATGTGCTCCCCGAGGTCGAGCAGACCGCCGACCACGTCGTGATCGTCGCGCGGGGCAGGCTGGTCCGGGACGCGCCGCTGGCCGAGCTGGTCGGCGCGGGCGGCGAGCTCCGGGTCCGGACGGAGCAGGCCGGGGAGCTGGCCGTCGCCCTGGAGAACGCGGGCGGGCGGGTCCGGCGCGAGGACGACCGGCTGTGGGTGACCGGGCTCGAACCGGAGGACGTCGGGCGCGCGGCCCTGGACACGCGGGCGGTGCTCACCGAGCTCGCCCGGGAGCGCTCCGGACTGGAGAAGATCTTCCTGGAGCTCACGATGGCGGAACTGGACGGCCCACCCCGGCCTGCGGGGGCGGACCCGGCAAACGCAGGCGCGGGCCCGGAGACGGCGGGAGACCCGGGCGCGGAGACGGCGGGAGGCGCGGGCTCGGCGGCGGCGGTCGGCGCGGCGGGGCCGGAGAAGGGCGGGCAGGCATGATCAACCTGGTCAGGGCGGAGCTGCTGAAGATCCGCTCCACCCGGATGTGGATCGGCATGCTGGCGCTGAGCCTGGGCTTCAGCCTGATGGGCCTCGCCGTGTACGTGGCGCTGGCCGGGGTCGAGATGGACGGGGACATGGCGATCGCGCCCGTCACCGACCCGTCGACCGTCCGGGCGTTCTACGCCAGCGCGAGCGGCGGCGTCCTGTTCATGATGATCCTCGGCATCATGGGGATCACCACCGAGTACCGGCACCAGACGATCAGCGGGACGTTCCTGGTGACGCCCGTCCGCGGCCGGGTGCTGGCGGCCAAGCTGATCTCCTACTTCCTGTTCGGCGCCGGGTTCGGGCTGGCGACGGTGCTGGTCACGGTGGCGGTGGCGCTGCCCGCGCTGGCGATCAAGGGCGGCTCGACCTCGCTGCTGGACCATGACGTCCCGCTGATCCTGGGCGGCACCGTCCTGGCGATGGCGCTGTACGCGCTGGTCGGGCTGGGGCTGGGCGCGCTGATCCGGAACCAGATCGCGGCGATCATCGTGGCGGTGGGCTGGGTGCAGCTGGTCGAGGGGATCGTCACCGTCGCGCTGCCGGAGGTCGGGCAGTGGCTGCCCGCCGGTGCGGTGCGGGCGATCACGCTGACCACGTCGGCGTTCGGCGGGTCGGGCGGGCTGGACACGCTGCCCGCCTGGGGCGGGGCGCTGCTGCTCGTCGGGTA
>NZ_SMJX01000537.1 GCF_004348535.1 Actinomadura sp. KC216
CCCCTCGACCCCCCTCAACAGCACGAATTCCCAGGCCGGCATGAACGCACCACCGACGAGCCGTTCCTTCCGGGCAAGGGCCTGGCGGCCGAGCCGCCGTCCATGACCAAGGTCCCGGAGCCGCGCTGGCCAGAGCCGCAGGAGACACCCCCGCGTCCGAGCCCGATGGCCGACCCCGCCCGGCGCAAGGCGCTGGCGGACGCGTTCGTCGCCGAGTTCGTGAACAGCACCACGTGGCGGGCCACGCTCGCCGTCCTGGAGGGGGCGTTCCCCGGCCTGGGCATGGCGGCGAGGCTGTCGCGCCAGACCGACGAACCGTGGCGGACCATGGACGCCGTCGACCGGAAGGCGTCCGCGAAACTCGGCGTCCCCGTGTGGCTGGACGACGCCGGGATGGTGTTCGACCTCAGCGCCCACCTGAGGCCGGCGTCCCTCCAGGCCCCGCCCGGCGCCGGACCACCACGGGCGTCGAAACCGTACGCCGGGGCGTTCGTCATCGACACGCTCGACCCGCTGCGCTACCACCGGGCGGTGGGCGGCCCGCGTGCGCCGCGCGACCTGCCCGGCCAGGGCGTTCCGGTCCCGGTGGTCCCGGAGGACGACGACAGCGGCGTCGTGATCGTCGCGAACCTGACCTCGGCGGGCGTCCGCGTCCTGGACTCCGCCGGGCTATGGCGCTACGCGGGCCACGTCGTCACGGCGACGCTGCACGACGTGCCGCACCCGGAGACGCGGGCCCGGACCCGCAGGGCACTGTGGGCGCTGCGGCGCGTGGTCTTCGTCGACCCGGACCTCCGGCTCGGCCTGTGCCTGCACATCGACGCGGGCCGCGTGCCCCGCTGCCTCCTGGCGTTCGGCGTGGACCGCACGGAGGGCGCGCCGCGCTTCGTCCGCCCCTAGTCGTCGGAGCGCAGCCAGGACAGGTCGCTCTGCCGGTCGGCGGGCAGCTCGCGGAGCCGGTCGACGAGCTGCCACGGTTCGGTCGGCGGCGCGCCGTCCGGCAGGACGCCGCAGATGAGCGCGCTCTGCGTACTGACGGCCGTGAACGGGCCGAACCTCGCGACGCCTCCACCGCGCAGCGCCGCCAGCTCGGTCAGCAGCGCGTTCAGAGCGGACGAGTCGCGCGGGTCGTACAAACCCCGGACATACGAGAGCAGGTCTTCGGCGAGCACCTCGGGGCGGCGCCCGGAAAGGTGGTAGACGGTCCCGCGATAGGCGCCCGTGGCCTGCGCGGACCGCTGATCGCGGACCCGCACGCGCAGCCCGTACTCGGCGGCGCACCGCTCGTACGCACCGGCGAGCAGCGCCTCCGCCTCGCCCTCCTCGCTGAGCACGACCCCGTTGACGACGCCCTCCTCGCGGTCGAGGCGGTCGAGCATCTCCTGGTGCAGCTCCAGGACGTCGCGCTCCACCGCGTCCAGCGAGCGGGCCAGGGCGTGCTGCGCGTCGCGGTCGAGATCGACGCCCGCGAGCTCGCCGGAGATGTCGCCGAACTCCTTCTCCAGCCGCTCGACCCGTCCGGTGAGCGCGTCGAGCCGGTCCAGCACTTCCGCGTCCGGGGCCTCGGGTCGCGGCGGCGGCGGTATCGGTATCCCGGCGGGCTCCGTCGCCTCGTCCACCACCGCCGCGAGCGCCTCGTGCCGCCGCGCCAGCTCGGACACCTGGTTACGCAGTTCGCGCAGCTCCGCCTGCGCGCGAGGGAGCCGCTTGTCGGACGCCAGATACAACTCGCGTCCGCCGATCGCAAGGCAGAGCAGGACCAGGATCAGGGTGGTCATGGTCACGACGATAACCACACACGGCCCCGTTGGCCGAGACCGCAACAGATCTAGTCCAAAACCCCCCGCATTTTCCCCACCCCCACCGCGCCACTCGTCAGGTGCTCCGCTGCTCCAAGCAGGAATGATCGGACGAGGAGCCAGCCCAACGCCCACCCAGAAACCACCCGCACCGTCCCGACGACTCCGGCCACCGCTCTCCGCAAGACTGACCAACGTCCGCCGGGGGCTTCTGCTGTGGCCAGCGAGACCACCTCGCCCGCGTTGCCACTTGGGGGCCGCAGGCTGCGCTTCCTGAGCGGGGTCGGCCGTGATGCCAGCCGCCCGAGCTCTCCCGCGATGGCGCCTTGTCACGCGCCTGGCCTGACCGTCCGCGCCGGCCCGATGGTTCCGGCCGCTGCTCTCGGCAAGGTTGGCCGGCGTAGGCCGGGGACTTCTGTCGTGTCGGTGAGGCCATCTCGGCTGTGTTGTTCGCGATGTTGTCTGGGGCCCCGGGCTGCGCTTCCTGAGCGGGTCGGCCGTGATGCCAGCTGCTCAACCTCTCGGACGATGCAGTCTCGTCACACGGCTAGCCAAATCGTGCGGGATGTCCCGATGGCTCCGACCGTCGCTCTCGGCAAGGTTGGCCGACGGCGGCCGGGCGATTCTGTCGTGTCGGTGAGACGACCTCGTCTGTGTTGCTTGCGATGTCGCCTGGTGCCGCGGGCTGCGCTTCCTGAGGGGGATCGGCCGGGCTGCCAGCGGCACTACCTCCTGGCAGCCCGGCTCATCGCATGCCTACTCAGACCTGCGACGCCAACCCCGGTGTCACGGACCAGTCGCCTGCGTCTTGGCTCAACAGCGTCGCACCGGGTCTTTGCTCGGGTTCAACGTGTCGCCGCTCTTCGCAGGGGCGTCCGACGTCCGGGGAGGGGTTTCGCTGTGCGACGTGGTCGAGTCGGTCGTGTGGCGTGGTGGGGCGGTGGTTGTCAGCCGAAGAGGCCGCCTAGGAGGCCGCCGAGGATTTCTGCTGCGCCGCCTGCGATCTCGCCGGCCACGTCACCCGCGACGCCGCCTGCGACGTCGGCGGCCACGTTTCCGGCTATCTGGCCGGCGGCCTGGCCCGCGTATCCGGCGACCGCGTTGCCGAACGCGTCGACGGGGTGGCCGGCGACGTAGCCGGCCACGTTTCCGGCGTATCCGGCCGCGTCGCCTACCGCGCCGACGGCCATGCCTCCCGCGATCCCGGCCGCGGCGGCTCCGCCGACCAGACCGGCGGCGGCGACGCCGTGCCCGTGGTGGCCCCGGTAGCCCGGCGAGCCGTGATGGACGTGTACGGGAGGCGGGCCCCCATGACCGGGCGG
>NZ_SMJX01000053.1 GCF_004348535.1 Actinomadura sp. KC216
GACTCTGCCATCCAGCGCGACCGGCTCAACCCCGACAGCCGGCTCTTCGGACAAGTCACTTCCCGAACCCGCCAGCGGCGACCCCACGCCCGCACCACCGTGACTTGACAAATACAGAGGCACCCCGAGTTTCGTGGGGTCGGGTTTGACGCGCATCCACCGAATCCAGCAGGCCCCCCTCCCCCGGGCCCCAAATCTCACATCACCACCCGCAGACCTAACCGTGTCGCACCGACCACCATCGAGAGCCAAATGCCACTCCCCCAGATGTGCTCCCGTTGCTCCCGCCCGGAGCCGTGGACGACGGGAGCAGACGTAGTTCCCGAACCGTCCTCAACGGATGTAACAACCGCCAACGACTGCCGCTGACCTGCACCGCCTCGAAAGCTGCAGGTCAGTTGCGATCGCGGACGACCTTGACACAGTAGAGGTCAGCCAACTCTGATCTCTGGACCCGATTCCTTCACTCGCCGTTCCAGTGCGATCCGCGCCTCCACGACCAACCGTTCCGTGGACGCCCTCGCAGTAGCACCGCAGATCCAGTGTGCCCGGCACCGGGTGCGAACCGGCGCTTCATCTAACGCAGGGCGGGCGAGAATGAGGAACGCCGCAGCTCCCAGATCCGGTCTCCGCTGCTGGAACGGTCGGCCAGGCCAGCCAGTGGCGGCACCGTTGCGGCCCGGCGCTTCCCGGCCGATGTTGACTAGTCCGCGCCGCTTGACCCACCCTCTGGCCTCAGCGGCGTATATGACTCGGAGAAGCCGTGTGGTCACTTTCTAGATTTTGACCGCTACAGGCCGTGGAGTTCCGGTGACCTGACCGTATTCGGCTCGTCCAGTTCGCCTCCTGAAAACCTGCCTCCCCAGAGTCACGCTGCGCCCCTGTCGGCGCACTCACTGTTGAGGACCGAACGGAACCGATCGCCGAACCCTCCATCCGCCGGCGGACAAATAGCGCAACGCAGGGAGATAGGAGAGTCAGCACATGGCAGACCCGACTCTGTTGGCGGCCGCGGTGAGCGCCCTCGGCATCGCAGCGGGGGTGGTCGGCACCTGGCTCCGCGGACGCACTCTCGAAAGGGTGCATCAGGCCCGCGTCGACGGCCGGAGCGAGGTGGTGCGCGCCTTGGCCCCGGGGAGTCGGCTCATCGACCTCGACGAGGGCACAGTCTTCGTCGAGGTCGGCCCCTGGCCGGGAAACGTCCCCGGCAGCGGTTCGGAGGCATGTCCGCCAAGCCGCTCAACAACCCGCTCGCGGCGGCCTGGCCAGCTTGCTTCGACTGTCGCAGGGCGGCGGGACCGCCGTCGTGCCCGGTGAATTCAGCGAGTGGTTCGAACGTGATTTCCCCCGCCTCGTCGGATTTGTCATGACCTTGGGTGCTGGACAGTGCGCCGCTGAGGACGCGGCCCAGACCGCCTTTGCCGAGGCGTACGCGCGCTGGGACGACATTGCCCAGCCGCGGGCATGGGTCCGTACGGTTGCCACGCGCGCCTTCTACCGTGACCAGAAGGCCACACTCACGGCGGATGAGTCGGTTCCTCTAATTGCTGCGGGAACCGACGAAGATCACGCGGACCAGATCGCCGAACGCGATCTCGTCTTGGCCGCACTGCGGACCCTTCCACCCCGTCAACGGGAGGTGATGGCCTGGACGATCGACGGGTTCCGACCAGAACAGATCGCACTGGAGTTGCGGACGACCCCCGAGAATGTTCGCAAGTCACTCCAGCGCGCCCGTGAGCGGCTCAAGGGCATGCTGGAGGCGCACGCTCAGAGGAGGTACCAGTGACCGACGGTAAGTCTGGGAGGACGGCGTCTCGAGAGCTGATGGCAGACGCGGAGTTCGACGCGCTCCTGTCTGACGCGGACATGCGTCGGCAAGCAGGGCTCCGCCGGTCGATCGACACGGCCGAGCGGCTCTCGGCTGCGCTTGAGGAATCGGCACTGGGCCCAGTCAAGGGGGAACGCCCCTGGTTCACCCGGCGTCCGGTAAGCACGATCCGCCCAGGCGAACACGCGTGGCTGGCGTTCAGCGCCGAGCCAGAACGCGACCGCGTTATCGGGGCCTTCATTCGGGACGCCCTCGAGATGAACGAGAAGATGGTGTACATCACCGACAGCGGTCCAAAGCAGCTCTCCGGTGTGCTCCCCCGCCATGGCTACGACTTGCCCGCGCTCACCATGACCGGGCACTTGTGCTTCATTCCGCGCGAGAAGGCCTGTCTCGACTCGCGCGGACGGTTCGATGTCGACCGGATGTCGAAGACCCTCGAGCAGCAGGCGGCTGATGCCTTCGACCAAGGTTTCCGCGCGGTTCGGATGACCACTGACCTTACGTGGACGCTCAAGGAACCGGGACGCTCCGGCTTCAAGAGGATGCTCGGATGCGAGGATCGTCTCGGCGATGCGGTCTTCTCCACTTCGATGGCCATGGCGATCTGCCAAGTGGACAAACGCCATTGCACCGCGGAGGAACTGGTCGCCCTGGCGGACGCTCACGAACTCGTCGTAGAGCCCAATCCGGAATACGACGATGGAATCTTGCGCATCACCCGCACTTTCTCACCTTCGGGACTACGCATCGAAGGGGAGGTCGACTGGACACACCTGCCGATCCTCACGAAGTTGCTCGGATCGAGCGAAGTGCCTGCCGAACCGGTACACCTTGAACTCTCACGGCTTGGCTTTATCGATCTAGGGGCACTCAACGCCATCGCACGTCATGCACGCCAACTACCCAGGGGTGCTCCACTAACACTACACAACGTGCCTCCCCGAATTCTGTACGTGATCCAAAAAATAGGATGGCAGTATTTGCCTGGCATCGTTCTCAAGCAAATGTGAGTGACTCCAGCCCCGTACCTCAATCCGCGTCATCGAAAAAGGGGTTTGCCGCGTCGAGGGTTAGACCCCAGCTAGGCTCAGCGCAACTCTACTGGTAACGGTCCATATAAATGGTCTAGAAGAAATACCGACTAGATAGCGGACCTTCTTTCACAGGCCCGCTGGCGCTCATTCAGAGGGCTGATGCCGCACTATCGGCCTCCAACGCTCTGCCCTACTTCCTCGTTACGTCAGATATTCGTCGGCCAGTGACGGGAGATGTAGCGGCAGGGGGAGGGTGGAGGCGATGTCGGTGTGGAGGGCGGCGCGGCGCAACGCTTGGGTGTAGGCGGCCCAGGCAGGCCGATCGTCTCCCGGCTGGACGAAGGCGGTCACGATCTCGATCGGGTTGTTGTTGCTGCCCTGTTTCAGGGCGTTCGCGCTTTGGTCGGGGTCGAGTTTGGTGATCGTCAGCGGGGTTTGCATCTGGTCGGATCTGGGGTTGACCGCGTAGTAGACGTGGTCGTTGAGGGGGTAGACGCCGCTTGTCCGGCCGTAAGCATCTTCCTTGATTCCGAGCCCTCGTGGGACTTCCTCTTGGCTGTCGCGTTCGCGGATGCGAAAGACGCGCAGGCCAGGACATTTTGCGGGTGGGAGGTGTTCGACGCCGTCGTCTGCGGGGTCGAGGCCCGGGAGTATGAGCTTGTCGGGGGTCAGGTGCTTGTCTTGGAGCCAGTCCCAGCCGCGGGTGCGGAAGGTGCTGGTTCGGATGAAGACGGCGCGGTCGTGGGTGGCGTGGTCGATGCCGAGTGCCGCGGTGAGGAATTCGGCGATGCGGATCCGGAAGTTGTCGTTCTTTGTCCTGGGGATTCGTCCTTGGCCGGCAGTGAGGGCGAGGGGCAGGTCGGCGTACGGCAATTGTTCGGTGCCGTCGCTGGTGGCGAGTTGGGCAGTCGCGGTGCCGTCGTTGGCGATGCGGGCGACGATGGGGATGTCGGCGCCGTTGTGGGTTTCGAGCCAGATGCCGATCAGTTCGAAGTCGCCGGTGATGTCGGGAGGGGCGGGGAGTACGCCGATTCGCCCAAGCGAGCGGAGAGCATCCTGCACGGCTGCGCTCGCGCGGTGGATGTCGCCCAGGGTGAATTGTGTGCCGGGCAGAGTCTTCTTGATCCGTTTGGCGTCGGGTTTCGGGGTGTAGAGGTTGATCGGGTGGATGCATTGCAGGCGTCGGTTCAGCGGTGGGAACGCTTGCTTGAGGGTGCGGTACGGGTCGTCCTTGTTGATCGCTTCGAAGTAGGCCGGCTTGCGGATCTCGACGATGGCGGCGCGGCGGTCGTCGCTCCTGCCGATCATCTGCTCGATGTGCTGGATGCGGTGGGTGGCCTGGGTTCCCTGCTTCTCGCCTTTGGCCGGTCGGGGGATGCCTGCGGCGATGTCGTGCTGCTCGCGCAGTTCCACCGTGAGCTCACAGGGGCCGGTGTAGCTATGGGATTCGATGATCTCGCCGTTGTCGGTGGTGCGGGTGGTTGAGGCCGTTGGGGTGTAGCCGAGGTCCTGGGTCACTGCCGCGAGCAGGGCTTGCCGGGTGGCCGGTGACTCGGTCCACAGTTCGAGGGTGTAGGACGTCTGGGCGTCTGCGGCCGGGCGGAGGAGCCGGGGGACGGTGGTCTTGGCTTTCTTCAGGTCGAGGACCGGCAGGATTCCCAGCGGCTGCAAGATCTCCCCCACGCTGGTGTGGAGGTCGTAGTGGTCGACGGGCAGGAACCCGGTCTTGGCCGCGTGCAGCACCGATTTTGCTGTCTTGCCGTCGGTGTCCTCGTCGTCGGGGACGCTGAGCTTGGTGCCTGTGGAGTACAGGACGTACGCGGATAGCGGCTGGTTGGTGTAGGCGGCCGGGGCGATGACGACGTCGTGCGGGTCAGGGAAGGCATGATGGGTGAGGTTCGCCAGGGCGTGGGCTAGCCCGGGTTCCCAGGCCCACTGATATGTGCCGTTGATGCGGCGTCGCCCGATGCGGGCGCTGACGAGCGTGGGGTGCTCGGTCGCGCGGAGATAGCCGGAGTCGGCGAGGAGCCAGAGCGTCAGGCTCGGGCCCCGGCCGCCTCTGCTTGGCACGTACCGGACGGGTTGAAGGGGGAAGCGGACGGTGCTGAGTTCGGCGTGGACGCGGGCTCGGCCGTGGGTCGGTACGGTCTCCACGTGGAAGTCGATCTTTGGGGCCCATAGACCGGACCCGAGTTTGGGGTCGTCCAGGCGTTCGGGTGGCCACCAGATGGCGGAGCGGTGGCCGGAGTTGTCGACCGGGCCGAGGATGAATCGCCGGTGTTCACCGCGGATCTGCATGCCGGTGGTTGCGACAAGGCCGGCGAGGTAGCCCGGCAGCATCCGGAATACGGCCGTTTCAGGTTTCGCGGTCCCGCTGGGGTGAGTGTGGACTGCTAGGAGGTCGAGTTCGGTTGGCTTCCAGTCGAGTTCTTCGTCGTCGAGCAGGTCGAACCAGTCCAGGTCGGGCCGGTCGGGGGTGATGCGGGTCGAGGCCCAGACCGCGACGGCCGTGCGGACGACCTGCCGGTCGACGCGGGCGTGGCTGATCAGCCAATGCTCGTCGTCGAGGTTGCTGGCCACGTGGATGATGTTGGGGTCGAGGGTGTCGAGGAGTTCGACGAGGGACCAGGTGGGCAGTTTGCGGTCGTCCCAGGAGGGCGCCTGGCTGCGGATCCGTCGCAGCCACCGTGTCGGGAACCGTGCGGCCAGGCTTGTGACCGGGAGCGACGCTCCGGGAGCGATCTCGTTGACCAGGAGTCGGAGGTGCTCGTAGTGCGGCATCAGTGCCCCATGTCTCGATTGTGGAACAGGTCGCCGAGTAGGCCCCAGGTGGCTTCGGCGATGGCGTGGTCGCGGATCTTCTCGGGGGATGCGGTGCCGGTGGGCTCGGTCAGCAGGCTTGTCAGGTGCCGGTCGGCCGCGACGATCAGGCTGGTGCGCTGGGTGTCTGGTGCTTGCTCGTCCGGGTCGGCGTGCCGTGGGGCGAAGGCCGCGTCGGTCAGGATCACGTGGGTGGGCTGGTGACCGCGGATGCTGCGGCCGATGGTCTGGCCCATCGGGACCAGGGCGTTGGCGACAAACGCGGGCCGCTCGGTCCGGTCGTCCAGCCGTCGGAAGAACACCGGTCGGCTCATCAGGTTGTACCAGTCGGCCCGCGCCCTGTTACCGAGCTTCTTGGCGGCCTCGGCGATCGAGGACAACGGCATGGCGGTCCCGGCGGGATCCAGGAGGTAGGCCATGGCGCGCTGGTTGATGAGGGAGAGCGGGAACTTGGGGTCGGTGGGCGGTGGGTGAATGCGCGCCAGGTAGAACACCGCTCCGAGCGCGGCGGTGCGGTTAGCGTTGAGGATGTTGTAGCCGCGCTGGATCGCCATTTCCGCAGCGACGAGGATGTCGTCCCCGGACTCGGGGAACTTCGTGATCATGCGGCGGTGCAGACCGTACTGGCCTGGGTCGTCGGCGTCCGGGGTCACATTGCGGGCGCTGTAGGGGGTGCGCAGGTTGATGTGCTCGGCCACCAGCTTCGCTTCGGCGCCGCTGAGCACGACGAACAGGACCTGCTTGCGGTCCTGATCGAGATCGGCGCGGACCTGCTCCAGCAGGCTAACCACCGCGCCGGGACGGGGCATGCAGATCCCGCTGACGAGTTGTCGCAGGGCATCGTTACGTTCGGTGCCTTGGCGGCCGGACACTGCGACGGGCTTCTTGCCGTCCGGGCGCAGGCTCTTTCGGAACCACAGCTTGCTTTGAGCCAGCGCCTCCCGGTCCTCCGGGGGTTCGCGGAGGACCGCCGATGGCGCGATCGGGACGTGGTAAAACGACGAGCCCGGCGCCCAGCTGGTGGCCGAGGTGAGGATGACGTGCGGCCCCTGGATACCTTCGGGTTCCAGGAGGTCATGCATATGGTGCAGGAGCCACCGGCCGACGCCGCGGATCCACATCACCCGCAGCGCGCCGGTGTCGCCCAGCCGGTTGGGCAGCCATTGCAGGGCGAGCAGGTTCCCCATGGGTGCTTCGGGGATCAGCGGCTGGTAGTCGCGGGGAGGCTGCTGACGCCAGAAGGTTTCTTCGTCGTCCAGGGGCAGGGTTTCGGCCACCGCTGGATAGAGCGTGGACATCTCGAAGAACGACATGGTGATCCGGCTCGCCCAGAATCCTGCCTGGAACAGCATGGTGAGCATCGCGAGGTTCGCCCGTACATGGTCGCGCTGTCCCTGTGGGGCGTGTTCGGTCAGCCAGTCGCTGATCGCCTCGTCGATGGTGTCCTCGTCGGGGATATCGGCTTGGAGCGCGGTGACCATCGGGGCGATCCCGTCAGGAACCGCGGCGAGGACGCCTTCGGTGAAGATCTCCAGGTGCTCGCGGAAGAAGCCGTCGGCGGCATCCTCTATCGCGGCGTTGTCGTCCATGCGCTTCAGCGGCAGTCCGTGCATGATCCGGGCGACCTGCAGTAGCAGCGAGAACCCGGTGAATGGCGCCTTGCCGATCACTTCGTACAGGCCCTCGTCATTCAGGACGAGTTCGTAGAGCTTGTCGATGGCGCGCTGATGGATCCGGTCGTAGTCGTTGAAGCGCCTCACGTTGCGGTCTCGGAGCTGACGCCGGCCGATTCGATCGAAGCCGCCCACTTTGCCGATCGTGGTCCGATCGGTCCACCCTTCACCAGGGGCGACGAGGGTTTCATACTGCACGAACCGGTCGTCAAGGTCCTGCTGGACGTTGTCGGCCTCGTCGATGATGATCAGGTCGCTGTGGTGCTGGCAGGCTTCCAGCCACCGCATCTTCGCTTTCGCTGGTTCGGCTCGGCTGGCGACCAGGCCGGGCGCTGTCGTCACCCACACCTGGGCCTTGGCGACGCGCCGTTCGGTCTCCTGGTGCGGGCAGACCGCCAGCAGCGGGCAGTCGTGGAGCTTGTTCTCCCCGTCGGTTGATCGCAGAGCATTCCGGCAGGGAAAGCTGTCGGGGGTGAGTGGCGCCCACTCGGGCTGGTTCGTCTCGCGCAGCGGGTCGAGCAGGCAGATGGTGTTGACGAAGTCGGCCGCCGGATCCTCATCAGCGGGGAAGACGCCGGCCGAGGTCGCCAGTGTCGAGCGCCAGTAGCGTGCCGCGTGCTCGGTGCGGCTGTTCTTGCCGACCAGCGGCACGGCGTCGATCCCGACACTGCGCAGGAAAGAGACCTTGGCGTAGACGTCGGTGACCGACCCGACCACCAGGGTGACGTGGAAGCCCTTCTCGACCCGGTCGCCGGTGATCAGGTCGGCCAGCGTGGACTTGCCGCTGTTCATCAGCCCGACGATGTGCTCGACCCCGTCGATGTCGAAGGTCGCGGGCATCTCGACGAGCTTGCCGGTGTCGTCGTCGACCGCACAGAAGACAATCTTCTCCAGGCGGTCGACCCAGTTCCGGTTCGATATCTCAGGCTGGTCGGCTAGCGCTGCGTCGAAGCGTTCGGCGACCTTCGCCAGGTCCTCCTCGAAACTGAGGCGCCAGGCTTCGCGCTCCCGCTGTTGCCGGGGGGCCAGCGCGAGCGGAGCTGGTAGGACCTCGACATCGTCGGGGATACGGACGCGTTCCTCGACCTTGTCCCGCCGCAGGAACGTGTAGAGCTCACCGGGTGCGGCTTGCGGCCGGGCCGGCTCGAGCGCATAGGGCACCGGATCGGTCAGTGCCGCCTCATAGCGATCGAACCGCTCCGGACACACCGAGGAGCGGCGGGGGACGAAGCAGGTCTGATCGTTGATCTTCTTGGTCGGGTCGTCCGTCCGGTCAAAGCCGCGGACCTCGGCAGGCAGCCGACGATAAAGGTCGAGGGACAGCCGCCAGTATCCGCGCCGGCTCATGTCACCCATCCGGTGCCTGAGCCTGCGCACCACCGGCTCAAGCTCGGGCTCCACGACCACGTACCCGGACAGGATCGGCCACAGCGCCCCGATCGGCTCGCCTTGGAAATGACGGTGCAGAAAATGCAGGCCGAGTTCGAGCGCTACCAGATCACGCGCCGTAAGACGTCCCTCCGGGAGGACGTCGCCCGCCTGAAGCTCGGTCACCAGCTCGCGGTACCACGACGAATGGTCCCTCATCGTCCCGCCACCTCCCCGGCCTTGGCGGTAACGCGCGCGACGAAAGTGTCCTCGCTGACCACCGAGACGCCCGACACCCGCCCCTGCAACTCCGTCGTCAAATCAGCCACATAGCCCGGCTGATCGGCGCGGTGCTTGGGCAACACCAGGAACCGTCGGTCGCACGGCGGATTGGGTCGCCAGGTGAAGCCGAGCCCCAGCAACCCCGGACTCACCTGGTCCTTGGCGTCCGCGCCCCACACCTCGACCACATCGGGTCCGGATAGGAACGACACTCGGATGTCGTAAGCGTCCAGGCCCGGCCACGCCTCGACGTTGATGGCCCCTTCCGCCTGCACGTCCGCGAGCCGGTCCAAGACCCTGGCCTCAACCAGTCCAGGATCGTGGAAGAACCTGCGGGTCGCGCGATGCTGGACGTAGTAGCCGCCCACCGCTTTGACGTTGAGACTGGTCGGGCTGCCCGAGCAGCCCGCGGTGCCGCAGTCATCTATGCCCTGCTGCGTCGGATTGCCGCATCCGTCGCACACGCCGATCGTGACCGGCCCCTGGGCTGCCCGCCGCACATAGGCGACCTGGACGAAACGCTGCACGATCGGCTGACCGTTGCTCCCCCGCTTGGGAAACTGGGCGACCAGTCGCCGTACCTGCGTTTCGGTCAGCACCGGCTTGTCGATGAGGAGCCGACGAAGCTCACAGTAGTTGGCCTGGACGTCATCTTCGTCCTTGGCGTTCATGTCCGCGACGAGCATCAGCTCCCGGAACACGTGATTCTCCACGAGCTCGGCCTCGACGTCCCGCACCGACAGCCGCGCTGCCTGTTCGGCCATCGGGGTCAGCTCATCGTCATCGAGCAGGCTCTGCTCCAGATCGGCCACCGACAGACGGAGTCTGATCGGCCACTCGTTGAACGGCGTCCGGCACAGCTCGAACAGCGCTAGATCGTTTCGCGGCGGGTCCTTCTTCTCAGTACGGAACCTCCACCACAACCGCGTCATCCCCGACCGCCAGGGCACCGGAAGCAGCCCCTGCTCCGCCGACGTCCGAGTCAGGTACTCACCGGCATCCATACGCCGCCGATCGTCCCTGATCCGCGCGAGCCCCGCCGCCAGCAACATCACGGTGACGTAGTCGCCATCTTCCTGCCGGAACGACAATCCGTCGGCCCAGCCAACGCCCTCGGCCGTGTCAGGAGCCTCGGCTACATTCTCGTTCTCCAGGATGGTCACCCCGACCCCCGCCTCATCACGAGCCCATACAACGACGCCGTCCCGAACAGGCGACACCGAGGGCGAGCGCCCATCAATTCGTGCATGATTCCGCGCAATCTTGAAGATGGGTCGCCTTGGCAGGCAGACAATTCGATCTTGCGCCCAGCCTCAATCCGGCACGATGGCGCCGCGATTGAGCGCGACTGGCTGAGCGCAACTAAGGTACGCCGCCCCACCGACATTTCGTCGGACACAGACGAACCCGGGGCATCCGACGCCCCCGTCGTCATCATTCGGACTATTTCTGGCGCCACCGGCTCCGCTCTGATGGTCCGCACTCAAGGTGCGGAACGACACGAAGCCGCGAGTCCGAACGGCCAAACGCACGTCCGATCACCAGGAGGAGACGATCTACCGTCTCGGACACACGGGGGCTGCGCTTCGAGAAGGATCCGCCTGCACTCGCACCGGGCGGCTCCCGGGGTGGCCGAGACCGGTCCGGGCGACCTTGACAAGCGACCAGGACGAGCTCGCGAAGTGTGGGCTGTCGCCGGCTTGGCCAGCAGTGATGACCATCGCCATCCGTCGTTGGCCCGACTCCGGCCGCGGCGTGGACATTGGTGGTCAGCTCGCCCCGGGAACGGCCCAGTGCGTGATCACCGGCTCGGTAACGACGCCGTCAGCGGCTCGACCTGCTTGGCGCCGTGGCGTCGGGCGCCGACCGCGTGCTGGTGAGCATGTGAACTCGTCGAGTCGACCGACAGTTCCCGGCAGATCGACCCACGGCCGTCGGCGGCCATCCGCGACGGCGCGCAACAGGTTGGCGACCTCATCCCACAAGCCCTGACGTTGGAGGCGTCGAAAGAGCCGGTAGACGCTCTGCCACGACCCGTACCGCACGGACACATCGCGCCATGGGGCGCCGCCCCGCATGCGCCACCGAATCCCGTCGACCTGGCGCCGCAGATGTCGCGCAGGCCGACCAGGAGGCGCCACCAGCAGCAATCGGCTCGGGCATCACCCATGCGGTATCACTCAGATCACGCGGAACGGACTTCCGAAACGGGGCCAGGCAAAGCGGACCCTGAGCGCCGTAATAGCATCAAGACCAAGGACGATCTTGGCCAGATCGGCGACTACGATTTACTTGAGAAACCACGAGACACAAGCCCTCACTCACACAAAGCAGAAGCCTTGAGGACGGCAGCGGAGACTGTCAGCCCCGGTCCCGGGAGCCGTCGTGCATCCGAGTCGAGCTAATTTAGAACCGACACTCCGGGGACTATGCGGAACTCCGCATTGATCTGAGTAATGAGATCGCACCCACAAACTTGAGCGTCCTTGACGTGGAAAATGCTCACCATACAGAGAAACTTCTCTCAGTTTCTCGGCTGGTCGCCACCTTCGGTTTTGAATACGTCGCAGAATCCCGCCCAGGACCATCGAACGCGTCAAATCCGAAGGGTCGCCCCTGCTCCATAGCTCGGACAGCCAGCTGATGCCCCATGAATGTCAGCAAGTCGTCTCTCACATGGGAGCATAAGAACGTCTCGCCGTCGTTGCGGGGTCATCGGTGATCTACTCGGGCGACAAGCCGCTCATGAGCATCGACACATCCTGGCGGTGGAGGACCTTGCTGGGGTGCCCGCGAGGGTCGATTCCGAACAGGTCGCCGAGCCGTTAAACACCCGTGCGGCCTATGGCTGTCTTTGGCATGCTGGTGCTGTGTCAGCCGAAACCAGCGTCAGAGGCGCCGTCCTTGACGATCTCGTCCGGACGTGGGGGCTCCCTTGCTCCCCTCACTAGCCACGGAATTCGCGCCGACCGGCAACCACCCAGACTGGTGGCCACGTGACGTGATGCGTTCGATAACGCCATACCCGACGGAGTGGGTAAGGATCACTGAGCTGGCGCCGGGCCCACCATCAGACATGCGCCGCTGCGCGCTGATTCCGCTCGGTGACGTAGCGGCAGCGCTAGCTCGTGACCGGTCGCTCGCCCACGAGGTCGGCGAGGTCGAGGTGTACTCAGGCCGCGGGTTCCACCACGGCCTCGTCGACCCGTTTGACGGTCGCGCTGAGTTCTTTTGCCAGGTGAGGTGGCAGAACCCCATGACCGAGCCGTCGGTTGAGTGGGCGCTACCGTTCCTTTGGTACTGGCGCGCTGTGCGTCAAGGCGACCGGTGGGTCTACCTCGATTCGGCCGGACGTGACAGCGAACTGGCCCGTGTTCGGGCTGAGGGCCCAGACGACTACTACGTGGAGGTGCAGGCAATGGCCCTGCGCCATTACCTGCACGTACGCGGCATGGCCCTGCTTCTCGCGGTCCAGGTGGACCAGGATCACCCAACGCTCGACTCGGTGGCCAGAGAGCACCACGCTCTGGAGAACGACTGGGCGTCGATGGAGTTTCAGATCTACGACTACGAAGCCGACCTAGCTGATGGCCGGTTTATCGCGGCGACCTCGCTCCATGGCCAGTACGTCGTCCGCCCTGCCGAGAATGCACCAGGGCCAGCTTGGTGCACCGATGAGACGCCGACGACATACCCGGACTTCATCTACGGCATCGATGCCTCCAGCGGCAAACCCCTCACGGTGCAGCCAACTCGCGCGAACGCGGGTATCGACGGCAGTCCTGGACCGCACTTTTGGACCCGGGTCTACTTCGATGCCCAGGTACTCAACCGGTACCTGTCCGAGCCCCGCCGATACACGGTGACTGCCAACCTCATTCAGTGTCTACACATATGGACTCTGTCGATTGGGCGAACGTCCGACGGCCTCATCGAAGTCGACATTTACGATCTGTCGCGCATGCCTTGGCTGGAGTGGAGTCACTGGAAGGCGCATAATGTGCCGCCGTCCGGAGGTGAACCGGATGAGGGCAAACTCCGCCGCGAGCGTCTGAACCAGGTCGCCTCAGGCCCTGACATCGTTCGGGAGCTTCGAGCTGCCGTCAAAAAAGCGAACGAGGCCGCTCAACAGCACGCGGGCTGGCCACTATGGCGACCGCTCGAAGAGCCGACCGCCACCGAGTGGGACACGCTGCACCCGCCTGTCGTAAACGACAGAAGTGCCCTTCAGGGCCCCCTGCTCACATTGTGCAAGGTGCTCGCCGACAGTCTCGACGCAAAGCGGATCAAGAAGGCGCTGGTTGCCGAGGTTGCAAAGGACACCAAAAGCCTAGCTCTACTTCAACAGTACATCGATGAACTTGGTGGACCTGCGAACGCGGTAGGACCGCTACGAGACCTCCAGACTCTCCGCTCCCAGGGCGGGTTCGCGCACTACGCAGGAGGATCTACTGAGAAGGCGCTCGATCGTTTGGTTAACGGCCTCCGCAACACATCTGAGATCTTCGAGTACATCTGCCACAATCTGATCGAAATGCTCGACTCGATCACTGCGACGATCGTGGCTGCTTCCGCCTCCCCGGCCGAAGAATCGAGTGGCCGATCTGTCTGACACCCGAAGCATGGAGGCGGGGCAGTTCCCGACTTAGCGGAGGCCAAGGTGATCAACGACCTGGACGACGTCACCGCGACCTGCGACGGCCGCACCGTCGCACCGCATGAACGCCGCTGAAACAAGACTTTACCTCTGCCTTCATCCACAGTTTTAGCAATGACGATGGAATCGACTCTTGCAGGGGCGCTGCGGCTATGTGCCGACCAGGATGCGGTGGGGCGCGCTGAACGGTGATTGTGTGAGCCATGTGCCGTCGGTGCGTGTCGCCCCTCGGACACATCTCCACGTTCGAGTGTCAGGTCTCTGACCTGGCGCTTTTGTCATTTCGTGATATAGGGGCCGGACTCACCGACCGACGAAAGCGCAGGTCAACGCCCATGGGGGTTCAAGTCCCCGAGTTCACCCGATTCGTGCATGATCTGGCGTATCGCCTCTCGGGCGAGGGGGTACGGCGATTCGGGCTCTCGGCTGCGAGGCGGCACGGGCGCTGCGTGACGGAGGCGCCGGTGACTGCGGCGGAACCGGGGTGGTTCCGCCCACCCCTGCCGATCAGTCCGGTGCAGCCGAGGTTGCTGACTCCGTTCCGGCCAGTTCGTCTGACGACGACGGCCGATGCGCACATCCGAGTGAGCGCGGATGGCTCGGCACGCCCTTCCGCTCCGGCTACCAGGAGACCTGCCGCACTGGGAAGGCACGCACGTGAAATGCGCGCGGACCCAAATGGCCTGAGAATCAGCGCCCTCTGGGGCGGGGAACGCGCAGTGCACCGGCCATGAGCACCGGCCGACGTAGCGCGAACCCGTGCCCCCTGGTCGGTTCTATGCCCGGCAGACCGCTCGTGCGTCCGCAGCAAGCGGGAGCCGATGCGCTACGACCATGTCTGCTAGGACCTTGCCGAACTCTCCCAACGGGCCGATCTGGACTTGTGCAGCGCCCTGCGGGCGTCCCCAGCGGTCGAAGCGTCGAACAGGGGCACGGTCGCCTGTTCAGTTTGCCGAAACATCTCGGTACGCCGCCAAGCAATGCTCCTGCCCGGTAGGTCAGGCGGTGAGTTCGGCGGCCAGTTTCTGGATCCGGGCGCGGATTTCGTCGCGGATGGGGCGGACGGCGCGGCCGAGCGCGAACGCGCCGCCCCACATCAGCGCGAAGTACACCAGCTAGTTGCTGGACCGGGCGCACGAGATGCCGCCGCAACTCATCGCACCGCTGGTGGCCGAGGAGGTGCACGCGATCGGCGGCCGCGATGTCTCGATCCTGCTGCAGGACTACGCGCAGCTCACACTGGTGTCCCTTCCGGGGCGTGGCCTCAAGGAGACCGAGCCGGTGCCGTTGGTGGGCTCCCTGGCCGGGCAGGCGTTCCTGACCGAGACCGCCGTCGAGCACGCCGAGGCGGACGGTGTGCGACTGTTCCTGCCGCTGCTGGACGGCAGTGACGAGATCGGGGTGATGGCCCTCACCCTGGACGTCGTCGACGATGACGACCGCCGGCTGCTGCGGCGGCTGGCGGGTCTGGTCGCCGACATGCTGGTCACCAACACCGTGTACTCGCTGGGAAGCAGGAACTGGAAGGATCCGTCGGCGAAGCCGCTGGTGGGGGCACCTTTGCCGACCTCGCAGTCCCGTAGTGAACGACCGCGTGCGGAGCGGGCACGATCAGTGCCGGGTAGCGGATCTGGCAGGTGTAGGTCGGCATGAAGGGATCGACACCGGCAGGAGACGTCACCGGCCCGGCGGCGTGCGCCGTAGCGGCCAACATCCCGGCAGCGCCGAGCGCGACGGCACCGGCGGCGACCAGGGCAGTAAGTCCGACCACCCGCCAGGCCAGGGTCAGACACGGACTAGAAGTATCGCTTCGTTGGGGGATGGCCCGGACTCCCGGTCTGCCAGAACCAGAAGTGAACCGAGCGCCTGTGCGAGCCGGTCCACGATGCCCTGGAACCTCCCGGCGTGCGAGAGCAGCGGGACCATGGCCGCCAGGAGCCCGGCGGAGGCGACCGTCAGGACTCGGCGGTCGGCCGGGGCGGTGCGGTCGAGGACGGGTCCGACCAAGTCGTGGACGCTGCTGACCAGCGCCAGGATCTCCGCTGGAAGAGGCGGCCACGCATGCCGGACGGCCGCGGCGACCTCGTGGATCGCCCGGTAGGGGTCCTCGCCGGTGCTCGTCCGGCCGACGGCAGCACGGTCTAAGGTCTCGGCCAGGAAGCATTCGAAGGCCGGTTGCGCTCGGCCGTCGATGGTGCGCGGGCCGAGCACGGCGGTCGGCCACGAGCTCAAAAGGACGCTGGACGCGAGAACGGTGGTCGCGAGCGCCTCGCGGAAACGCGGGCCGTAGTCGCGGGCGAACTCCTGTGCGATGGTCCGCGCGATCTCACGGGTCGCCGCGCGGGCGATGTCCTGGGCCAGGGCACGGGAGCGGTCGAGCGTCTCACGCCGCGCCATGTCGACGGCGGGGCCGGTTCCGTCCTCGGCGTTGCGGACGACGGCGAGGGCATGGGCGTGCGCGAGGGCTAGCGCGTCCGTCCGGGCGCTGCGGTCGCCGCTGAGGTCGCGGGCGTAGTCACCGTCCTGGCCGAGGGCGTGGCGGAGGACGACCAGGGTGCCGTGATCGTTGTCGTCGATGTGCCGGGCACGGGACCGAGCCCGGTCGCGTGCCCGGTCGACCTCCGCGGTGAGGCACCCGTAGAGGCGGCTCGCCTCGGTGAGTTCGTCGATCAACGTGCCGATGAGGGTGCGCGTCGCGTTGAGCCGGTGGGGGTCGTTGGGCTCGCGAAGGAGCGCGCCGGCTCGATCGAGCTTGTGGACCAGGTCCGGAGCGAGGTCCCGTTCACGCGTGCGGTCGCGGACCAGCCGGAGGTCCAGGGCAAGGACCGAGTCGAGGGCGTAGACGACGCCGAGCGCGTCGGTCCACGCGCGATCATGGGCAGGGCGCAGGTCGATGGCGAGCCGGAGCGCGAGGTCGAAGGTCCCGGCCAGTTCCCGCGCGCGGTCGAATGCGAGCACCGCTTCCAGATCCGGCTGGTCGGACCCGTGGGCGGTGAAGAGCTCGGCGAAGGCGGCCAGGTAGCCCAGCAGATGGCGCGGATCTGGGTCGGTCGCCGAGACCTGCGCCAGTTGCAGTGTGGACCGCAGATGCTGGACCACCTCGGTAGGGCACTTCGCGATCCGGTGCCGGGTGGGCGTGTAGGGCCAGGGCACGCGTCCGGACCGGTGCAGGAAGGCGCGCTGACCCTCGCCGGTCCAGATGGTGTGGGCCGTGAGCGCGGACAGGACAGACGCGTCCGGGTGCGCGAGTTCCGACGGTGTCGGAAGCCGGCATGCCGTGCCGTCGTCGAACAAGGTGTTCAGCCAGGTCACGAATCGTTTCGCGTCGTTCGCCCACACGCCGGTCGCGGGCTCGTCGTCGGCGGCGACGGCCGGGACGTGGCGGCCGGACGCCTGCTCGTGCAAGGCGAACAGGTTGTAGAGCTTCCGGGTGACCGGCCGTGAGGTCACCGCGGTGGCGCCCAGCCAGACGACCTCGCGCAGCACCCGGGAGGCGAGCACTGCGGCGAGGAGCCGGTGCCGCTGAAGCGTGGTCTCGTCGTCCAGATCGGGTGCGCTCGGCGAGGTGAGGAGCCGGTTGAGCCGGTCCCGCGTCTCCGGGCTGACCTCCAGCGCCTCGTCCGCGCAGTCGAACGCGAGGGTCAGGGCGTGGATCGTCCCGGACGCCAGGCACGCCTCGATGACGGGGGTCGCGTCGCCGCAGGCGGCCCAGAGCAGGGTCGTCTCGCGCCACCAGGGATCGTTGACGCCCTCGGTCAGCAAGTGCAGGTAGTCGCCGGGACGCTCCTGGATCCGCGCCGCTGCCAGGTATTCCTGCAGGGTGAGGTGGGCGAACCCGAACCCGCTGTGCTCGCGCTGCATCAGCAGCCCGCTCTTGCGAATCTCGGTGAGGAACACCTCAGGGGTGATGCGGTCGCCGTCGGTGACCTTCCGCAGCGGACGCCGGATCGCGTTGCGGGCCGAGTCGACCGGGATGTCGCGAAACTGCTCGCGCATCATGTGAAGGGCGAGGTGACTCATCACCCGCTCCTTCCGGGGGCCGTCCAGCCCAGTGGCGTCGGTCAGGTCCTTCGCCTCCTGGCGGCGGTGGATCAGGACGTCGCACATCTCGGCGTACAGCGCCGCCCGGCTGCGCGGCAGCGCGGAGCGGTAGCGGTGCACGTTGACGATCATGGTGAGCAGCAGCGGGTTGGCGGCCAGTTCGTACACCGCCGGTATCGACTGCAGCTTCCCGAGCAGATCGTCGGCCTCCCTCGCGGCGAGCCTGCGGACGTGCTTGCCGGTCCGGCCGCGGGCGCGGCACTCGACGGCGTAGTACCAGTGGTGCAGGAACTGGCCGATCTGGTCGGCGGTGAACCGCTGGACCTGCAGGACGTCGGCGTTCGGGATGGGGTTGGCTTGATACCCGTGCGGGCGCGAGGTCACCACGAAGGCGGCGGACGGGTACCGCTCGATCTGCCGCCTCGTCCACGCCACGACCCGCTTGCGGTCCCCCTCGTCGGCGATCTCGTCCAGGCCGTCCAGCAGGACCAGGCACCGGCCGCGGTCCATCCGCTTCGCCAGCCAGTCGGCGGAGATCCGGCCCTCCAACCAGCCCGCCGAGGTCGCCACCTCCGCCAGCCGCGGCTGCTCCTCCTGCAAGATCAGATCGACGTGGTCGCGCAGGTAGAGCAGCACCGGCAGCTGCCTCCTGCGCCAGTTGACCCGGCGCTGGTCGCACATCGCCAGCGCGGTGTGCCGGACGAGCGTTGTCTTCCCGGACCCGGAGGCGCCGATGACGGCGAAGACCCGCCCGTCCCCGAGGAAGGACCTCAGCGTCCGGTGCTCGTCCGGCTCCTCGGGCGGCAGCAACCCGATCCCGGCGTCGTCGTAGGCGGCTTGGCCGCCCCAGGGGCGCAGGCGCACGTGGACGTAGATCTGGCGCATGTGCAGCACAGACTCGCCCTGCGTCACCACCCCGATCGTCTCCATGTCGACGACCGAGGCCCGCAACTGCCGGAGGTAGGCGCGCCGCTCGCCGCCTATTGGCAGAAGCCTCCCTCGGGCGGATGGCTGGGGGCCTTGGGCGACCTGGAGGGAGAACACCGAGGCGAGCACGGCGAAGCCGAATGCCAAGTAGGCCCAGTGCCAGCTCAGCTTCCCGTCGTCTAGGACCTGGTTGGTCGCCACCCCGCAGGCGACCACGGCCGCCGCGCCGGCCGCCACCAGCACCCGCACGTTCGCACGCCCCATGCCACCCCGCCCCTTTGCCCGTCATCGCAGCGTGCCACGGCCTGACAGCGGCCCTGACCAATCACACTGAACACTGAAATACGGACACGAAACCGGTGGTTCACCAACCTGTTGCAAAGCGGGCGCGGCGGCCCTGGACACTAAGGGTGGTCCGGTAGGGGGCGGGTCTCGTATGCGCCGCTACCCCACCACCTTCCGACCGGGTCGGTATGTGACCAGTGCAGGGCCAGAATCCGTAGTGCAGCTTCTGGGCCGAGTTGGTTATCGACGGGCCCCCAAGGGTCGAAATCGCAATGGGTCGAGGTCAGGATCGGGGGGATCGCAGACGACTCCCTGAATAGCCCCTGGTTTCTCCCGATTGGTCCAGACCTTCGTAGTGCCTCTCGGTCGAGAGGTGCAGCTGCGCGGGGGCTCTCAGCTGCGGACGTCACGGGCACTACATGCGCTGGTGATGAGGTGGGACTGGGGTGTCCCGTCCACTTACTGCTCAGCCGGTAGACGACAACGTAGGGCGCGCTGGTTTGTGTTCTTGAGCGAATCGGGCCTTCGTAGCCGAGGTCCGCTGCGTCGTGGTCGTTTACTGCTACGGCGACGCTCTCCCACTCAACCTGCGCGCAAGCGTGCGGAAAGCTGACGCGGGAACGTCCTCGAGAGTTTCCGACAGTGCCATACTCAGCCACTCCGGCAACGACAGGTTCAAGGGGAACAAGGCGTCATCGTGACCGGGATCGAGGGATTCGGCTCGCGGGTACGGGCCTATTGGATCCCAGACCCAGATGGAGCCCCGGTCGTCGCGGCAGTCAACCAGCAGCCAGACGGCGCTTCCCCAGTCGCACACCCAGACCATGCCGTCGGGGACAAACTGATCCTCACCCGAACTGAACAGTTCGTGCTGACTGACTATGTCCGCCCAATGGTCGGGCGCCAGCGTTCCGGGAACACCAAGCACGCCGCCTCGGGGACCGAAGCCGCCATTCGCCACCTCGAGGTAGAGGCGGCGAAGCAGCACGGGCAGGTGGTGGCCGATCTTCTGTTCAGCGTCGGCGACCGCCGCAGCCGAGGCGGGCGGTGGCAGCGAGCCCAGTTTGGCGGCGGCCGCCAGTATCTGGCTGTCGTCCAGCCGATCGGCGATGTCCATGGACGGGAAAGCGCTGGGCTCGTCGGGCACACGGCGCCGTTCGGCGATGGCCTGGAGGCTAGACGTCTCAAATGCCTTCTCGAGCGTACCGGCAAGCGACTCGGTGAGCCATTCTTTGAATGCCATGTTCTGTGGGAAAAGGCGGACGAAGTCGGCATCCTCTGGTCCGTTGGGGTCCCATCCCCACATCGGACCGGACGGATCGCGACAGTCGACGACGGACCAGATTCCGCAGCCCCAGTCGAAGAGCCACAGCAACCCCGGATAGGCCCCTTCCTCGTTGAACGTCTCGCGAAACTCGGTAGCGTCGGCCCAGTCGGGGTGGTGCTCATAGTCGCTGCCGGCAAGACCGAGAATCCCTTCCCGGGGACCGAAACCGCCGTTCGCGGCCTCGAGGTAGAGCCTGCGCAGCAGCGGCGGCAGGGGACAGCCGACCGCTTGCTCGACCGCTGCGACCGCCTCGGGTGACGCCGGTGGCAGCAAACCAGGCAAGCGCTGGATCTTCTCGACGATCTCGTCCTCGGTCACGGGTTTGTCCTCCGATCAGCTGCACGGCGGTCGGTGTGGGAGGGGATCCGCTCCGATCCCCTCCCGTCAGCGCGCCGGTCGACCAGGCTACCGGCGGCTCCCTCTGAATCCGCCGCCGCTTCCGCGGCCGCCACCAGATCCGTGAGAGAAGATTCCTGACCAGTAGCTGCGGGCTGTAACCCAGGTCGCCGTTTTCCCGCTGATACCGAACTTCTCTCGGAGGGTCTTGAGGAGTTGTCCGTTGACCTGGGTTCCTACAACCATTCCGTTCGATCCCATTTTCACGCTCTTGGCCGGGTCTCCGATGAACTTGTTGATGTTGCCCGCGCACGCCTTCGAACAGATCCGGCTGGTCGTGAACGCGGTCTGAACGCTGATGATACGACCCCCCAGGTCCTTGATCTGCTGGGCGACGTTGGCGCGGAAGTTCGCCGCTGCCTGCTCGGCATGCCCAGCGGTGCTGCCCGACGGCGCTCCCGGCGCCCTATAGATGGTCACGCCGTACTTGGTCAGATCTCTCTCCAGGTCCTTCGGCAGACCCGACTGGCTTGGGCGCTGGCGGTGATCTGCCGGACGGCCTGGTCGATGTCAGTGGGGGTGGTCCAGCGGCCGATGCTGAGGCGCAGCGCCGAGGTCGCGCGGTCGGTGTCGTGGTGCATGGCCTGCAGCACCGGGGAAGGCTGCGGAGTGCCGGTGTGGCAGGCCGAGCCGGTGGAGGCGGCGATGCCGGGCGTGGCGGCGAGCAGGTCGGTGCCGCGCAGGCCGGTGATGCCGAGGTTGAGGGTGCCGGGCAGCCGATGGGTCGGGTGGCCGTTGAGGTAGACGCGGCCGGGGAGTTGCTCGTCCAGGGCCTGGTGGAGCCAGTCGCGCAGGGCCCGTAGCCGGTCCGCGCCGCCGCCGGTGAGGTCGGCGCGGGCCAGGTCGGCGGCGGTGCCGAGCGCGGCGGCCAGCGCCACCGGTTCGGTACCGGCGCGCAGCCCGTGTTCCTGCCCGCCGCCGGATACCAGAGGCTCCAGCACAGGCCGGGGCGGGCGAACAGGGCGCCGATCCCCGTGGGCGCGTACAGCTTGTGCCCTGCCAGGCTGAGCAGGTCGGCGCCGAGTCCGCCCATGTCGAGCGGGATCTTCCCGGCGGCCTGGGCGGCGTCGGTGTGCAGCGGCACGCCGTGAGCGCGGGCGACGCGCGCGAGGTCGGCGATGGGCTGCAGCACGCCGGTTTCGTTGTTGGCCGTCATGATCGATACCAGTGCGGTGCGGGGCCCGATCGCTGCGGCCAGGTCGTCGGGGTCGACCAGACCGTGGGCGTCGACCGGCAGGTGGGTGCTCTGTGTGCCGTGGCGGCGGTGCAGGGCGCGGCAGGTCTCCAGCACCGTGGGGTGCTCGGTCGGCTGGGTGGTCACCTCGACGGCGCCCGGGTCACTGTGCGCGAGTACCACCCCCGTGATGGCCAGCGCGTCGGCCTTCGACCCGCTGCCGGTGAAAACGATCCGCCCGGGGGTCGCGCCGATCAACGCGGCGACCTGCGCCCGGGCCCGGGCGAGCGCGGCGCGGGGCCGTTCGCCGTAGATGTGTCCGCTGGACGGATTGCCGAAATGCGTCATCAGGTGCGGCAGCATCGCCTCCGCCACCCGCGGGTCGACCGGGGTGGTGGCGTTGTAGTCCAGGTAGATCGGCCCACCGTCCAGACCGGGTGGGACCGGCGGCGCGATCTGATGACCGTCAGAGTGCGCGGTCGGGTGGCTGGTTGGACGGCTGGGGGTCATGAGCGGGTCCCGGTGGCGATGGAGAGGCCGGCGCGTCGCCATGCGGGCATTCCGCCCGCCAGCAGCCGGGCGGGGCGGCCGTGCTCGTGCAGCGCCCGGACCGCGTCGGGGGCGAACACGCGGTACCGGCCGCGGCACGTGTTGCTGCACCCTGGTGGTCCAGGACCGTCCGGCTCGGTGAGTTGCGGCTCGGTGAGCGGCGGACGGCCCTGGGATATTGACGCGGTCACCAGTAGTGGCCGGCCACCTTCTAGGCAAGACCGGCGGCGCGGCAGGGGACACAGGCAATCTGCGCACAGGCCATCACCAGGGCCGATCGCCTCACTGGGGACGGGCGCCGCGGCCCGGCTCGGTCCGCCGCCGCGCGTGCGGCGTACACACCAGGTGATGAGCTGTTCTGAGACCGCCTGTGTCCGGGGCGGCGCCGATGCGGTGTGCTGTGAGAGACGGCTCCGCCGCCGCGTCCCTGCGCCTTGGCCGCACCGCGGGCCCGCCCTCGATGTCGGAGGGACCGGGCGCGAAGCGCCCCGAAGCACAGGGCCGCCACGATGAAGGGGAGCGAGACGCTTGTGACCATTGACAGGCAGTCGGCCGCCATCGCCGGACGGCTCAGGCTCGGCACCGGCTTCGCCGATTCCGAACGCGATCAGATCGTCGAGTGCTTCACACCGCTCTGGACGCGGCTTCGGTCGTTCGAGCATGCCGCGGTCCAGCTCGAACTCAGCGTCAAGGACCGCGGGGGCGCCGGCCCGCTGGTGACCCTCACCTGCGAGATCGCCGGCCGGCCCGGCCTGGTGGCGACATCGTCCGAACACGACGTCACCGCCGCGCTGTTCGAGGTGCGGGACGGTCTCATGCACCAGGTCCAGGACGCCAAGACCCGCCGCGAGCCCCGAATGAGACCCGGCTCCCGACACCGGCCGGCATGAGCGTCCACGCCCTCGGCCCGCCGTGTCCATGCGACCCGCGCGGCTCGGCGGCTTCCATGTCCTCTGGTGGTAGAGCGCGGGCACTCAAGGCGCGGTCTATCTCGCCGAGGCCGACGGCGGAGAACCGGTCGCCGTCAAACGGTGCGCTGATGCGGACTGCCGCACATCACCCTGATGCCTGAAAGGGTGAGGAGTGAAGGCTCTCCAGGCCAGCCATACGCCGGCCGCCAGTGCGGCCAACGGCGCCCCGACGATCGCCTCTGTCAGTGTCATCCGGACGCGCTGGCCCCGCGTCCGGGCGTCGGCGCGCATCGGGACGGGGGAAGAGCGCGGCACCGTCGTAGCGGTCGTCGCGGCGAGGCCCACGTTCTCTCGGCGGCGAAATGGTGACCTGACCGGTGCTCATGGGGCCTCACCTGACACCCAGACGATTGCCGGCCGGGGGGCCGCCCGCGGTGCAACTCGCCGCGGTGGCGTATTCCTCGCGATCCGGGCCGCTCGGGGCAAACCACCTGGTCATCGGTCGTGGTGATGACCTCTTTGCGGATCAGCTGTTTCTTTCCTGACGCGGGCGGGATTGGCTTAGGGCGAACGAGCAGCCCCATTCCCGCGCTCCTGCGGAACACACGGGGCCCCTGCCTCGACCGGTTCGGAAGACCGTCGCCTGGCAGCCGTCGATTCAAGGCTCGTCTAGGAGTTCGGTCATGGGCATCATCGCGTGGATCATCCTCGGCCTGGTGGCCGGTGTGATCGCCAGAGCACTGGTCCCCGGCGAAGACCCCCAGGGACTGATCGTCACCACCCTGATCGGCGTCGCCGGAGCACTGCTGGGAGGCTTCCTGGCCACCCGGTTGTTGGACGTCGACGGTGTCCAGGGATTCTTCGACCTCTCCACCTGGATCACCGCCATCGCCGGGTCCGCGGTCCTCCTGCTCGCCTACCACCTCATCACCTCGCGCGGCGGCGGACGCGGCAACGGTCGGCGTTCCGGCCGGCGTCCCCGCAACTGGGCAAGCCGTGGATGACATGGCCCAGGACCGGTGGCGGATCTCCATCGGGGTCACCCACGAGCCGGCCACCTCGGTTCCGTGAGGTGCGGTTCCTGATGCCCGGCGCCGGCGAAATCGCCGTCGGTGGCGTCGGTCCGGGGTGTTCCGCGGCGGTACGGCGGCGCGGCGCGGCTTGACTGGAGTGGGACATCATGGAGCCGTTGCGACCCGGCGACCCGGCATCGCTCGGCGGTTTTCGGATCCTCGGGCGGTTGGGCGAGGGCGGTCAGGGCGTGGTGTATCTCGCCGAGACCGGCGGTGGGGAGCCGGTCGCCGTCAAGGTGATGCACCGCGGCGATGACGAGCGGGCGCGGGCGAGGTTCGTCCGCGAGGTGGCCACGGCACGGCGTGTGAGGAGCCCTTGCACCGCCGCCGTGCTGGCCGCCGAGGTGGACGGTGAGCGTCCCTTCATCGTGTGCGAGTACATCGCCGGGCCCTCGCTGCGGGACCTGGTCCGCCGGCAGGGTCCGCGCCGCGGTGGTGGGCTGGACCGGCTGGCGCTGGGCGCCGCCACCGCCTTGGCGGCCATTCACCATGCCGGCATCGTCCACCGCGATTTCAAGCCGGCCAACGTGCTGATCGGCCCGGACGGGCCCCGGGTGATCGACTTCGGGATCGCGCGGGCGCTGGAGGCGAGCACGAGCGCCACCAGCCAGGTGATCGGCACACCCTCCTACATGGCCCCTGAGCAGTTCTTCGGCGAACGCGCCGGCCCGGCGGCCGACATGTTCGCCTGGGCCACCACGATGGCCTACGCGGCGAACGGATCACCCGCGTTCGGCGATGACACGATCCCGGCCGTGATGCAGCGGATCCTCAACGAGGACCCCGAACTCGGACGCCTGTCGGGACGGCTGCGCACCCTGGCGGCGGCGTGCCTGGCCAAGGATCCGGCCCGGCGGCCCAATGCCGGGCAGGTGATGTGCGACCTGCTTCGGCCGCTTGCCGGTGCACCGCACGCGTTCACGCCCGGGTGAAAGGCCGCTGACGATTCGTGCCGTAGCACGTCCCGGTTCGCGGCCCTCCCTTCCCGGGATACCGCCGATACGCGCCGAACCGATCACCTCGGCCGATCACCATGGGCGGGTGGAGGAGATAGGTGATGTTCAGCCGGTCAGCTGGTCCGCGGCGGCCAGCCAGCCGAGCCGGTCGGACATGCTCCGGGCGCAGGTGACGACGGCATGTACGTGATCGGAGTCGTCGGCCGCGCGCCACAGGATCGACCAGGGGTAGTACGAGACCGGGTCGGTGAGCGGGCGCCAGATGGTCCCCGGGAGGGCGGAGATGCAGGACGAGGGCACGCAGTACAGGCAGCGGCCGTGGGCGACCAGGGCGGCCGCGGCGTGGACGCTGTCGACGGTGCCCTCGTGCACCGTCGGGGTGAAGCCGGCGGCCCGGCACATCTCGACGGTGAACTGGTTGAACTCCGGCGCCTTCATCTCCTCGGCCAGCAGCAGCGGTTCACGGGCGAGGGCCTCGACCGGCACCGCGTCCAGGTCGGCGAACCGGTGCCCGCGAGGGACCAGGACTCCGAGACGGTCCAGGCGGAACAGGTGTGAGGCGACCCCGCTCGGCGCCAGCGCGGCGCGGCCGATGCCCACGTCCAGGCGCCCGTCGACGAGCTGCTGATACTGCTCGGGGACGCCGACCTCCACCTGGTGGATCACCAGGTCCGGGTAGAGGGCCTGGGCCTCATGGAGGATCTGTGGCATCGAGTCATAGCTGGAGTCGATGATGCCCACCCGCAACGCCGGGGAGGTGCCCTGCGCGGTCCGGGCGACCTGGGCGGCGCGCTCCACATGAGCGAGGATCTGCCGCGCCTCGACCAGGAACGCCGCGCCCGCCGGGGTCAGGGCGACGTAGTGGGTGGTGCGCTCCAGCAGCCGCACGCCCAGTTCCCGCTCCAGCCGCTGGATCTGCTGACTCAGCGCCGACTGGACGATGTGCTCGCGGGCCGCCGCGCGGCCGAAGTTGAGCTCCTTGGAAACGGCGACGAAGTAGCGGAGCTGGCGCAGTTCCACATCTCCTGCCTTCTGAGCTGGAACAGCGAGACCTGCTCGCAGGGCCCACCTCGCGGCGTGCTTTTAGAGGGTTCACTGATCCAGTGCCAGGCGCCCCTATCGTGCCGTGCACGGACGAGTTGCGCGCCGCTGGAATCGGCGAGCTCGGCGACCGCCCGGATCAGCTGACGATGGAAGTCATCGGGCAGGTGCGAGTCGGACGAGCCTTCCAGGAGGGACACGCTGACCTTGGCGTCGTCGCGGAGCTGCGCGGTCAGCCGCCCGGTCTCATCCAGGCGGAGCATCACGATCGCATCGGCGCGAACGATGTCATGGCCGCCGCTGGCGGCGACCCACACCTCGGTCACCGTTCCGCTCATGGACCTCACCTCCCCGCTCCCGGCAATCCGCAGGACCACCACCCAACATAAACGGTTCGACATCCCATCCGTCAGAATCGCGACGACGACATGCGGCCCAGACGGGCGGCCCGGGGTCACGACCACCGTCGGCGGTTATCGCCCCCGCTGATCGAGCTTGCTCGGATCGCCCGTTACGACCGGCCGGAGATCGCGCTCAACTGGTAGTAGGCGCTTATCCACGCGTCGGAGTTCGGAGCGGAAGATCACGACCACGATCGTGCCCAGAGGCGACATCCCCAAGGGCATGCCGATCTTGGCCCAGGACCTCAGGTCCGACTTACTGCGTCGGCGGGTACTGCATCGCCTGCGCGCCGTCGGCGGTCCACCGCGTCCGGAACTGGAGTACTGACCCAATGGCAGCGCGTGGCGGTTCTTAGAAAGGGGGCTCTCGATGAACCACGAAATGAGAGTCCAAATCATGACCTCGAGCGTGCCGACCAGCCCGAACGGGTCGGCACCACATTGTGAGCATGTGGACGGGCTGGCGCCTGTCACTCCCCGATCGCGCGGCTGCACGATGTGTGAGGCGCGAGGAGGCGGGTGGACGGCCCTCCGGATCTGTTTGACCTGCGGCTGGGTGGCGTGTTCCGACGACTCGCCGAACCGGCACGCACAAGCGCATTACCAGGAGACCGACCATCCGCTGGCCGCCGCGATGGGACCGGGATCCACCTGGCGATGGTGCTACGTCCACGAACGTCTGGTCTGACTCCGGCCAAGCTCCGGCGGTCGACGGCGCCGCCGGCTGAGCCGCCGCAACTTGAGCGGCGCCCACGATTTGAACGGGCGATCCGCGGCATTTGTGGCGACGCCCGCCCGCTCCCGGCTCCACGCTCGGCGTCCTAGTCCGGCTGGTGGCGTCCAACCGGTCATCTCCCGGGGAGAAGGCACGTTCCGAAAACGGCTGTTTCCCCCGCCGCCGGGGGAAGGGTTGAATGAAGAATGAACGGGCATGCCGGCCCGATGGCCGTTTCTTGTGGCGCATTGGGGCCGCTGCTTCGACCGGTTCGGAAGACCGATCCTGGCAGTCACCGAATTCATGGCTCGTCGAGGAGTTCGGTCATGGACATCATCGTCTGGATCATTCAGCTGAGTTCGCCGAAGGGCGGTGTGTGATGCCCATAGCGGGCGGCGTCGCCCTCCTGACGATCGGCGCGATCCTCACTTTCGCCGTCACGGGGTCCATACGAGGAATCGATCTGCACGCGGTGGGCACCATCTTGATGGCCGCCGGTGCGGCCCTGCTGCTGCTTCCGCTGGTCATGCGCGGCATGTCGCCCCCGAAGCGATGGTCCGCCCGCAGCCGCCAGGACGCCATCGACGAAGCGGACGACAAGCGGCGGAACTCCGCCGCGCCGCCGCACCGCGACAGCCCGCCCGACGCTGACGGTCCACCCCGCCAAGACCGCGCCCGGCCGCGACGTAGCCGACGCTAGACCAAGGTGCCCGCATGAACATCGCCGGTGAACACCACCTGGAAGGTCCTGCGGCTGGGCCCGGCCCGCGAAGGTTCGTGGAAGCGCCGTCCCTGCGCAGCGGTCCGCCGCACTCGCGGCGCCCGGCTGTCGCCCGAGTCCGGTGCCCGTGCCCTGGCCCGACAAGAGGTGCCCGATGACCATGAGAGATGAATACCTGCGGCTGATGAGGGGGCTTATCGGCGGCATGGCCATTGCGGTGGCCCTCGTCTGCGCGCTCATCACGGCGGTCGCCATCGTCGTCTCCTGACGCGGCCGGGGGGGAGGGAACCACGACGTGAAGATGGCCTGAACACTGGGCTGGTCACGCGGGCCCTGTTTCCGGTGATGGGGTCACCGGTCGGCGGTGGCGGATATGGCCGGCCGCTGCCCGCCCGGTCGGCAACCGTCACCGGCCGGCGCGCGGGCGGGGTGGCGTGGCGGCTTCGGCTCCCGTGCGGGTGCGGGGCCCCCGATCAGGATCGGGCCCGGACCGGGACGCCCGGCCGTATGGTCGGACGTCGCGGAACCGGGCGCGGTTCGGCTGGATCGCCTCGGGCTGCAACCAGCGCGATTCGCCGGTTATACAGCGATCTCAGCGTGGATGTCCGGGGTGGAGTGGACGGTGAGGACGCGGTCGAACGCGGTGAGGCGAAGCTGCGCGGCGACCTGGGGGCCCGGGGCGGCGAGGCGTACGGTGACGCCGAGCCCCGCGGCGCGGCGCTGGATGCCGACCAGTACGGCCAGTCCGGCCGTGTCGGCGGTCGCCACCTCCCTCAGGTCGAGGATCAGCAGGCGGCCGCTGTAGCGCAACACGCCGATCAGGTGCTCGCGCAGCGCTGGAGCGGCGGCGCCGTCCAGGGCGCCCGACAACGCGACGATGGTGTGGCCGGGGCGCCGGTGGGCGGGCATCCTCACTTCGTCGGGGGGGCGGACAAGGCCCGCGGTGACGGACGTGAGGGCGGGCACGGTGGCGGGCACGGTGGCGGTGAGCGTGGTCATAGCGATCTCCGATCACTGGTGGGCGGGCGCGCCGCCCCGGACGGCCGGATGACGGGCCGACCGGGCGGCGGAGCGGATCAATGTGCCGCGAGGCGTTCCTGCAGTCGTCCGCCCTCGGATTCCCAGACGCTCTCGGAGACCGTCTGGGCGCCGGCCCGGCCCGGCCGGCCGGGTGGCGCGGCGAGGGCGGCGAGCAGATCCGGGGTGTGCAGGAAGTTGTGCGGGTGGGAGGCCAGCTCCATCGACGCCTCGGCCTCGGCCTGGGGGGTGGCGGCCGGGACGGTGAGCAGGTCCACGCGCCGGCCGTCGGCGTGGATCGCGGTGAGCAGCCCGGAGGGCAGGGAGCCGAACCAGCTCAGCCGCACCACCCGGGTGTCGGCCGGGCCGTCGACGCGCAGCCTGCGGGGGCGGCTGTCCCAGTCGTCCACCCGGAGCAGGACGTGGGTGATGGGACGCTGGTCGTCGATGGGGCCGTGGTCTCGCAGGGCCAGGATCAAGCCCGGCAGTTCGGCGACCGGGTCGGCCGAGCGGGGCCACCAGGCGCCGTCCAGCACGGGCCGCGCCGAACCGGGAAGGGCCGCGGGGCGCAGCCGCAGCCGGGGAGTCGAGGGCGGTGACAGGCTGATCGTGGTGCGGCGTTCGGTGGTTGACCACATGGCAGGCGCCTTCCTTGGGCTTCCGATCGAAGTGGTGGGTCGGATTCTCAGCGGAGGCGCTTGCGGGTCAGCGGGCGCAGTTGCGTGAGGCGGGCCATGCCCAGGAGCAAAGTGACCGCTATCCCAGCGGCCATGGCGGCCATGAGCACGACCGCCTGTGGCAGGACGCCGCTCATCCCGGCGAAGGAGATCCGCACATCGCCGGTGTTGCTCACCACGAGAACCATGAAGAGAATCAAGATGGCCGCGACAGCCCACAGCTCGGGCCACGCCACGCTCGTGCGGGCCGCCTGCACCGTTCGCGCCGACGGCGGCGACTTGTGCCGATCGGGGACTCTGGGGCCAGGTGGTCTGAGCTGGGACACCGAGCCGGTCTGGCCGTTGGCGCGCGGCTTGTGCGAGGTCTGCATGGCTCCCCCTCTCCGGGGGGCGGGCCGGTGTGACGGGTCAGCCCTCAGAACGGGATGTCGTCGTTTACCGGATACTTTTATTCTACGCGAATTATTGCCGAAATACGGAAAACAGAAATAGTTTCCGGGGATTCACTCACACATCGGGGCCGTTGAGACCCCTGCGCGAGAAACCCGCTCCATTTCAGCCGATTTCCGGTCGAGCCGACGAGTTATCAGTGCGAGTGATGGGTTGTGCATGGATTGGCTGTGTCCGTCCTCGGGTCACCGCGCTTGGGTGGACGATGCCGGCCCGCACTGCCGGGGGAGATTGGGCCGGAGGTTCCAGGGCCGTCCGCTCCTCCCCGAGCCGGCGGCCCTGGACCAGCCCGCCCGTCGTGAACGAGGGCGGCACGATCGCTGAGCTGCGCAGGTGAACCTGAGTAGGCCCCACATCCTCGACCTCAGCGTCGACAGCACAGTCACCCCCGGCTGCGCAAAGCCGCCAGGAATCGCCCGAGCTGGGACGAGTTGGACGACGAAGCCGGGGGATCCTGAACCCATCGGTCCCAGTGGAAGGAGCCATGATGATCCAACTGGCTGACATCCGGGAATGGCGCACCCACACCGTCCTCGACTCCGGCGGACACAAGATCGGCACACTGGAGTCGGTCTACGTCGACACCAGCACCGACGAACCCGCGATGGCCACCGTGCGGATCGGCCTGCCCACCCGCCACCGGCTGACCTTCGTTCCGCTGGACGGTGCGACCGCCGGGCCCGGCTACGTGCGAGTCGCCCACGACAAGGCGCTGGTCAAGCACTGCCCGGCGATCGGCACCGATGACGTCCTGCCCGCCGAGGACGAGAAAGCCGTCTTCCGGCACTACGGCCTTGACTACCAGCCCGGCGCCGGCGGCGAACGCCGGCTCGCCCGCCGCTGACCGCTCCGTCCCCGACCGAACGGGCACACCATGATGCTCCTCTTCCTCCTTGTGGTCATCGTCGCGCTGGTGCTGGCCATCATCGGCATCCTCGTCGAGGGCCTGTTCTACCTGCTCATCATCGGCGCCATCATCCTCATCGCCGATGTGGCGCTCCTGGCCCTGCGTTCGACCAGGCGCCGGCGACCGCTCCGCTGACGCGCCCGCCGCAGGGGCGGTCCGGATAGCGGCCCTGTGTCAGTCCGGGTCGTCGCGTCGAGGTGGGTCGAAGTCGACGTCGACGTTCTCGAAGCCTTTGTGGCGTTCGGTCTCGGCGTAGGAGGTGTAGGCGCGCCGGTCTCCGACGGTCAGCTCGACGTTGTCGGTGAAGGGCGTCAGCAGGCTACGGGGCCACAACCGCCGCTCACGGACGACGTTGATCTCGGCGCTCAGCACGAAGATGACCGCGCCCAGATAGATCCACGTCAGCAGGCCGAGCACGATGCCGAACATGCCGTAGGTGGCACTGGCGCCCTTGAGCATGTGACCGAGCAGGAACGCCCCGCCCCATTGAACGAGCTGCCAGACCAGGGCCGCGGTGATCGCCCCTGTCCGGACCTGCGCGATGGTGAGCCGCCGGGCGGTCAGCACCCGGAAGGCCACCGTGAACAGCACGACGTTGAGGATGACGGCCGCCACGATGGCCGCCGCCCGCACACCGGCGCCGAAGGCGCCCCCGGACGCGGTCACGGCCGACAGCAGCGTGGTCACCAGGATCACCGCACCGCCGACCGCCAGCAGCACCAGGCTGCGCACCCTGGCGGCGACGGGGTTCGGCCGGGAGTTGCGCGGAACTCCCCATATCTTGTTCAGGGCGTTCTGGGTGGCCTGCACGACGCCCAGCCCGCCGAACAGACTGCCCACGACGCCCGTGACCAGACCCAGGAAACTGCCGTGGAAGGAATGAATGTTCGCACCGATCTGGTCCCCGATCACCGGGAACTGCGCAAGCGCCGAATCCAGCACGCGTTCCTGCAGCCCCGGGCTGCCCTCCAAGGCGAACCCCAGAGCGGTGACCAGCAACAGCAGCAACGGGAACAGCGACAGGAACCCGTAAAAGGTGATCAACGCCGTGAGATATCCGCCCTGGTCGTCCACGAACTTGTACACCACCGCCAGCGGCAGACCAGCCCAACGATGCCGCCTCTGATAAGCGTCCACGCGGCCGACCATTCCCACACCGCCCTTCTTCCCTCAGCAGCGCTCACCCAACGCTCAACCGCCCGGTCCCGGCAAGCGGCCGCCCCCTGTCCGGCCGGCAACGTACGACAGCAAGTAGCCGCGCCTCGGCCACGTCCAACGGGAGGAAGCTGGCCGCGACCTGGACGGGCCAGCACCTCGGTCGTTTCTCGAATGCCCAGCCGCTCGGCGACCGCTGGCGCTCCGTAGTGAACGGGTCGCGGGATTAGACCGCAGGTCGTGCGCGGCCTATGCTGCGTGCGACGGCGGCAGTCGTCTGTAGGCCGCTCCGGACCCTGGCGGCGTAGGGTGCATACGCTCCAGGGAAGTGGCTGTCATGACGGCATTCGAACCCTCACCCCTACCCTCCGTTCCACAGGCGGTACGGACGCGGCTGGACACCACGATCGGCGACCGCGTCCGAACCGGGCCGCAGGTCAGTCTCCGGCGGACGGACGTCGACTGCGGTGCCGAGTCGACGGCGACGATGCTGGCACTCGCCGGGGAGATCGATGCCTCCAACAGCGCCTGGCTGACCGTCCGGCTCAGCGCCATGATCACCAGCGCGTCCACCGGCCACGCCGGCGCCGCGCCGAGCAGTGGTGTGGTCATCGACCTCAGGCGCGTCAGGTTCTGCGACGCCAGCGGTATCACTGCCCTGGTCAAGGCGTTCAAATATGCCCAGGACAAGCACCTGGTCCTTGAACTGGCCGGAGCCACGGGACGGGTCGACCGCATCCTTCGCCTCACCGGCATCGACGACGTCCTCACCCTGTATCCAGAGCCGGCGGACGCGTTGAAGGCGTTGTGCAGCCGAACGTGACCACCAGACGGCTCGGCATGCCGAACGCGCATCGCATCGTCCGTCCCCGCACTACGGCGCGGCGCGGCCCATGAGGTCGCGATCTTGCGGGCTTGCCAGAGCCCGTGGTCAACATCAGCCAGCGCGGCGTGTGGTGGCGCCGGCTACGCGCCATGGCCAGGGCCAGCAGACCGGCCAGTCCCTTCAATATCGCGGTGACCAGCACCACCGTCATGATCAGCGGATCGCGGCCCAGTTCGCCGCGGCGACCTGTTGGCCCACGTTGGCGGCGCCGACTTAGCGACCGCTGCCCAACAGAGGCTGGGACCGCGAACAGCTACGCGCAGGCACAGGCGGCATACCCGGCCCCCGCTCCCGACGAGGACGGCCTGGCCATTGCGGCCAGGTCATCATCGTCGTCCCCGGTGCCGGTGATTGTGATCGGCCTCCTACGGCGACGGGAGGTGGCGGGGCGCCGGTTGGTTGTCCGGGGGTTCGTCGCCGGTGGGTGGTTGTGCCGGTTGCGCGTCTCGGGCGGGCAGGAATTCGAGTACTGCGACGGCGCCGAGGGCGGCGGCGGTGGCGGCGATGAGGGAGCCGGCGGTCAGGCGACCATGGACGCGATGACCGGCCCCCAGTAGCCGCTGGAAGCGCTCAGTGTCGCGGCGACGACGAAGCCGGCCGCCATGAACGCCAGGCCGGCGGCGACGACCCGGGTCGAGCCGAGGCGCTGTGCCAGCCACGGGGACAGGACCGCGACCGCCCCGGCGACCACGGCGAACGGCAGCGTGTGCAGGCCGGCGCTGAGCGTGGAGTAGCCGCGGACGAACTGGAAGTACTGGGTGATCGGGAGATGAACCCGAACAGCGCGAAGAACGCGATGGAGATCGCCGCGGCGGCGGCGCTGAACCGGGCGTTGCGGAAGATCCGCACGTCCAGCATCGGGTCGACGCGGTGCCGTTCCCAGGCGATGAAAACGCCCAGCAGGAGCGCGGCCAGCGCGAAGCCCGCCGAGGGTCATCGGCGAGGTCCGCCCGTGGTGCGGGCCCTCGATGACCGTGTAGACCAGCGTGGTCAAGGTCGCCACCGACAGGCCGAGGCCGGGCAGGTCGAAGCGTCCGGCGCGCGGGTCGCGTGAGGCGGGAAGCAGGATTTGCCCGGCGACCAGGGCGACGATGACGGTCGGGGCCTTCACCAGGAAGATCGAGCCCCACCAGAAGTGCTCCCAGTAGCCAGCCGCCGGCGACGGGCCCAGCGCGACGGCCAGGCCGGAGACGCCGGCCCAAGATGCCGATGGCCTTGGCCCGTCCGGCCGCGTCATGGAACACGTTGGTCAGGATCGCCAGCGTGGCCGGGAAGATCAGCGCTCCGCCGATGCCCATCGCCGCCCGCGCGGCGATCAGCTGGCCGGGCGAGCCGGCCAAGGTGGCCAGTACCGAGGTGACCGCGAACAGCGCGAGTCCGAGCTGCAGCGCGCCCTTGCGTCCGAAGCGGTCGCCGAGGCTGCCGCCGGCCAGCAGCAGGCCAGCGAACACGAGGCTTTAGGAGTCCACGATCCATTGCAGCTGGCTGGTGGTGGCGCCGAGGTCCCGGCTGAGCGTGGGCAGCGCGACGTTGACGATGGTGTTGTCGACGACGACCATGAACTCGCTCAAGCACAGCACGGCCAGGATCAACCAATCGCCGGCGGCGCACGAGGGTCAGGTTCATCGGTTCTCCCCGCCCCGGCGGGACGGTCGGACCAGCGGGCAGTCGGGCGGACGGCCGAACACTCACCTCACCGGTGCCTGGCGGACGGTCAAACCGTGGACTGCCCGGCGGCGACGCCGGACTCCAGCTCGTCCTCCTGCGCGACCTTGGCGGACAGGATCGAGACCAGGAGCCGCTCGGTCACATCGTCGGCGCCGCGGACCCGGTCGATGAGCTGACCGTACCGGCCGATGATCTTCTGCTCCTGGACCAGCGCGTAGCTGAGCGGGGCCAGGTCGCCGACCTCACCGGGCAGGTCGATGCCGTCCACCTGGGCTCGTTCGGCGAACCGGGTGGGGTCGGCGGTGATGGCGCCGCCGAGTTGCGCGATCCGTGCGGCGAGCCGGCCGGCGTGCCGCTCGGCCAGCGCGGCATGCTCGCGCGCCGGTTCTTCGAGCATGATCTCGGCCAGCCCGGTGAGCCGGTTGTCCAGGGCCCGGGCCCACGCGACGGTCACCTGCTCGTAGCAGTAGAGGCGGTCGAGGTCGTCGGCCAGATCGGCCGGGTCGATGCCGCGGACCAGTTGGATTCCCGCTGTTCCCATGGTGTCCCCCTCATGCCCGAGAGTGATCCATCGACGACGGACCACGGTTTCGGGCCTGTCCCGCCACCCTATACCTGAACTACGAAACATGCAATGTAATTCTAGAATTATGGGGATATGATGTCGGCATGCGCCGGTGGAGCTTCCTCACCAACCACGCCCGTGTCCTGCTGTGCATCGCCCATGACCCGGGCGTACGGCTGCGCGACATCGCCGGCCTGGTCGGCATCACCGAGCGCAGCGCCCACGAGATCGTCACCGACCTCGTCACGGCCGGCTACGTGGTCAAGGACAAGGCCGGCCGGCGCAACCATTACCGCATCGAGGAGCACCTGCCGCTGCTCGACCCGATCGGCCGGGAACCGACCATCGGTGAACTGCTCGCCGTCCTGGTCGGTGTGAACGCGCACCGCGACCCGCCCCTCCCGGAAAGCGTCCACGACGACTGACCGCCCCTGCGCTCCCCCGGTGGGCTGCCGTTGCGGTGCGGGTGCGCGTTCGAGCACGCAGTGGACGGTTTTGCCTGGTGAGAAGCTTCCCCAGCGGCAAGGTCGGACGAGCGGGAGCCGACGTGCAGGCATGGGTACGGCGTGTTCGGGTATCCGGTGCGCTCCAGAACCGGAAACAGCCGTAGACCTACCCAGCGAAGGAGGAGGCGAGGGTCATGACCTCGATGACCTCACCGGGGCCGAGCGTGGACCGGCCGAGAGCGCGTGGCCGGCCCGCACCGGCCTTGACCGAGGGACGCAAGTCCGCTGCGGCCGTGGTGGTGATGTGGGTGATGGTGGTGGTGCCGTTCGCGGCGTTGGCCGCGGCCGTGCCGGTGGCGTGGGGCTGGGGCTTGAGCCCGCTCGACGTGCTCATCGCGGTGACCGGGTATGTGATCACCGGGCTCGGCGTCACCGTCGGGTTCCACCGCTATCTCACCCACGGGTCGTTCAAAACCGGGCGGCCGTTGCGCGTGGCCCTGGCGGTGGCCGGAAGCCTGTCGGTGGAAGGGCCGGTGATCGGATGGGTGGCCGACCACCGCCGTCACCACGCCTTCGCCGACCGCGACGGTGACCCGCACTCACCATGGCGGTTCGGGCACAGCGTCCGCGGCCTGGCCAAGGGCATGGTGTTCGCGCACGTCGGCTGGATGTTCAACCGCGATTTCACCAACCGGGCACGGTTCGCCAAGGATCTGCTCGCCGACCCCGCGATTCGCCGCGTGGACCGGTGGTTCCCGGTCCTGGCCGGGGTGTCGCTGCTGACGCCACCGGCGGCCGGGCTGCTGATCACCGGCACCTGGACGGGCGCCGCGACCGCGTTCTTCTGGGGAACCCTGGTCCGGATCGCCCTGCTGCATCACGTCACCTGGTCGATCAACTCGGTTTGCCACGTGTTCGGCGATCGGCCGCTGACCACCCGGGACCGCGCCACCAACTTCTGGCCGCTGGCGATCCTGTCGTTCGGCGAGAGCTGGCACAACGGCCACCACGCCGATCCCACCAGCGCCCGGCACGGCATGCTCCCGGGTCAGATCGACCCCTCGGCCCGGCTCATCCGGTGGCTGGAGATGCTCGGCATGGCACACGACGTACGCTGGCCCACCCGAGCCCGCATCGCCGCACGGCGCCGCGAAACCGACAACGACCCCCTCCGGGAG
>NZ_SMJX01000538.1 GCF_004348535.1 Actinomadura sp. KC216
GTCGGGACGCGATGCGCGGGGCGGATCACCAAATGAGCGAAGCGAACCGGGGGGTGTGGGGGGCCGGCCCCCCACAGAGGACTCGGATGGGTGATGCGGCATGTTCCGGGCGCGTAACGCTCTACGGTGGGGCGGTGTGACCACCGTCTCCGACGCCGCGGGCGTCTCCCCGGCCGGGGACTCCGACCCCGATGCCGAGCAGGATGCGCCGGATGTCCCGGATGATCGGGACGGCCCGGAGTCCAGCGGTACGGACCGTGAGCGGCTCGGTCCGCGCGTCCGCGCGTCCGCGGGGGCGTCCGGGCGGGTCGGCTGGGAGCTGATCAAGGGCACCGCGGTGGGCGCGTTCCGGTACCGGGTGACCGGGCTGGCGGCCGAGGCCGCGTTCTTCGCGCTGCTGTCGCTGCCGCCGCTGGTCATCGGGCTGATCGGCACGATGGGCCACCTGCGCGGCATGATCGGGCCCGAGGCCGTCGCCGACATCCGCACCTGGGTGATCGAGCACTCCCAGCAGGTCCTCACCGGGCCCGCGGTCGAGACCGCCGTCGAGCCGCTGCTGGACGACGTGATCAAGGGCGGCAGCCCGGACATCGTGTCGGTCAGCTTCCTGATCTCGCTGTGGGCGGGGTCGCGGGCGACGAACGTCTACGTCGACACGATCACCATCGCGTACGGGCTGTCCGGCATCCGCGGGGTGATCCGCACCCGGCTGCGCGCGTTCTTCCTCTATCTCATCGGCCTGCTCATCCTGGTGATCGTCATCCCGCTGCTGGTGGCCGGGCCCACGCTGGTGCGGGAGGCGCTGCCGGAGAGCGCCGAGACCGTCCAGGTGCTGTACTGGCCGGTCGTGGTGACGCTGTCGATCGTCTTCCTGGCGACCCTGTACCACGTGAGCGTCCCGGTGCGGACGGCCTGGTCGCGCGCGGTGCCGGGCGCGGCGCTGGCGCTGCTGATCTGGATCGTCGGCAGCGTCACGCTCCGGATCTACCTCACCGGCTCGCTGAGCGGCGTGTCGGTGTACGGGTCGCTCGCCGCCGCGATCGCGCTGCTGGCCTGGCTGTACGTCGCGGCGCTCGCGGTGCTGATCGGGGCGACGCTGAACGCCGAGATCGACCGGCGGTGGCCGAGCGAGATCACCGCGCGGGCGCGCGCCGAGCTCGCCGCGAAGGCCGCCAACGGGGACGCGGCCCCGGGGGCCACCCGGGCGTCCGACGTAGAGTCGGACACCGCGGCAGCCGAAGGTAAAAACAGGGCCGACTAGGGTCTTGATAAGGTCAAACATGTCGTAGCCTCGCGTGACATGACCCCCCGACAGGACTCCGGCCGGCTCCGCACCGTCACCGGCACGGTCCCGACGTCCGAGATCACCGGGCCGGTGCTGTCCCACGAGCACCTGCAGATGGACCTGCGCTGGCCCGCGCGCCCTCAGCTCGTGGAGTCCGACCCGGGCCGGTGGCTGGACGAGGAGAAGTCCGTCCAGCGGGAGCTCGCCGCCCTGCGCCGCGAGCACGGGCTCGGCCTCGTCGTCGACCTGACGTGCTCGGGCATGGGGCGCAACGCCGCCGCGCTCGCCCGGATCAGCGCCGGGGCGCGGGTCGCGGTCGTCGCCGGGACGGGCGTGTTCACCGAGCCGTTCCACCCGTCGTTCGTCCGCGAGGCCCTGCAAGCCGGGGCGGCCCCGCAGACAGGTGACGCGGAGGGCCCGGACGGGCGGACCGGTGTCGAGCGGCTCGCCGAGCGGCTCCTCGCCGAGGTCGGCTTCGGCATGGACGGCACCAACTCGCTGCCCGGCGTCATCGGCGAGATCGGCACGTGGGGCGAGGCGCCGACGGAGGCGGAGGAGCTGTGCCTGCGCGCCGCCGCCCGCGCTGCCCGCTACTCGGGGCTGTCGGTCGCGACCTACGGCCGCGCCGGCCTCGCCCAGCTGGAGATCCTTACGGGCGCCGGGCTGGCGCCGGGCCGGGTCGCCGTCGGCCAGCAGGACCGGGTGGACGACCCCGGCCAGCACCGCAAGATCGCCGAGTCGGGCGCGTACGTGTCGTTCGGGACGCTCGGCCTCGCCGGGGACGACCACGCGGCGATCGGCGCCCGCGTCCGCTGCGTGATGGACCTGCTGGAGGCCGGGCACGCGTCCCGGGTGCTGCTGAGCACCGGCGTGTCCCGGATGACGCAGATCACCCGCTACGGCGGCGGGGGCTTCGGCTACCTCTTCGACACGTTCCTGCCCGCGCTGCGCGCCGCGGGCGCGGACGACGCGACCCTCGACGCCGTCCTGCGCGACAACCCGCTGCGCTGGCTCACCGGCGCCTGACGATCAGCCGGTCGACGCCACAGCCGCATATGCCCGCATAAGGCCGTGTACGCGCCTGTAACGGACGCGGGAGTGGGTAGGGGTGTCCCCGGAAGGGGGTGCGCCGAATGTCCTGGAAGAGACCTGCACGCGACCGCGACGACATCCGGCAGGCCGAGACCGTCCGGCTCCCCTACGCCGACCGTACGGAGGCGGGCCGGGTGCTCGCCGAGCGGCTCGTGCCGCTGGGGCTGGACGGCGCCGCCGTGCTCGCGCTGCCGCGGGGCGGCGTCCCCGTCGGGCATGAGATCGCCCGGCGCCTCGGGTCGCCGCTGGACGTCCTGGTGACCCGCAAGATCGGGTACCCGCCGCAGCCGGAGCTCGGGGTCGGCGCGATCGCCGAGGGCGGCTCGCCGGTGTTCGACGGCGAGCTGCTGGAGCGGCTCGGGCTCCGCGAGGAGGACCTGGCCGCGACCGTGGCGGCCGAGCGCGCCGAGCTGGACCGCCGGGTGGCGGCCTACCGGCGCGGGCGGCCGCTGCCGGAGACGTCCGGGCGGCCGGTGATCGTCGTGGACGACGGGCTCGCCACCGGCGGGACCGCACGCGCCGCCGTCCGGGCACTGCGCGAGCGGCGGCCGTCCCGGCTGGTCCTCGCGGTGCCCGTGGGCGCCGCGGAGACCGTCCGCGACCTGGCGTCCGAGGTGGACGAGCTGGTGGTGCCGGCCGCGCCGTGGGAGTTCCGCGCGGTCGGGCAGTGGTACCGCGACTTCGACCAGCTCACCGACGACGACGTGATCACC
>NZ_SMJX01000539.1 GCF_004348535.1 Actinomadura sp. KC216
CGCCAGGCGAGTGCGATGCGGGCACTCAGACGTGGGCGGACGATCGGCATCGCGTGCAGGTCGTCCGGGCGGGCGCGGGCGGCGGGCTCGGGGAGGACGGCCACGCCCATACCGTGCGCGGCGAGTTGCGCGAGCACGGGCGGCTCGCCGGCCTCGAATGCGATGCGCGGGCTGAGGCCGGCGTCGGCGCATGCCGCGTCCAGGACGGCTCGCAGCCCGGTGCCCTTCGGCGGGCAGATCAGGTCCTCGTCGGCGAGGGCGCGCAGCGGCATCATGGCCCGCCGGGCTAGCGGATGGCCGCGCCCGACGACCGCGTAGAGCTCCTGCTCGATGACGACTTGGGTCGTGATGCCCTCGGGTGGCTCGGAGCCCATGCTGAGGAACGCGAGATCGATCCGTCCGTCCCGCAGGCCGCCGGTCAGGGTGTCGGTCTTCTCCTCGACGACCGTTATCTCCACGTTCGGATGGTCTCGGCGGAAACCTGCGAGCATGCCCGGAAGGTCGATGGATGGAATCCAGCCGATGGTGCCGATCGTGACACGCCCGCGCAGCAGGCCCGCCAGCTCGTCCACCGACAGCCGCGCCCCCTCGACAGCCGCGAGCGCCGCCCGCGCGTAGGGCAGGACGGCCTCGCCCACCTCGGTCAGCCGGACGGTCCGCCCCGACCGGTCGAACAGCGGCTGGCCGAGTTCCCGTTCAAGCTGCCTGATCTGGGCGCTCACCCCCGGCTGGGCGACGTGCAACCGGGTCGCGGCCCTGGTGAAGCCGGCCTCTTCCGCCACCGCCACGAAGTACTCAAGCTGGCGCAGCTCCATAACCGGCGATGCTAACAGCGCGCTTGTCCAGCGCTTTGGCTTCTGCAACGGCCGTGGCGGGCAGGCGGCGCGGAAGACCATTTCTTTGGCCGCTCTTGGGCGCTCTGCGGCTGTTCAGAGGACTGATTCCGGTCTGGACGGTGATTACCTCACCTGCGGGAGGTCGGGTGAACAGACGGCGCACATGGTCCATACGGGTGCGGATGACCGTGATTGCCGGAACGGTCACCGCCCTGATCTGCGTCGTCCTGATCGTCCTGATCGTCGTCGGCGTGCGCGGCGAGGCGGGCGACTACAAGCGCAGCAAGGCCACCGCCGCGGCTGCGCGGGTCGCCTACCAGGTCAGGCGGGAACCGGCCCTGAAGGGCGGGCTCTCCGCGCCGGACGACGTCGTCCTGCAACTCCTGGACAGCCGGCACAGAGTGATCGCGGGGACCGGCAAGGCGCTGAGCGGCCTGCCGATCGCCCGGTTCCGGCCGCGGGAGAGGGACATCTACTCCACCAAGGTCCTGTGCCCGCCGCGCGGGTTCAGCGGCTGCATGTGGGTGGTATCGATCCGCGTGTACCAGCCGGACGGGGACTGGATCGTCTACGCGGCGATCCCCACTGTCCCCTGGTACGTCAATCCGAGCCTGATCATGTTCCTGGTGTGCGTGTCGCTGCTGGCCGTCCTGCTGGTGTCGCTGCGCGCGTGGGGGACCGTCGACCAGACCCTCGCGCCGGTGGACGCGATCCGCCTCGAACTCGCGGAGATCACCGCCAGCGAGTCGGGGCGGCGCGTGACGGTCCCGGAGAACCGGGACGAGATCAGGCTGCTCGCCGAGGCGGCGAACGCGACCCTCGACCGCCTCGACAGCGCCCTGGCGCGGCAGCGCAGCTTCACCTCGGACGCGTCCCATGACCTGCGCAGCCCCATCGCCGCCGCGCGCGCCATGATCGAGGAGGCGCTCCTGTATCCGGACCAGACCGACTGGCCGAAGACGGGACGGGCCGTCCTGCAGAGCCTCGAACGACTGCAGGCGATCGTGACGGACCTGCTGCAGCTCGCCCGCCTGGACGCCGCCGCCTGGCAGGACACCGAGCTCATCGACCTCGGCGCGCTCGTCACCATCGAGGTCGCGAGGTCGGACCGGACGAAGCGGATCGTCCCGCACATCCAGGAGGGCGTGACGGTGCTCGGCGACCGGCTCCGGCTCGTCCGGCTGCTCACAAACCTGCTGGACAACGCCGAACGGCACGCCGAATCGCAGATCGACATCACCGTCCGCCGCGAGGACTCGCCCACCGGCCCGGCCGCCGGTTCGGTCGCCGTCCTGGAGGTCTTGGACGACGGCGCGGGCATCGCAGAAAAGGACCGCGACCTCGTCTTCCAACGCTTCGCCCGCCTGGAGGCCAGCAAGTCCCGCGATCCTGCCGGCACCGGCCTCGGCCTCCCCATCGCCCGCGAGATCGCCCGCCTCCACGGCGGGACGCTCACCATCGAGGACAGCCCCAAGGGCGCCCGCTTCGTCCTCCGAATCCCCAGAAACCGAGCCGCCCAGAACCCGTGACCCGCGTCCAGAAAAGCGACCCGCACCCGGCAGCTGGCGGGTGCAAGCGGCTCGGTGGCTGGTGCGCGTTCCGCAACCGCAACCGCACCCGCGACCGGCGGCCAGCGGCTGACCGCATTCCGTCCGGCATGGCTGCGGGCGACCAGGTTGAACGAACGCGAGGGGCTACAGCCAACGACGAGTTGCGGCTGATCGCGTCGCGAGGATCATCGTCAGGTAACCCAGCCACCCCGAGCACAGCAGCCTGGCGAGCGGACGGTGCCGGGCGGCCCCGGTGGCTGGTGCGCGTCCTGCAGCGGAGCCTCCAGCTGGCTGCGGGAGCCGTTGTCGGCGGCTGGTGCGCGTCCCGCGTGTGGCTGGTGTGCGTTCCGCGACCGCGACCGGCGGCTGGCCGCATTCCGTCCGGCATGGCTGCGGCCGATCAGGTTGAACGAACGCGAGGGGCTACGGCCAACGATGAGTTGTGGTTGATCGCGTCGCGAGGATCGCCGTCAGGGAACCCAGCCACCCCGAGCACAGCGGCCTGGCGGGCGGCGGCGAGCGGGCGGCGGCTGGTCCAGGTTGGCCCGCCCGCCTGACCACGCCGGGGTATGTGACCGGGGTAGGGACCGACGGGCGGGACATCCTTGCCTGTGCGTCGCCCCAGGGGGCAGGTGCAGCGTTGAGTAGGCGCGTTGAAAGCAGAAAACCCCGCGTATGTGG
>NZ_SMJX01000540.1 GCF_004348535.1 Actinomadura sp. KC216
CCCCACCAGGACGACGAGACGTTGTGGATGGGGCAGGTGATCGCACGCCATGCCCTCGCCGGGCGTGAGGTGCACGTTGTCCTGGTGTCCAACGGGGCGTCGTCGGGGGCGCGGGCGATGGTCAACGGCGATGCGGACAGCAACTGGTGGGGCGGCTACCACTACCCGCCGCGCGAGGGGTACGCCCCGCTGAGCCTCGGGGACTTCGCCGCGGCCCGCACCCGCGAGCTCGTCGCGGCGTGCGCGCAGCTCGGCGTGCCCGCCGAGCGCGTCCACCTGGGCCGGGCCGACACCCCGGCCCCGACGACGGCGGACCTGCCGGGCACCATCACCGCCGGCTGGGCGACCCAGGTGCTGCAGTCGTGGGCGGCGCACTTCGCCCCGGAATGGTCCAGCGTCGGGCACTACACCACGTGGTGGGGCGACGATCACCAGGACCACGCGGCGCTCGGAGCCGCGCTGCGGACCCTGAACACGCAGACCCCGGCCGCTTTCGGAGATGCGCGGTGGCTGGTCAAGCCCGAGCAGAGAACGGCCGCCGGAGCCGGCGTGTACGGGCTGCCGCCCGCCTCGGCCGCCGCGATCGTGCAGATGGCCCGGCGTGCCGGGTGGTGCTACCGGGCGTGGCAGCCCCGCGCCGGGTGCTACGCGATCGGGTACCACTCGGTGTCGTTCGCCGGGCCGGAGAGCGGCACCCCGAACTACATCGTGGGCGCGTGAGGCCCGGCGGTGAGGCCCGCCCGGTCCGCGGGAACCGGCCGGGCCTCACCGCGGGGGCTCAGCTCTTCTACGTCAGGGGGCACAGGGCCGCTCTACGGTGACGCCCATGGCAGAGATCCCGCCGTTCGAGCCGAATCCGGCCGCCTACAGGTACGCCGAGATGGCCGACCATCTGCAGCTGAAGATCGAGGCCGGGCGGCTCGATGATCCTCCGCCGGACGCACTGCGACCCGGTTCGAGCTGCTCGGCGAGCGGGACCTGGCCGAGGAGTACGGCGCGTCAATCGAGACGGCGCGGCGTGCTGTCCGGGTACTGCGCGAGCGGGAGCTGGTCGTGACGCTGCCCGCCAAGGGAACCTACGTCGTCGAGCCGGGCCGACCCTCGGCAAACGGAAACGAATCTAGGAGCGGCCGCGATGGCGCGCCCACATGCGGGTGGCCGTGGCCATCGCGCCCAGCCACGTGGAGTCGGGTCGGCGTTCGGCGCGCGTCGCGTACATGGACGCGTTGGCGTCGGCGAACGCGTCGATCGCTTTGGGGTCGGCGTCCCGCCATCCAGGACAGGTGGACGCCCAGGTCTCCGCGTCCTCGGGGGCGTGTCCGGCCGCGACGAGCTGGAGCACCAGGAGCGCCGGATCGATGAACGCCGCGCCGCGCGTGGGCCATGCCCAGTCGACCGCCCACACCCGATCACCGATGAGGATGTTCGAGGGGTGGAAATCGGTGTAGAGCAGGGCGTCGCCGCGGAACAGGTCGGGCCGATCTGTGTACCAGTCCCAGCGGGTCTCGTGCCAGTCCCTGGCGGCGTCGGGCAGCGGCAGGTCGCCGATGCGAGTGAGGACGTCGACGACGTCCGGCAGGTCCGGGGCGGCGGGCGCGAAGTCAGCATGGCGCCCCTCTACGGCCTCGAACCCGAGCGCGAGCCATTCGGGCCCCTCGGCCTGCCACTGCAGGGCCGGTGAGATGGGCTGCACGTGCGGGTTGATGGCGCCTTCCCGGACCAGGGAGTCGCGCCGTCCGCCAGGGCGGTTGCGGACCGCCTTGACGAACCACCTCCCCCGCTCGCCGGTGACCAGGGCCGTCAGGTCCGAGCTGAACCCGCGCTCGGTGCGCTGGACGGTGAGCACGTCACCAGCGTAAGGGCGGAGTGTCGCGGCGAGTTCTGGTCCGGGAAGGCTCATCATCGGTAGGGCTCTACTCCTTCGGGGTGCAGTCGCTGCCCGGGGTGCCGGGACTGCACTCGTGGTCAGGTGCGCAGCCGCCCTTACAGGTCGCGGCGCTGATGGACGCGGTGGCCTCGGCCATGGCCGCGCCGCCGACGATATCGGCCAGCGCGGTCTCGTGGACGTTGCCCACGCTCATCCACGCGGACATGGCGCACGGGGACACCTGACCGTCCGGGCCGATGGAGGCGCGGCCGTCCCCGCAACGTCCGCACAGCTCGGACGTCTCGGGCGACCGCCCGTCGGCGGCGCGGCCGATCTGGCGGACCCGGTCGACTTGGATCCGGGTGACGCCGATGCCCTCCAGATCCCGCCGCGCCTCCTCGGTGCGCTGGGCGTCGCCGGTGTCGATGATGCCCGCGCGAAGCGGGACACCGAGCTGGACGGCGCGGACGATGTTGGCCCGGGTGAGTCGGTGGCTCGGCCGCCCGGTGACCGCCTTGTGTTCGGCGGGGTCGGCGGAGTAGTACGACGTCGCCACCGACACCCTGTCGCGCTGGAACAACTCCCACCAGCGGGGCGGGACGTGGACGAGGTTGGAGAACACCTCGACGTCCAGGCCGAGCGCGAGGGCGCACTCGGACAGGTGGGCGGCGTCGGGGTGCATGGTCGGCTCGCCGCCGATGAGCTGCACGCGACGGATGTCGCAGGCGGCGGCCTGGTCCAGGACGCGGACCCAGTCGTCCCGGGTCATGGTCCCGTGGTCGCCGGCCGAGCCGGAGTCGTTGAAGCAGTGTGCGCACCCGAGCTGGCACTTGCGTGTCAGGTCGAGCCAGAGCATGCCAGGCGCCGTCCGCCTGGTCTGCTCAGACTCCATGGTGCTTGTCATGGGACCTCCAGCGGCGCGCCTCATGGTTGGTACCGCGGCCCCGGACGCGCGCCGGCTGATCCGGGGCCACGGGGTCTAGGGGCGAGCACCGTCCCGTGATCGGCGGCGAACGCGGCTCCGGCAGCCGCCGATCATTCGCTTGAGCCAGGAACCGATCAGGGCCGGGCGCCAGGGCAGTTGCGCCACATGGGCATGGTCCACGCCGGCATGAACCAGCTGGAGTAGTAGAGGAGCTGCAGCAGCCTCTCGTCCGGCCCGTCGGCCCGGCCGTCCTCGTGGGTCACGC
>NZ_SMJX01000541.1 GCF_004348535.1 Actinomadura sp. KC216
ACGGCTACCAAGCCGTCAACGTCGAAGCCCAAGCCAACAACCCCGGCTCCCTGCTCCACTGGACCCGCAAAATGATCGAAATCCGCCAACGCCACCCCGTCTTCGGCGTCGGCGCCTACGTCGAACTGTCCGCATCCAACCCCTCCGTCCTCGCCTTCACCCGCGAGATCACCGAGGCCGAGAGCCCGTGGGGCGAGATGGACACCGTGCTGTGCGTCAGCAACCTGTCCCGCTTTCCGCAGCCCGTCGAACTCGACCTGCGCCGGTTCGAGGGCTACTCCCCCGTCGAATGCCTGGGCGGCGTCCAATTCCCCGCCATCGGCGAACTCCCTTACCTGATGACGCTTCCGGGGCACGGCTTCTTCTGGTTCCAGTTGAACCCGCCTGACGACGACACGGAACCGTCCCCCCGCGCGGAAAGGACGACCTGACGGTGCTGCCGCCCCATCCGGCCCTCACACGGGCCCTCGCGGAATGGCTTCCCCTGCAGCGATGGTTCGGCGGCAAGGACGGCCCCATCGACGACCTGTCCATCGGCACCGCCACCGAACTCCGCACCGGCGACCCCGCCCTGCACCACCTCATCCTCGACGTGCACCAGAACGGCGCCGTCGACCATTACCAGCTGCTTCTCGGCGTCCGAAACGACCTGCCCGACCGGCTCAGGCACGTGGAGATAGGGGCGTCCACCCAAAGCACCCGAAAGGTGCACCTGTACGACGCCGCCCACGACCCCGACCTCACCCGCACGCTGCTGGACGAGCTCGCCGCCGACGCGTCCATAGGCCCGCTCCGGTTCCGCCACGCCGACGGCGCCCGCATCCGGACGGACCTGACGAGCCTGCCCATCACCGCCGAGCAGAGCAACACCTCGCTGCTGTTCGGCGACGCCTACATCTGCAAGCTCTTCCGCCGCCTGTCCCCCGGCGTCAATCCGGACCTGGAGGTCAACCTCGCACTGACCCAGGGCGGCTGCGCGCACGTCCCGGCCGTCCTCGGCTGGCTGGAGCTGGAACCAGGGCCGGGCAAGGAGCCGGTCACCCTCGGCCTCCTCTCCGACTACCTGCACACGGGCGCGGACGGCTGGAGCCTCGCGATCGCGAGCGTCCGGGACTGGTTCGCGCACACCCCGCCCCAGCGCGACACCGGCTGGGAGGGCGAGTGGGCCGAGCTGGACGCGAGCGCCGCCGGAGGCGACTTCGCGGCCGAGGCGGAGCGGCTCGGCGCGGCGACCGCCGAGGTGCACCGGGCGCTCGCGGACGCGTTCGGCGTGACGATGCTGCCCGCCGGCGAGGTCCGCGCGATGGCCGCCCGCATGAACGCCGAACTGACCGGGACGTGCCGCGCCGTCCCCCGCCTGGCGCCGCACGCCAAGTCGCTCACCGGGGCGTTCCTCGACCTCGCGGCGCAGGCGGAGCCGCTGCCGGTCCAGCGGGTCCACGGCGACTACCACCTCGGCCAGGTCCTGCGCACCGAGAGCGGCTGGACGCTGCTCGACTTCGAGGGCGAGCCGGCCCGGACGCAGCACGAACGGCGCGCGCTCGCGCATCCGCTCCGGGACGTCGCCGGAATGCTGCGCTCGTTCGAGTACGCGGCCCGTTTCCTCATCGCCAAGCCCGGGACCATTCCCCCCGAGCCCGGCGGCCGGCTGGAGACGCGGGCGCACGCGTGGGCGGCGCGGAACAGGGCCGCGTTCTGCCGCGGCTACGCGGCGGCGGGCGGCCCCGATCCGGCGGCGCATTCGGTGCTCATCCGGGCCTTCGAATTCGAGAAGGCGGTGTACGAGGTGCGGTACGAGGCGCGGAACCGCCCGGCCTGGCTGCCCGTCCCGCTGAAATCGCTCGCCCATCTGACCGCATGATCAAAGACACCAAAGGCCGCCGCTAATTCCGGTTCATGATCATGTAAAATCGGCGCGCTCGGAAAATTCCGGCGCGATCAACGGGTACCCGAACTCTCGGCAGGGAGATCACCTGTCCCCGGCGAAAAGCCGGACGAGGGAACGGAGAGGACCCGAATGTCCACCGCTGGACACGCACACGGAAACGGAACAGCCGTCGGCCGAATGGGCCGTGCCCGGGCGGGCGTCCGAAAACAGAGAATGCTCCGGACGGCCGTCACCGTATCGGTCACCGGGCTCGCGCTGGCGGTCCCGACGGGCTCGCAGGCGCTGGCCGCGCTCAATCCCGCGGTGCTGAAGAGCCTGCATCTCGACTCGGCCACGCTGAAGAAGGTCCAGGCGTACGACCGGTACCGGACGCGCGAGGCGTCGCAGCGCGAGGGCGCGAGCAAGGCCCTGGCGTTCGCGCGCAAGCAGATCGGCAAGCCGTACCGGTGGGGCGCGGAAGGCCCGGGCGGCTACGACTGCTCCGGCCTCGCGATGGCGGCGTGGCGGAAGGCCGGCGTCAAGCTCCCGCGCGTCACCCACGCGCAGTACCGGCAGGTGAAGCGGAAGGTGGCGCTGAAGGGCCTCAAGCCCGGGGACCTGGTCTTCTTCCGCAACCGCAACCATGTCGGGCTCTACGTCGGGAAGGGCCGCTACCTGCACGCCCCGTACACCGGCGCGAGGGTGAGGATCGACAAGCTCGACGCGCGCCGGAAGAGGCAGTTCGCGGGCGCGGTACGTCCGGGCGCTCCCGCCTACAAGGAGTGGTCGCCGTCGGTGAAGGAGCTCGTCGAGAAGATCGACCGGATGGGCTCCGACGAACGCGTCGCCAATAAGCCGCCAGATAAGCAGCGGACCCCCCACATTCCGCCACCATCCGACACATTGCCCAAATCGCCCACCACGCTCCCCGACCACTCCCCGCCGACAGAGAGCAAGCCAGAACCCCGTCCGAGATACAAGGCAAAACCCGATAACTCAGACGCGTGGGAGCAATACGTAGGCCCGCTGGAGGAACTCACCGCGCCAGGCCACGAACCCTACTGACCACCCGCCGCCACCACCGCCATGGACGTCCCACACGCCCATGGCGGTGGCTCGTTGTTCGCCCCCGCGAGGTCGCGTCGCCGCGGGTACGGGCTTGACACCGTTGCTACATGATCT
>NZ_SMJX01000542.1 GCF_004348535.1 Actinomadura sp. KC216
GTCGACCATGGGGGGACTGGGACGGAGGAGGGGGAGCGGTGGAAAGCAATCCTGTGCTCGTTGAGGTGGAACGGTCCGGGTTCGTGGAGTCGCGGCATCGCGGCGTGGCCGTCGGGCTCGGCTCCGACGGGACGGTCGTGGTGCGCGCGGGGTCCCCCGAGGTGCCGATCTTCCCGCGCTCGGCGAACAAGCCGGTGCAGGCCGTCGCGATGCTGCGGGCCGGGCTCGATCTGGACGGCGAGCTGCTCGCGCTGGCCGCCGGGAGCCACTCGGGCGAGGACTTCCACGTCGAGGGGACGGAGAAGATCCTCGCCGGGGCCGGGCTCGGGGCCGCTGACCTGCGCTGCCCGGAGAGCTGGCCGCTCGACCCCGAGACGCAGCAGGACGTCGCCCGGAGCGGCGGCGGGGCGTCGCGGCTGCGGATGAACTGCTCCGGCAAGCACGCCGCCATGCTCGCCACGTGCGTCGCGGTCGGGTGGCCCACCGAGTCCTATCTTGAGGCCGAGCATCCGCTGCAGGTCGTCATCCGGGAGACCGTGGAGGAACTGGCAGGGGAGCCGGTCGCGGCCGTTGGGGTGGACGGGTGCGGGGCGCCGCTGTTCGCCGTTTCCACGGCCGGGGTGGCGCGGGCGTTCCGTGCGCTGGTCCTGGCCGCGCCCGAGACGCCCGAGTGGCGCGTCGCGGAGGCGATGCGGACGCATCCGCAGTGGACGTCCGGCACCCGGCGCGAGGAGCGGCGGCTGATGGACGCCGTCCCCGGCCTGGTGGTCAAGTGCGGGGCGGAGGGCGTCGACGCGTTCGCGCTCCCCGGTGGCCGGGCGGGCGCCGTCAAGATCGATGACGGGGCGATGCGGGCCCGGACGCCCGTGACCGTCGCCCTGCTGCGCGCCCTCGGTGTCGATGAGGGCGTGGCGGGACTGGACGCCGGGGCGCTGGGCGAGCTGTCGGTGGTCGAGGTGCGCGGGGGACACGGCGTCGTCGGCGCGATCCGTCCCGCCCCGGACGTCTTCGGCCGCTAGGCCGGGCCGCCGCTCTGCTTCGGCTCCTCGTCCTTGAGCTCGTCGAACTCCGACTTGAAGATCGTCTGCTCGTACAGGACGCCGTCCGGCCACGGGTTCTTCGGCTCCCGGCCGGGCTGGGGGTTGTCGCGGCGGAACTCCTCCCACTGCGACTCCCGGCTCGGCGGATAGCTGTGCGAGAACATGCCGGGGCGGTAGGTGTAGGTGCCGCCCTGCTCCATCCCGCGATGGTTGTGCTGGTCGTTGCGGCGCTCGGGGTGGATCTTCCGGGACGACGCCAGCACCGTCATGGACAGCCGCCCGACCAGCGCCACCACGGCGACGACCGGGATGATCCACGCCCACCAGAGAGGGCCGCGCGGGGCCGTCTCCGCCAGCACGGAGCCGGTCAGCGCGGGTTCGGCCAGGATCGTGGCGAGCATCTCGGACCACCTCCCGGTGGTGTATCGGCCTGAACACGGGGTCAATTAGGGATGTGTCCGCTTATTGACGCGTTAACCCCATTTGGGGTTGGTTCGGGCGTTCCGGTGGTGTCTCCGCCGACCGCGCGGTTGCGCCCGGCCGCCAGCCCGGGCAGGGCCATGACGGCGCAGACCAGCAGGACGGCGATCATCGGAACGGTCCAGCCGTCCGTGGCGTCGTGCAGCGCGCCGATCGCGAGCGGGCCGAGCGCCGCGATGACGTAGCCGACCCCCTGCGCCATCCCCGACAGCTGCGCCGCGACCCGCGCGTCATGCGCCCGCAGCCCGATGAACGACAGCGCCGACGCGAACCCGAGGCCCTGCCCCAGCCCGAGGACGACCGCCCATCCCCAGACCGATTCGATCGGCGCCCACGTCACGCCCACGAAGCCCAGCAGGGTCAGCGTCACCGTGACGACCACCAGTGGACGCTGGTCGCGCGTCCGCCGGGCCAGCACCGGGACGGCCAGCGACCCGACCGCCTGGATCCCCGCCGTGAGGGCCAGGACGTATCCGGCCGCGGTCTCGTCCATCCCGCGGTCCTGGCAGAGCGTCGGGAGCCAGCCGAGGACGACGTACGCCAGCAGCGACTGCATCCCCATGAACACCGTGACCTGCCACGCCAGCCGGGACCGCCACACCCGCGCCGCCACCCCGCGCGCGGACGCCACGGGCGGCGCGGACCGTGCGGCGTGCGCGGCCCGGCGGGCGCGCGGCAGCCAGAGCAGGCCCGCGAGCGCCGCCGGGATCGCCAGCAGGCCCAGCGGAAGCCGCCAGGTCGCGTCGAACGCGTCCTCGATCGGCACGGACAGCCCGGACGCGACCGACGCCCCGCCCGACACCGCCACCGTGTAGATCGCCGTCACCGTCGTGATCCGCGCCGGATGGTCCCGCTTGATGATCGTGGGCATCGCGATGTTGCCGATGCTGATCGCGATCCCGGCGGCGAGGGAGCCCGCGAACAGCGGGAACGGGGCGTCCAGCAGCCGGAGCAGGAGCCCGGCGACGAGCAGCGCCATCGCGGTGACCAGCAGCGTCTCGCTGCGCGGCGGGCGGCGCAGGAACGCCGCGACGAGCCCGTAGGAGCCGAAGAAGGCCAGCGGCAGCGTGGTCAGGGCCCCGGCCGCCGTCCCGGACAGGCCGAACGCGTCCCTGATCTCGGTCAGCACGGGGCCGACCGCCGCGATCGCCGGACGGAGGTTGACCGCCACGAAGACGATCATCAGCAGGGCGGCGACCGTCTCCGCGCGCCGGTGCCGCCGGGTGGGCGCTTCCGTCACCGTGCGGCCCGCGTCTCCGGACACTGGCCGAGGACCGGACGCCCGCCGGGGACGGGGCGCCCGCCGGGGACGGGACTCAAACCCACCGGAACCTCCCAAAAGACGACGCCTGACATCGTACTTGGCCGGATCCGGACGGCCTCGGCGCGGGGACCCGCGGCGACCGCCGGGAGGGGTCTCGGCGATCACCGCGGGCGCGGACAACGCCCGCCGGACGGGGTGTGGGGCGTGGGAACCGGATCCGGCGGGCGCTGCATCCTTGGGG
>NZ_SMJX01000543.1 GCF_004348535.1 Actinomadura sp. KC216
CTTTCCGGACACGCTCGCGCCTGCCCGCCGAGCACGCCCGTGTGTGCATCCCTAACTCGCTGGTGCGTATTTGCCTGGGCGTGCTCGTGCGTGCTTGCCTGACGCCCACCTGCCTGGAGGACACGCCATGCCCGTCCGGAGGATGGCCACGGAAACATGCGCTGGAACGCGGAAGCGCCGGAGGCCCCTTCGGGTTCCGACGCTTCAGCGATGGGCGTGAACGCCCGGTTCATCAGGACCAGCGAGCCGTCCCAATGCGGCACAGAAGCCGCACCTTTTCGATTCCTGGTCAGGATGAAGAGTTCAGTTCTTGACGGACGCACCACCCTTGCAGGCTGCCTGAGCTTCGCCGAGGACCCCGACCGCAACGCCGCAGACGTTCACCGGGATCGAGATCGGCGCGATCACCTGGGTGCCGCCCAGGATCGAGTGGTCACCGCTGGTCTTGTTGTGGTTGAAAGAGCCGTGACCTTTGCCGTGGCCTTTTCCGTGGCCACCGCCGTAGACACCGGCGTACGCGGGCGTCGAGGCCAGGGCGGCGCCAGCGACCGCGAAGCCGAGGATGCCGGTGGCGGCAAGCTTCTTGAACACGAGAGTCCTCCCGTACGTGGCTTAGCAGGCCCGATGTGACAATTGCCGACGTCGCACAATAAGGCGGCGTCGCGTACGGTAGTTACCCAGCTACACTCGGCTAGATCGATGGCAACCCCCATGATGATGGCAAATGGTCATCATGGAGTGACAATCTCACTACACAGGGTTGTCCCTTTGGCCGCTTTTGACCAGGCCTGTCTCATAGGCGAACACGACCGCCTGGACCCGATCTCGCAAGCCGAGCTTCATCAGGATCCGTCCCATATGCGTTTTGACGGTGGCCTCCGAGACGTACAACTGCTCCGCGATCTCCGCGTTCGACATCCCGCGGGCAACGAGCCTCAGCACCTCACCCTCCCGCTCGGTGAGGCTCTCCAGACCTCTGCTCGCCTCCTCCTCCGCGTCCGGCAGATGCACCGCGAACCGATCCAGGAGCCGCTTCGTCGTGCTCGGCGCCACCACCGCATCGCCCGAATGCACGGCCTTGATCGCCTCGATCAGCTGCGCCGGTCCGGCGTCCTTCAGCAGGAACCCGCCCGCCCCGGCCTTGATCGCCGCGAACGCGTACTCGTCGAGGTCGAACGTGGTCAGGATGACGACCTTCGGCCCCGACTGGGCCACGACCCTCCGGGTCGCCTCGATCCCGTCCATGCGCGGCATCCGGACGTCCATGAGCACCACATCCGCCTGCGTCCCGCGCAGCAGTTCGAGCGCCTGCACACCGTCGCCCGCCTCACCGACGACCTGGATGTCCGGCTGCGCGTCCAGCACCATCGTGAACCCGGCCCGCACCAGTTCCTGGTCGTCGACCAGGACCACACGGATGGGCGCCACGCCGTCCACCTCCGTCATGCACCCTCCCTATGGACGACCTCGTCGGCCGGTCGACACTCACGCTCTCATCAGGACGACACTCACGCCGTCGCTCGGGCAACACTCACGCAACCATCGGCCAGAGCGACGCTCGCGCTGCCGGTCAAACGAGGCCCGTACGTTGCTCAGGCGACCCTCATGCCGCCGATCAAAGAGGCCCTGTGCCTTGCTCAGGCGAGACTTCCGCAACCGGCCAGGCGGTCCCTGCCTCCGGACAGGCGAGACCCGGACGCCCAGCCCTGCTCTCATGCCGCGTCCACCTCCTCCCGTACCGGGATCCGTGCAACCACCTCGAACCCGCCTCCCTGACGCGGCGCCGCGCGGACGCTGCCGCCGTACACGGCGACGCGCTCCCGCATCCCGGCGAGGCCATGGCCCCGGCCGTCATCGGGCGCCGCGGCGCCGCGGCCGTCATCGGATACCCGGATCTCCAGGGCGTCGCCCGCGTACCGCAACAGGATCGACACGGCCGCGCGAGGACCGCCGTGCTTGAGCGTGTTGGTCAACGCCTCCTGGACGATCCTGAAGACGGTCAGCTGGCGTCCCTCCGACATGACCGCCGGTGTCCCGTCGACCGTGAACGTCACCGGAAGCCCGGACGCACGGACCTGCTCCACCAACTCGTCGATCTGCGCCACCCCCGGCTGCGGTGCGAACACGCCCACATCGTCGTTCTCGCGCAGGACGCCCAAGGCCCGCCTCATCTCAGCGAGCGCCAGCCGACCCGTCGACGAAATCGTCTCCAGGGCCTGCCTGGCCCGTCCCACATCGGTGTCGATGGCATAGGACGCGCCATCCGCCTGGACCACGATCACACTGACGTTGTGCGCCACGACGTCGTGGAGCTCGCGGGCGATACGCGCGCGCTCGGCGGCCGTGGCCATCTTGACCTGGTTGTCGCGTTCACGCTCGAGCCGCTCGGCCCGCTCCTCCACCGAACGCAGATACGCACGGCGCGTACGCATGTGCAGGCCGAGTAGCCACACACCGGCCACGACCACAGCCAGCATGGCGAACGTGTACTTCCTGTCATCCGCGCCATCCGGATAACGCCACGTCGCCATGGCGGCCCCCACCCCCGTACTCAACACCGCCGCCAAGCCCCACCGGAACGAGCAGCCGGCCGCGACCGTGTAGAGCCCCATCAGGACGGCGACGTTCGCCAAGACGGGGATCACGTTCAACACGCACTGGACGAACGAGATCAACGCGACCACGGCGAAGACCGCCCGGGGGAAGGTGCGCCGCAAGACGAGGGGGGCCGTCAGCACGACCGACATCAAGACGTACGTGCCCTTGCCGATCCCGTACGAGTCCCCCGCCAGCCCGGGGAGGGAGAGGAACAACAGGGGCGTCGCAAAAAACGCGTCGACCAGGGGTTTCCTGCCCCGCAGCCAGTCCCACGCCCGCACGACCATGCCGACAGCGTACGTAACCGCAGCTCAGCCGGGGATCAGCCACAGGTCGGACCCC
>NZ_SMJX01000544.1 GCF_004348535.1 Actinomadura sp. KC216
CGTCACGACCGCGTTCGAGGACCTCGGCCGGACGTTCGACCGGCTCGACACCGCCAGGCTCGCGTCCAGCCTGCAGACGATCTCCACGACGTTCGAGGACACCCCGGCGAGCGTCCGCGTCGCGCTGAAGGGCCTGTCGTCGCTGTCCACCACGATCGCGTCGCGGGACGCCGAGCTGGCGCGGCTCCTCGCCGGGACCAAGAGGCTGTCCGGCACCCTCGCCGCGCAGAACGACCAGTTCAGGACGCTGTTCAAGGACGGCAACCTGCTCCTGGACGAGCTGCGCCGCCGCCGCGAGGCGATCCACGCGCTGCTGGTCGGCACGCGGCGCCTCGCCGACGAGCTGGTCGGGCTGGTCGACGACAACCGCTGGAAGCTCCGGCCGGTGCTCGCCTCGCTCGACGAGGTCACCGGCGTCCTCGCGCGGAACCAGAAGAACCTGGACCGGACGCTGCAGACCGCCGCCCCCTACATCCGCGTCGTCGGCAACGCGATGGGCAACGGGCGCTGGGTGGACGGCTACCTGTGCGGCACCGTCCCCAAGAACTACCTGGAGAACGGCACCTGGAAGCCGCCCGTGACCGGCTGCAAGCCGCCGCACCTGACGGGAGGCCGATGATGCGGTCGTCCCCGATACGCGACCACCGGACGCGCGTGGTGGAGGCGCTCCTCGCGGGCTTCGCGATCCTGGTCGCGGTGGCGCTGATCCCCGTCCTGGGCGGCGGGCCGTCGCGGCGGATCACCGCGTACTTCGCCACCGCCATCGGCGTCTACCCCGGCTCCGACGTGCGCGTCCTCGGCGTCAAGGTCGGCTCGATCGACACGATCGAGCCGCTCGGCGACCGGGTGAAGGTCGTGCTGCGGGTGGACGAGGAGGTGCCCGTGCCCGCCGACGCCCGCGCCGTCGTGATCGCGCCGAACCTGGTGTCCGACCGGTACGTGCAGCTCGACCCCGCCTACGGCGGCGGCCCGCGGATGCCGGACGGCGCGTCGATCGGCGAGAGCCGCACCGCGACCCCGCTCGAACTCGACCAGCTGTACGACGCCGTCCGGCGGTTCTCCGCCGACCTCGGCCCGAAGGGCGTGAACGCGCACGGCGCGCTGTCGGACGTCGTCCGCGTCGGCGCCGCCAACCTCGGCGGCAACGGCAAGGCCCTCAACACCACGATCGCCGACCTCGGGAAGGCGTCGCAGACGCTGTCGGACTCCAGCGACGACCTGTACGCCACCGTCGCCAACCTCAACAGGTTCAGCGTCATGCTCCGGGAGAACGACGCGCAGATCCGGCTGGCGGAAAGCCGGCTCGCCGAGGTCAGCGGGTTCCTCGCCGCCGACCGCGACGAGCTGGGCGCGGCGCTGCGGAGCCTCGCGGTGGCGCTCGCCGAGGTCAAGGGGTTCATCGAGGACAACCGGGCACTGCTGGAGCGCAACGTCGGCAAGCTCGCCGGGATCACGCAGGTGCTCGTCGACCAGCGCGCGTCGCTCGCCGAGATTCTCGACACCGCGCCGCTGCTCACCCAGAACGCCCTCGGCGCCTACGACCCGAAGACCCGCTCGCTGATGACCCGCGGCAACCTGCTGGAGATCACCAAGGCGTTCGGGAGCGCGGCCCAGCCGGGGGTCGATCCGCCCGCGGCCGATCTGCGGCCGGTGTGCGCGGCGGCGGCGTCCGCGACCGAGACGCTCCGGGAGCAGTGCGAGCGGCTGAAGACGTCCGGGCTGGTGGCGGTTCCGCCGTCGCAGGCGTCCGGGGTGCCGCCGCTGCCGCTGCCGCCCGCCGGACGTACCTACGCCGGACCGGGAGGCTCCTGATGCGCGCGTCCAGGCTCATCGCGGCCCTCACCGCCGTGGCCGTGGCGGCGGGCTGCTCGATGCGGGTGGAGGACGTCCCGCTGCCCGGCGGCGCCGATCTCGGCGACCACCCGTACACGGTGAAGGTGCAGTTCGAGGACGTGCTGAACCTCGTCCCGCAGGCGGCCGTCCGGGTCAACGACGTCCCGGTCGGGCGGGTGAAGAAGGTGTCGCTGCCCAAGGGCTCGTGGAACGCCGAGGTGACGCTGCTGGTGAACGGCGACGTCCGGCTCCCGGCGAACGCCACCGCGAACCTGGAGCAGTCGAGCCTGCTGGGGGAGAAGTACATCAAGCTCGCCGCCCCGGCGACGGCACCGTCGACGCGGCCGCTGACCGACGGCGCCACGATCCCGGTCGCCCGGACGACGCGGAACGCCGACACCGAGGAGGTCTTCGGCGCGCTGTCGCTGCTGCTGTCCGGCGGCGGGCTCCCGCAGATCCGGACGATCAACCGCGAGCTGAACAAGGCGCTCGGCGGCCGGGAGGACACGATCCGGTCCGCGCTGCGGAACCTCGACGGCCTGACGGCGACGCTCAACCGCAACCGCCGGTCGATCGTGGACGCGCTGGACGGCCTGAACCGGCTGTCCGCCACGGTCGCGTCCCGCGACGGGCAGGTCGAGACCGTCCTGGACGACCTGTCGCCCGGCCTGAAGGTCCTGGACGAGCAGCGCGGGCAGCTCGTGGAGATGCTGCGCAGGCTGGAGCGACTCGCGGACGTCGCCGTGAGGACCATCAACGCCAGCAAGGACGACACGGTCGCGAACCTGCGCTCGCTCGCGGTGATCCTGCGCAAGCTCGCCGACTCCGGCCGCGACCTGCCGAAGTCGCTGGAGGTGCTGCTCACCTACCCGTTCACCGACGAGGCGCTCAAGGGCGTCAAGGGCGACTACCTCAACGGCTACCTGACCGTCGTCGCGACCACGGGCGGCAACTGCGTGATCCCGCCGGTCAAGGAGTACGACCCGCGCTCCGACCTGAAGCGGCTGCGGGCCCTGGCCGCCGCACCGCCCGCCGGCCCGATCCCGACCCCATGCCCGGACGCCGGCGACGGCTCCGAAACAGGCGCCCCCACCAC
>NZ_SMJX01000545.1 GCF_004348535.1 Actinomadura sp. KC216
CACCCGGCCCGCCCGCCGCGCCTGGCGCGCCTGGCGCGGGAACTGGCACGTCGGCGACCGTCGCCGGCTGGACGGCCCGGTTGCCGAGCCGGTGCGTCATCCACTCCGGGACCTCGTCGCGCGGGAACCGCTCCAGCTCGCGCCGGACGTCGGCCGGGGACGGCTCCGCGTCCCAATGCGGCTCGTCGTCGTGCCTGAAGCTCGCCCTGCAGCGGACGTCGCCGTCCTCGTACACGACCTCGAAGTCGATCCGGCACCAGGTGGACCCCTGGAACGCGTGCGTCCCGGCGCGGAGCCGGTCGAGGAGGTCCGCGGTGGCGGCGGGCGCCGTCCAGGGCGTGACGGCGCCGTCCGCGCGGTGGCAGGTCATCGCGGGGAACTCCACATGGTCCCCGACCGCCTGGTAGTAGCCGGAGATCGTCCGCCAGAGCGGCGGCGCGTGATCGGCGATCACGACCGTGAGCTGGTTCGACAGCAGCTCCATCTGCTCGACCGGGTCCAGCGGCCCGGTGCCGGGCACCGCGTCGCCGGCGGGGGCGGGTTCGCGGCCGTCCAGCCGGTCCCGCAGCCAGCCCGGCACGTTCGCGCCGTCGCGCGGCATGACGATCTGGTCGCGCCGCCAGTAGTCGACCGGGATCGGCGGATCCCACAGCGGGTCGAAGTCGTAGTTGTACAGCGGCCGCGCGGACTCCGGCTCGATGATCGCGACCATCGAGAACCAGGTGCCCTGCTCGGACAGGTACTGCGCGCGGCGCAGGTCCATCAGCAGGCCGGTCAGCTCCTGCGGGACGGTCTCCGCCGTCACCGTCTTGCCCTCGCCGGTCAGCACGGTCACCGCGACATCGTTGACGGCGACGGTCGCGATGCAGTGCAGGTCGATCCGCCGCCATCCCGGCGGCGCCATCCGCCGCGCGAACGCGATGACCTCGCCCTCGATCTCCGCGATGCGCTCGCTCTGCCCCGTCACGCCGCGCGCCCTCCCGTACCGGTCCATGGCACCTGTCCGGCAGATTAACCGCACTGATCACCGCATTGCGGAACGGCCCGGGCGTCGGAAACTTTCAGGGGAGGCTAGGTTCAATGTCGTGTCGACCATCGTCCCCGAGTCACCGGCCCCTGCCGCGCCCGAACCACGGGTCCGGCGGCGCCGCCGCGCCCGCCCGCTGATGGCGGCCGCGGTCGCGGTCATCGTCCTGCTGAGCGCGGCCGTCGGCGGGATCGGCTGGTATTTCGCGGGCGTCGCCATCGAGGTCGACCACTCGGACGACTATTCGCTCACCGTCCTGGACGCGGCGAACGGCACGGTCACGCTGCCCAGGGAAGACTCGACGGAACGGGCGGGCACCTGGGCTCTCGCCTGGAGGAACGGACGCGCTCTCCTAGGCCCTGTCATCAGCGGCAACGACGCGCAAGTCGTCCGCCAAGTCTCGTCCATCGTCGAGGGCGCCCTCGTCAAGGGCACCCTAGCGACCGTCGACCACTGGGTGTACGACGGCGATCCGAAGAGGGCTCTGGGGCTCGATTTCCAGGACGTCACGTATCCGTCCCAGGCGGGGCCCATGCCCGCGTGGTTGATTCCCGGTAAGTCGCCTGAGAGCACGTGGGTCATCGGCGTCCACGGACGGAACGCCGACAAGGCGGAGACGTTCCGCGCCATGAAGGCCGTCCATGCGCTCGGCCTGCCGATGATGTCCATCGCGTATCGGAACGATGTAGGCGCCCCACCGTCCGGCGACGGGAAGAACCACCTCGGCGACACCGAATGGCGCGACGTCGTGTCCGCCATGGGCTACGCACGCTCGAACGGCGCGACGGGCGTCGTCCTGTACGGCTGGTCCATGGGCGGCGCGATGTCCGTGAGGACCCTTCGCGACGACCCCACCTTCATCAGGGGCGTCGTCCTCGACTCCCCTGTCCTCGACTGGAACGCCACCCTGGACATGCAAGGCGACGCCCGCAATCTGCCCGGCTTCGTCACGGGCGTCGCCAAGCGCGTCCTGGAGTGGCGCATAGGCATCGACCTGTCGGACTACGACCAGCGCCGGTACGCGCCGAAACTGCGCACACCGGTCCTGCTGTTCACCGCCAGCGACGACGCCACGGTCGACAACGGCGCCGCCTACACCTTCGCCAGGACGGCCCCACCCGGCATGGTCACCCACATAGCCACACCGGGCGGACACACCGAATCGTGGAACGTCGACCCCATCGCCTACGAGCGCGCACTGACCGCCTTCCTAGAGAAAGTCACCTGACTTCTAGGAGCGTCTTGCCGACCGTGGCACGCGACTGGATGGCCCTGTGCGCGTCCGCCGCCCCGTCCAGCGGGAACCGCTGCCCGATCACCGGCCGGAGCCTCCCAGCGGCGGCCTCCGCCAGCGCGCCGCGCGTGAACTCCCGCAGCTCCTCCGGCGTGGCCCCCGGCCGGACGAGCGTCACGCCCCGCTCCGCCGCGTCCTCCTCCGGGACACCCGACCACTCGCCGCTCGCCAGCCCGAAACTGACCATCCGCCCGCCCGGCCGGAGCAGCGTGAACGCCTCGCGCCCCACATCGCCGCCGACTCCGTCGAACACCACGTCCACCTCCCCCGCCTTCGCGGCCCAGCCGGGTTCGCCGTAGTCGACGGCCTCGTCCGCGCCCAGCCCCAGCGCCACCTCGCCCTTGCGCGCCCCACCGGCCGCCGCGACGACCGTCGCGCCCGCCGCCTTCGCCAGCTGGACGAGCAGCGTCCCGACCCCACCGGCCGCCGCCTCCACCAGCACCCGCTCCCCGGGACGGGGCCGCGCCGCGTCCAGCATCATCGTCGCCGTCCGGCCGTCGGCCAGCAGCGCGACCGCGTCATCGAGCGCAAGCCCGTCCGGCACCTCGAACAGGCCCGCCGCATCAACAGCGACCAGCTCCGCGTACGCGCCCGAGCCCCCGGTAC
>NZ_SMJX01000546.1 GCF_004348535.1 Actinomadura sp. KC216
CCCCCGCCCTGATGGAGGCATGCGGCTGTGAAACGCAGACATCATCTTCTGGTGACCACGGCGGTCACCGCGCTCGCGGTCACGGGCATGGCGGCTCCCGCCATGACGTCCACCGAGAACGATCGAGCTCCCAGCGCCGATCCGAAGGCGGCCGCGACGGCGTCGGCGGACGCGCTGATCGCCGGGAACGCCGCCGACCTGTACACTGGGAAGGACGAGAAGTACATCCGCACCCAGGTGGTCGGCACCCCCTGGGACCAGTACTACGTCGCCTACGAGCGCACCTACCGCGGTCTTCCCGTGGTCGGCGGCGACTTCGTGATCGCCACCGACGGGAAGGGCCGCGTCCGCACCCTGTCGGTCGCGCAGAGCCAGCAGATCACGGTCGGCACCACCCCGAAGGTCACCGGAGCCGCGGCCGCAGGACACTCCCGCACCGCGCTGACCAAGCCGGACAAGGCCGAGCTCAAGCCGCGCCTGGTCGTGCACGCGCTGGCCAAGCCCCGGCTGGCGTGGGAGACGATCGTGTCCGGGCGCGACGGCGACCAGCCGAGCCGGAAGAAGGTCTACATTGACGCGCTGACCGGCAAGCGGTTCGACGCGCAGGAGACCATCCAGGCGGGAACGGGCACCGGCATCTGGGGCGGCCCGAACCTGACCATCGGCACGACCCAGTCCGGCAGCACGTACTCGATGCGCGACCCGAACCGCGCGGGCCTGACCTGCGCCGACTACAGCGGCAACCGGATCTTCACCGGCCCGGACGACGTCTGGGGCAGCGCGTCCAAGACCGACAAGGAATCCGGCTGTGTGGACGTCATGTACTCCTCCGCCGCTTTCTGGGACCTGCTGAAGTCCTTCGGGCGCACCGGCCTGCGGAACAACCAGTGGGCCCCGGCGAGGGTCGGCCTCAACGCCGTCAACGCCTACTGGAACGGCACCGACGCCCAGTTCGGCCACAACCAGCGCAACCAGTGGCTCACCTCGACCGACGTGGTGGCCCACGAGTTCGGCCACGGGCTCGACAACTTCACCCCCGGCGGCATGTCCGGCGGCGGCACCCAGGAGTTCGTCGGAGACGTGTGGGGCGCGGTCGTCGAGCACGCCATCAACAACCCGGCCGACACCCCGGACTACCTCGTCGGTGAGCTCGTCGACCTGGTCGGGCGGGGCCCGATCCGCAACATGTACAACCCGTCGCAGGTCAACAACGACCCGAACTGCTACTCCGCCTCCGTGCCGCGGATGGAGGTGCACAAGGCGGCCGGGCCCGGGAACCACTGGTTCTACCTGCTCGCCGAGGGCTCCCAGCCGGGCGGCGGCAAGCCGAACAGCCCGGTCTGCCAGGGCGGCCAGGTGACGGGCATCGGCGTCATGGAGGCCGCGAAGATCTTCTACAACGCGATGATGCTGAAGACGTCCGGCACCAGCTACGGCCGCTACCGGGTGCTGACGCTGACCGCCGCGAAGAACCTCGACGCCACCTGCGCGTCGTACAACAAGGTCAAGGCGGCCTGGGACGCCGTCCAGCTGGGCGCGCAGTCCGGTGAGCCGACCTGCACCGCGGGGGCGAGCAACACCGCCGCCTACACGGTCGGAGGCGGCAGCCACCCAAAAGCGGCGGCGCCTGACATCAACGTCGAGAGCGTCAAGTCGCATCTGCAGCAGTTCCAGTCCATCGCCAGCAGCAACGGCGGCAACCGCCGTGCCACGGGCCCCGGCTACACCGCGTCGGTGTCCTACATCGAGCAGAAGCTGAAGGCCGCCGGGTTCACCGTGGCCCGCCAAGCCTGCGCGTCCGGATGCAGCGCCGGCGCCGGGCCGAACCTGATCGCCGACTGGCCCGGCGGGAACGAGAACAACGTCTACATGTTCGGCGCCCACCTCGACAGCGTCGCGGCGGGTCCCGGCATCAACGACAACGGCACCGGTTCCGCGGCCCAGCTGGAGGTCGCGCTCCAGCTCGCCCAGACCAAGCCCACGATGCTGAACCACGTCCGGTTCGCGTGGTGGACGGACGAGGAACAGGGCCTGCGCGGCTCGAGGTACTACGTGAGCCGCCTGTCGGCCGCCGACCGGGCGAAGATCAAGGGCTATTTCAACTTCGACATGGTCGGCTCGCCGAACCCGGGCTACTTCATCGATGACATCAACTCGCCGCTGGCGAAGAACCTGAAGGAGTACTTCGACTCGATCAACGTGCCGACGGAGGAGGTCGCCGAGTGCTGCAGTGACGACGGGTCTTTCCGCAACGCCGGAATCGCCACGACGTTCCTGTTCACGGGAGCTCCGGCACGCAAGACGGCAGCTCAGGCACAGAAGTGGGGCGGCACCGCGAACCAGGCGTTCGACCGGTGCTACCACCAGGCCTGCGACAGCTACCCCAGCAACATCAACACGACCGCACTCGACCGCTGTTCCGACGCGATCGCCTACGCCCTCTGGAAAGTCGCCGTGGGCGCCCAACCGGCCTCCGGCACCGGCACCGGCAAGCGATCGTGACCGCCGGGACCGGTGACACCGGTCCCTAGACGGCTGATGTTGAGCCGTCGGCACAGCTAGAGCGTGCCCGGTCCGGCCTTTCTCCACAGGGGGTAGGGAGGCTGGGCCGGACACGCTCGTCCAAGCAGCGCACCCGGGCAAGCCGAAGGACGGACGGCCACACCGGCGAGCGCACCTGGCGGAAGAGCGTTTGTTGATTGGTCGGGCCTTCTTCTGGCCCTGGGACTTCGGGTTGTCGTTGGTCGAGGGTTGTCGTTGGTCGAGGGTTGTCGTTGGTCGGGGGTTGTCGTTGGTCGGGGGTTCTCGGTGGTCGGGGGTTCTC
>NZ_SMJX01000547.1 GCF_004348535.1 Actinomadura sp. KC216
TCACTCGGTTCACCGCCCCACGCCGACCCTCGATCACCCTGACCCGCCAACCCACACCCACGACCGACCGACGAGCCGCACCCATCGACTTCCGCGATCGGCCACCCCGCCGCAGCGCTTCACCAAGCCCCGCAATCACCCGTCCCCGAGAGCACACCGCTTGTGGGACCCGCCCATCCAATGCACCGCGGGCTACCCAACCTCGCGATCACTCGGTTCACCGCCCCACGCCGACCCTCGACCTCCTTGACCCGCCAGCCAACACGCTCCGGCTCGAGACCACCCCCGCTCGTGTGCATCGCGTCCACTCGGCTCAACGCGGCGTACCCAGTGCCGCGTTCACTCGCCTCATCGGCCGTCGATCTTCCTGATCGGCCAGCCGACGTTCAGGAGCGGGGCGCGATCGATCGCTGGTCGTTGCTTGGCCGGGCTGGCGGCTACTGGGGTGTCTGGTGGCCGTTCGGGCGATGGTCGTCGGCCAGCAGGGACCAGACCTGAACGTCGCGGCGGTCGCCATCAAGGACGAAAGCCTGGCGCAGGACGCCCTCACACGTCATCCCCAGCCGCTCCGCCACGGCCGCGCTGGCGGTGTTCCGCGGGTCGCAGAGCCACTCGACCCGGTGCATGCCGCGCGTCACGAGCGCCCAGTCGATCATGTGCCGGACGGCGGTGGTGATCAGACCGCGTCCCCGGGCTTCCGCGGCGAGCCACACGCCTGCCTCGCAGACGCCCATCGCGGCGTTGAATGTGCGGAATACCGTCCCTCCTTGGAGGACACCGTCCAGCCAGATTCCGTAGATGCGCCCCTGGTCGTTGGCTTGCTTGAGCGCGTACGCCTGTAGGAACTCGCGGGCGGACGCCTCGTCCACGACCGTGCGGGCCCAGGGGATGTAGTAGTCGATGTCCTGGCGGACCCTGTCCGCGTGCTCGGCGAACTCGGCGGCCTGCCACGGCTCCAGCGGACGAAGTTCCGCGTTGTCGGCCAGGGAACGAGCGAACATGGGACCTCCCAGGGGGTACGTACCGAACGTTTGTTATGTACGATACGGGAGTGCCAGCCCGAGGTGACCACGACGCCCGCCGCCGCGACGTCTCTGAGGCCGTATGGCGTGTCCTCGCCAATCGTGGCTTCGGCGGCCTGACGCTGCGCGCCGTCGCGGCGGAGATGGGCGCTTCGACGGGGTTGCTCACCCACTACTTTCCGAACAAGAAGGCCCTTGTCACCTACGCCCTCGACGTCGCCGACGAACGCACTGCGAACCGGCGTGTTAGCGAGGCTAAAGCTGAGGGGCTGGCTGCGTTACGTTCGGCGCTCTTGGCCGTTCTCCCTCTCACCGCCGACTCCGCCGACATGAACCGCATTTGGGTCAGTTCATGGGACGGCGCGCTGGCCGACCCCGAACTGACCGTTCGCGAGAAGAATCGGTATCATCAATGGCGCGAGCGACTTCGTCCGCACGTGGTCGCTGCCGTGGAGCGGGGTGAACTGCCATTGCCCGAGCCGTCGGATGTGGATGGCGTGGTCGCCACCGTCGCCGCTTTTACTCATGGTTTGGTCGTCCAGGCTCTTTTCGATCCGGAGCGGTTCCCGCCCGTTCGCCAGACCGAGATATTGGACGCCTTTTTGGCATCGCTTTCGGGTCGCTAGCGTGTGTTGCCGGGGCTGTAGTCGTTAGTGATGCCTCGGGCGGCGGCACTCGGATTCTAATGTTCTAAATCGGCGGTGGGGTGGCGCTGCGTACGGGGCCGCCCCTCCAAAGTCAAGGGCGCTTCGCGTCGCTTCGCGATGGGACTCCGTCCCACCCTTGACTTTGGAGCCTCTACGGCCCCTGGGTGCAGCTTACGTCGGGCAGGCTCCGCCTGCCCCCCGCCCGACGCGCCACCCCACCGTCCTCCAAGTACCCAATTTCGTTTTTGTGTGTTGGGTGTCGCCGTCCACCGGTGCTTCGATAGTCGCCACGCTGAAGCCGCTCGCAGACTGTCGCCAGTGGCCGTCTACTTCTCCCCCACTATCCTGCGCTGGCAGTGTCGCTTGTCATGGAGTGCATCTTCTGCGGCCTGATCAAGTCAGGTACCGCGCGCTGGATCACACGTGGCTCCTCTGTCGCCGCGTTCGCGCCGCTTAGTCCTCTTGCCCCCGGACATACGCTGGTCATCCCCACCGACCACTACACCGATCTCTTCGACGCGCCGCCCGGGCTGCTCGCCGATGCCATGGCATTGGTCCAGCGCCTGGCCACAGCGATGCGCACCGCGCTGGGTGCAGGCGGCGTGAACATGCTTCATGCCAGCGGCCCAAATTCCGAGCAATCGGTTCCGCATCTACATCTCCATGTGGTCCCACGTTGGCCGGCGGACGGATTCTCGTCCTGGCCGACCGGACGGTCCCACCACCACATCGCCGCCGATCCGATCGCACTACTGGCCGACGCATTGAAGGACAACTAAGGCGCCAAGTAGCGGTCACCCTGGCACGGTAGCTGCGCCAGTGCTCGGGCACCGGCTTGCTGGTACCCGGCGATCCGACCAACGGCTACGCGACCACCGTCGCCATCCCAAAGTCCTGTCGCGGCGGCGATCACCTAGCGCGACTCACGTCCGCGCCGCCCCAGTCCGAGCCAGGCTGGCTGGGTTGGGTCGGATGGGTCGGGCTGCGCCCGCCCGGACTGGGCCGAACTGAGCCGGGTTGAGCTGGGTTGAGCTGAGCCGGGGCTCGTGGCTCAGGCTGGGCAGGGGGTTGAGCCGGAGTTGAGCCGAGGCGAGCCGGGCCAGGGTCGAGCCAGGGTCGAGCCAGGC
>NZ_SMJX01000054.1 GCF_004348535.1 Actinomadura sp. KC216
GCGTGGGGTTCATGGGGGCGAGGCGCGTCCGGGGTGGGCGTGCTCGTCTATTAGAGGGGTCTTCATGGATCTGCAGCTGGCGGGGCGCGTGGCGGTCGTTACCGGGGCGTCGAAGGGGATCGGGGCCGCCGTCACGCGGACGTTGCTGGACGAGGGCGCGCGCGTGGTGGCGGTTTCCAGGAAAACGAGCCGGGAGCTTGACGCGCTCGCCGGGCCGGAGCTGCTGCATGTGCCGGTCGATCTCATGGACCCGGACGCTCCGGCGGTCGTGGTCGAGCGGGCGGTGGAGGCGTTCGGCGGGCTGGACGTCCTGGTCAACAACGCGGGCGGGCCGCCGCCCGGCGCGAGCCTGCCGCGGTTCGGGTTCATGACGCTGACGGACGGCGACTGGCGCGACACGATCGAGTTCAACGTGCACGCCGTCGTCCGGATGGTGCGGGCCGCGCTCCCGCACCTGCTGAAGAGCGACGCGGCGTCGGTGGTGAACGTCTCGTCGGGGAACGCGCGCCGTCCCGGGCCGATGAACTACGACTACAACGCGGCCAAGGCGGCGCTCACCAATCTGGGCAAGGGGTTGTCGGAGGAGTACGGGCCGCAGGGCGTCCGGGTCAACACGGTGTCGCCCGGCCCCGTCCGGACGGCGTGGTGGACGGACGAGGGCGGCGCGGCCGACATCATCGCCGGGGCCACCGGGTCCGGCCGCGACGCGGTGCTGGACGGCGGCGCCGCCGAGATGATGAACCTCACGACCGGGCGGCTCGCCACGCCGCAGGAGGTCGCGGATGTCATCGCGCTGCTCGCGTCGCCCCGCTCGGCGAGCACCACGGGCGCGGATTTCGCCGTCGACTCGGGCTTCCTCAAGGAAATCTGAGGGATCGTGACCTGCCGCTTGCGTCATGGGCGCAAGCGGCAGGGGAGGCTCGGCCAAGGGCAATGTCACAAATTCGGAGGGTGCCTTTGTCTTGATGGGCGAGAACCACACGGAAGGAAAAGGCCATGCGAATCTTCCTCACCGGAGCGACCGGGGCACTCGGACGGCACCTCGTTCCCATGCTCGTCGAGGCGGGGCATGACGTCACCGCCACCACGCGGTCGGCCGGCAAGACCGGGCAACTGCGCGCGGCGGGCGCCGAGCCGGTGATCGTCGACGGGCTCGACCGCGAGGGCGTGATCGAGGCCGTGGCCGCCGCCCGGCCGGACGTCATCGTCCACCAGATGACCGCGCTGGCCGACATGAAGAGCCTCCGCAACATGGACAGGACGTTCGCCGCCACCAACGAGCTCCGCACCCGCGGCACCGACAACCTGCTCGCGGCCGCGAAGCGCGCGGACGTCCGCCGGGTCGTCGCGCAAGGCCACATCGGCGCGACCGCGCGGACCGGCGCCCCGGTGCAGACCGAGGAGGACCCGCTCGCCCCGGACGCCCCGTCCCGGACCTCGAAGCGTTCGATGGCGGCGATCAAGTACGTGGACGAGGCCGTCACGGCGGGCGTGCCGGAGGGGATCGTGCTGCGCTACGGCAACTTCTACGGGCCCGGCGCCTCGGAGATGCTGCTGGAGGCGGTGCGGAAGCGGCAGGTGCCGGTGGTCGGCGGCGGGACCGGGATCTGGTCGTTCATCGAGACCACCGACGCCGCCTCCGCGACGTTCGCGGCGATCGAGCGCGGCGCGCCCGGCGTCTACAACATCGTCGACAGCGACCCGGCGCCCGTCTCGGAATGGCTGCCCTACCTCGCCGACCTTCTCGGTGCGAAGCCGCCGATGCGCGTGCCCGCGTGGCTCGGACGGCTGCTCGCCGGCGGATTCATCGTGGCGCAGATGACCGAATGGCGCGGGTCGTCCAATGCGAAGGCCCGGAAGGAACTCGGCTGGGAGCCGAATTACCCGAGCTGGCGGGAAGGATTCCGGGACTGGGCCGGCCGATAGGCCCCGGGAAAATGCGATTGAGTGCGACGCGGGTTCGGCGGGAGACGCACGCCGGCTGTCAGAGCCGGTCGTCGTCCCCGCCGATCACTTTTGTGCCCGCTAGCGGCCGAGGCCGGCGTCGCGGGCGCGGAGGATCGCCTCGGCGCGGTCGGCGACCTGGAGTTTGGCGAACACGTTCGAGACGTTGTTGCGGACGGTCTTGGGCGACAGCCCGAGCCGTTCGGCGATCGCCGGGTTCGGCAGGCCCAGCGCGATCAGTTCGAGCACGCCCCGTTCCCGGGCGGTGAGCTCGGGGAACGGCTCCCCGGCCGGAGGGGCCGCCGCGATCCGCGCGAAGTAGTCCGAGACGCGGCCCGCCAGCGCCGGACCGAAGATCACCTCGCCGCGCGCGACCGCGGACACCGCCCGCAGGATCTCGTCCGGGTCGGCGCCCTTCACCAGGTATCCGCGGGCCCCGGCGCGCATCGCGGCGAACACGCTCTCGTCGTCCTCGTGCATGGTCAGCACCAGCACCGCGGTCTCCGGGCGCGCCGCGAGGATCCGGCGGGTGGCGTCCACGCCGCCGAGCCGCGGCATCTGCAGGTCCATCACGACGACGTCCGGACGCAGCCGCCCCGCCATCTCGACCGCGACCAGTCCGTCCGGCGCGGTCCCCACGACCTCGGCCTCGCCGGTGGAGTCCAGCATCAGGCGCAGGCCGTCCCGGTACACCGGATGGTCGTCGGCGAGCAGCACCCGCGGCGTCACGGCGCGCTCCTCGTGAGCGACAGCGGCTCCTCGTCCTCGGCGGGGGCCGGGCGCGGCCCGAACGGCAGGACGGCGTGGACGCGCGTCCCGCCGCCCGGCCGCGCCGACACGGTGCACCGCCCGCCGAGCTCCTCGGCCCGCTCCCGCATCCCGACCAGCCCGACGCCGACGAGCGCGCCCGGCGGGACGCCCCGCCCGTCGTCGGCGACCTCCACCTCCAGCGCGTCCGCGGCCGCCGCCAGCCGGACGTCGCAGCGCGTCGCCGCCGCGTGCCGCGAGACGTTCGCCAGCGCCTCCGCCACGATCCGGTAGGCCGCCTCCTCGGCCGCCGCCGGCAGTGTCGCGAGCTCGCCCGCGCAGCGGAGCCGCACCTGCAACGACCTCCCCTGGAACCGCTCCGCGAGCTGCTCTATCGCCCCGGCCAGCCCGAACTGGTCCAGGGACGGGGGCCGCAGGTCGTGCACGAGCCGCCGGACGTCCGACAGCACCGCCGACAGGTCCGTGCGCACCGACTCCAGGGTCGCGTCGGCGGCGTCGCCGTCACGTGGCGCGAGGTTCCGGGCCGCCTCGATCTTCAGGGCCGCGGCCGCCAGCGACGGGCCCAGCCCGTCGTGCAGGTCGCGGCGCAGCCTGCGCCGCTCCTCGGCGATTCCCGTGACGAGCTGCTCCCGGCTGCGCTGGAGCTCCTCGGTCAGCGCTGTTGCGCGTGCGGCGGCGGCCGCCTGCCGTACGACGTCGGCGAGGAGGCGCTGGTCGGCGGGCGGGAGCCGCGATCCCGTGCGCGGTACCAGGGCCAGCCGCCCGATCGCCGCGCCCCGGTAACCGAACGGCATCACGACGACGTCGTCGCGCGCCGTGCCGTGTTCGACCACGACCGTCCGGCCGTCGGCCCTGTCCAGTTCGACGCGCACGTACGGGGACCGGAACGACTCCGCCACCACCCGCGCCACCTCCAGCAGCAGCTCGTCCGGGCCCAGCGAACGTTCTAGGCGGCGCGCCAGCGCCGACACGACGTCGTAGGGTTCCGCGCGTCCCGTCAGGACACGGTTCACCCATCGCTGAAGCCGCAGCCGCAGCGGCGCGTACAGGACGGCGACCACGCCCGCGCCCGTCACGGCGGCGAGCGGCTCGTCGATGAACGTCCCCGCGAGGACGAACACCGCCACGTCGATGCCGATGACGGCGGCCGCGAGCGCCGCGTACAGCAGCGTCCAGCCGAGCAGCAGGTCCACGTCGTAGAGCCGGTACCGGGCGACCGCGACCAGCACCGCCACCGCGAGCGCCGCGTGCATGAGGACGAGGGAGATGTCGCCGACCCACCAGTCCACCGAGGGCGGCGTCACCTCGGTCAGCACCATGCCCGCGGCGATGAGGACGACGTTGGCGATCAGCGCCAGCAGCATCCAGCGCAGCTGCGTCCGCCGCACCGGATCCGACCGGCGGAACCGCACCGTGAACGCCGCGATCGACACCCCGAAGGAGGTGAGGAAGCCCGCCCAGAACATCCACCCGGACACCGGCCAGATCGCCTCGGGCAGCGGCGGCGTCAGCGGGTCCAGCGGGATGTCCCGCAGGCCGGGCGCGATCGGCTCGCCGCGCGAGAACACCTCCCACGGCACCATCAGCAGCGCCAGGACCCCGGTGGCCTGCGCGGTGATCGCCGCCGCCACGGGCCAGCGCCAGCGCGGCGAGGGCAGCCGCCCGTCCGGGAAGAACATCAGGGTCAGCGGGACGATCATGTTGATCATCGGGCCGAACCGGCCGCCCGCGTACACCGTGAACGCGGTCAGCGGCAGATCACCGCCGTGCTCCAGCACCGACAGGGACGCGTACGCCGCGGTGATCCCGTCCAGGACCGCGATGGACCCGCCCGCCAGCATCAGCCATGTCAGCGGATGCCGCGGCAGCCGCGTCGCGAGGACGCCGCCCGCGACCGCCACCGACAGCCCTGACCCCGCCGATCCCCAGTGCGCCCAGTTCAGCGGGTCCGGTGGCGTGCCGGAGCCCGCCAGCAGCACGTCCAGCCAGACGGTCGCCACGGTCGCCGCCACGCACAGCACGGCGACCGCGATGGCGGACGGCCTCAGGAGCCGCTCGCCCCGAGGCGCCGGGCGGGCGCTGCTCATCCATCCAGCTTGACCCCCGCGCCGTCCCGCCTACCTGGGACCGGCGTCCTTGCAGGTCGGGACGGTGGTCACCGCAGGAAGAGGCACGGACCCGGGCGCTCGCGCCGCCCCTGTCACTGGTCGCCCGGGACATCGGGGACGGAGTGTCATGCTCGCCGGCGGCGCGCCCTGCGCCGCCCCTGTCACGGGGAGATACCGATGACCATGCACGTCCGGCCCAGTTCCGTCTACGCGGACGGCCCGCCCGACCCGGGGCCCGGAGGGCTCCTGCTCCGCACCCGCATCGCCGGTGCCGCTCTCGTCGCCGGGACCACCGCGTGGATCGCCGGCCTGCTCGAAGGCGGGATCCGCATCCGCGACGAGGTCGTCGCGGTCGAGATCTGGGGCAGCATGGCGTTCCTGGTGGGCGTCATGTCGCTGGTCGTGCTCGCGCTGTCCACGAACGCCACGGGGGCTCGCAAAGGCCGCTACATCGCCATCGTGGAGATGGTCCTACTCGTCCCCGCGATGGTGTGGTGCCCGCTCGTCATCGCCTACCCCGAGGACACCCCCGCCTGGGTGATCCCCTTCGACATGTGCTGGCCGCTGTCCATGCTCGGGATGCTCGTCATCGGCATCGCCGTCGTCAGGGTCGGCCGCTTCCGGGGCCTGCTGCGTTGGCAGTTCCTCTTCTGCGGGCTGTGGCTGGTCGTCGCCGGCGTGGGGGAGGCCGCGCTCAGCGACGAGGCCGGCACCTACCCGGGCATGGTCTGGCTCGGCGTCTCGTACGGCATCCTCGGGCTGCGCCTCGCCGTGACGCCCCGCATCGTCCTGCCCGCCGAGCCTGTCCCGCCCGCCGGACCGACCGGACCCGCCGGACCCGCCGGACCCGTCGCGCCTGCCGCGCCCGCCGCACCCGCGGCCTGACCGGCTGGTGGACGGAATCCAGGGCCGTTGAACCCGCCGGTGGGTTTTTCGAAGGCCGTCCCAAGGACGGGCCTTCGACGGGAGCGGGGGCCCCGAACCCACCGGCGACCGGCACTCCCAACAGTGATCTTGAGGAGCGTGATCCTTCTAGGGTGACCCCATGAAGGCTCGGACATGGTCGGTTCTTCTCGCGGTCCTGACTCTCGTGGGCGGCGGTGCGGTATGGCGGGAGTCGTGGCGCGTGTGGCCGCCCGACCCGCATGTCGATCGGAATCTCTCTGATGCAGCGCTGCCGGTGATCGACCGTTTCCTTGAGGCGGGGGGCGCGGTCGTCTGGCCTAGTTCTATGCCCGGGCGGATGCGTCCGCGATGGTTCTGTACGGAGAGCGTGATCGAGACCGTCCAGCGGGGGGCGTCTCAGGTGCGTGTTTCGCTGGAGGTCGCGTGCAACGACTACGCGCGCGACGGCGGGCGCCTGGTGACCCATGCCGGGGTGCGGACGCCGCTGCTGGCGACGCTGGATCGCAAGGGTGCCGCCCTGGCCGTCCGGGACGTGGCGGAGCCGCTCGACGGCGCGGGGTTCCGTCCGTCCCTGGAGCGCATGTTCTCCGGCCGCGCGATCGCCGAGTACGACCGGCGCCAGCGCCGGGACAGCGGCGTGGACGCCCCTGACGCCGAAGCCGCCCGCGCGTTCGGCCTGCCTCCCGGCACCGGGGCACAGCAGTTCCAGGCCCCATAAAGGCTGATCAGCGCCTCGCCCTTTAATTCCGGGCGTGGCGTATCGATTCGGCCTGAAATTTCAATAGTGCGGTGAAATCTGGTTGTCGACACGGCATCGAAGTACGTTGCTGCCACACGACGCCTTTACCACCAGGCTCGTGGTCCCCCGCCAACCCCCGAGAGAAGCCGCCGACAAGGTGGTCGGCGGTGAGAGGTGGAACCAGAGTGAACCGTGGATCACACGTCAAGCGCGTGATGACCCCCCTGGTCGGCGCCGCGGCGCTGATCACGCTCCCCGCGCTCGGGACCGTTCCCGCAACGGCCCAGACCCACGCCGCCGGAACCGTCCGGCTCGCTCACATCCCGCAGCAGGCACAGGCCGATCAGCTGACCGGCCGCCTCGGCTCCCAGCACGCGGGCTTCTACGTCGACGAGACCGGGAACCTCGTCGTCAACGTGACGAGCGCGGCCGCCGCCGAGCAGGTCCGCGCCGCGGGCCTCCAGGCCCGCGTCGTCGAGCACGGCATCAAGCCGCTGACCGCCGCCAAGACCGCGCTCGACCGGCTCGCCGGCACCGCCGGGACGACCGGGCTGTCGTGGGGCGTCGACGTCATGAAGAACGCCGTGGTCGTCAGCGTGCCGAAGAACGACAACGACGCCGCCACCAAGGCGTTCGTCAAGCGCGCACGCGCGCTCGGCCAGACCGTCCAGGTCAGGCGCGTCCCCGCGGCGCCGCGGGTGCACCTCGGCCCCGGCGACGCGATCACCACCGGCGGCTCGCGCTGCTCGGTCTCGGCGATCGGCGTGGTCGGCGGCAGCACCGAGTACGTCATGACCGCCGGGCACTGCACCAACATCGGCGCCACCTGGTCGGCGGGCGGCCAGACCGTCGGCACCCGGGAGATCAGCAGGTTCCCGGGCGACGACTACGGCACGATCCGCAGCGCCGGGCAGGTCCAGCTGAGCAACGCCCAGCTCACCGAGGTCGGGCGTCCGGCGGCCGGAACCCAGATCCAGAAGAAGGGCTCCACGACCGGCACGACCTCCGGGCGTCTCGTCGGCTACGACCGGACGGTGAACTACCAGGAGGGCGCCGTCCGCCAGATGATCGAGACCACCGCGTGCAGCCAGCCGGGCGACAGCGGCGGCTCGCTGCAGGCCGGCAACATCGCCATCGGCATCACCTCCGGCGGCACGACCGGTGGCTGCGGAGCGAACTTCCAGTCGTTCTTCCAGCCGCTGGACGAGGCGCTCCAGGCTCAGGGCGCCACCCTGAAGTGATCTGAGAACCGCGCTCGCGTGGGGCTCCCGGTGCGGTCCGCCGGGAGCCCCATTTCGCTTTACCGGCCGTCCTTCACGGCGGTGCCGGGCGCGTCCTGGCCGGTCAGGCCCATCTGGGCGGCCAGGCCGTCGCGCAGGCGGGTGAGGCGGGCGATCTCGGCGTCGAGCGCGTCGAGCCGCCGGCGCGCGACCCCCGACCCCTGCCCGCATCCCGTGCCGTCGCGCGACAGCGGCGCGTCCTCGTCCAGGAGGTGGAGCAGGCCGGCGCAGTGGCGGAGATCCTCGACGGTCAGCCCCACCGACAGCAGGCGGCGGATGGTCCGCACCCGCGCCACCTCGCGCGGCCCGTACCGGCGCTGCCCGCCGGACGTGCGCGACGGTGGCGGCAGCAGGCCGCGCTGCTCGTAGAACCGCAGTGCCCGCGGGGTGGTCCCGGCCGCCGCGGCGGCGTCGCTGATCCGCATCGGTGCTCCCGTCCCGGCGCTCGACGGTCGGCGCTCGGCGCCTACAGTTCGACGATGACGGTGCCGAGGTGGCGTCCGCCGATCATCTCGTGCAACGCGCGCGGGGCGTTCTCGATGCCCGCGACCCGCACATGCGGGAACGTGACCTCCCCGGAGCACAGCCAGCCGCCGAAACGCTCCGCCCATGCGGGGTCCGCCGCCGGGCCCGTGGAGCTGCCGAAGCCGCGGAGCTCGATCCCCTTGACGATCACCTGGAAGGTGTCGATCTCGACGGGGGCGGTGGTGCCGGTGAGGTCCGGCGACAGCTGCCCGGCCAGCGTCCCGACGAGGGCGAACCGCGCGCCGGGCCGGGCGGCGCCGATCGCGGCCCGGAGCTGCTCGCCGCCGACGTTGTCGACGAGGACGTCGATGCCGTCCGGCGCGGCCTCCGCGAGCTGGTCGGCGATGGGACGCGTCCCCGTCCCGCGGAGTACGGCCGCGTCGTAGCCGAGCTCGGACACCAGGCGCTCCGCCTTGTCCGGCGAGCCGGTGCTGCCGATCACGCGTCCCGCGCCCAGCGCCCGCGCGAACTGCCCGGCCAGCGAGCCGATCCCGCCCGCGCCGCCGGACACGAACACGGTGTCGCCCGGACGCAGCCGCGCGTCCCGCGTCAGCGCCGTGTACGCGATCGCCGCCTGCCCCAGGTGCGCCGCGGGGTCGGGCAGCGCGCCGTCCAGCGGCGCGCACTGACCGGCGGGGACGGCGGCGTACTCGCGCCAGCCGAGCCAGTGCTCGACGAGGTCGCCCGGCCGCACGCCCGCGTCCGGAGGCGCCGACACGACCTCGCCGATCGCCTTTCCGTACAGGGTGTCGCCCGGATTCAGGCCGGGGAACGGCGCGTCCCGCACGCTCCCGCCGATCAGGGTGCGCAGTGCCGGGAAGACGTGGAAGAAGCGGTTCCTGACCAGCACTTCGCCGTCCCCGGGGACCGGCGTCGGCACCTCGACGACGGCGAAGTGGTCCGGCTCGGGCAGGCCCTCGGGCCGGACGGCGAGCCGAACCTCGCGAGATGTACCGGGCATTCTGAACGCTCCTCACCACATCGATTCGTGACCCGTGCACGACCTCGCGACGCTAACCCTTGACCCATACGTCAGAGTCAAGGGCTGATGTCCGCCTTGTGCGGGCGTCAGCTCGGGGCGATGAACTGGTGGTCGGTGCGGATGCGGCCTTCGTCGTCCAGGGAAAGGATGTCGAGACCGCCCCCGAGGACCTCGCGGTTGCTGGTGGACAGCATCGTCCAGCGGAGGGCGACCACGTTGGACTGGAGGACGGACGGTTCGCCGTCCGCCTCGAAGACGTTCTCGCCGGGGGCTACGCGCCGGTCTACACCGAGACGAGCCTCGACGCCCCCGAGCTCGGTCCGGTGCGCGAGGCGCTGGACCGCATCCTCGACGGGCATCTGCCGTACCCGGCGGTCGTCGTCCGGCCGTACGGGGAGCTCGTCGCCGCGAACGCGGCGTTCGGCGTCCTCACCGAGGGCGCGGCGCCTGAGCTGCTGGAACCGCCGGTGAACGTGCTGCGCCTCGCCCTCCACCCGGACGGGATGGCCCGCAGGGTCGTGAACCTGCCCGAATGGGGCCGCCACATCACCGGCAGCCTGCGCGACCGGGCCCGGCGCAGCCCCGACCCGGCGCTCGACGAGTTCATCGCCGAACTGGACGGCTACGTGCCCGACATGGAGCCGTCCGCCGACCATCTCGGCTTCGCCGTGCCGCTACGGCTCCGGGCCGGGGCGGACGGCCCCGCCTCGTCCGAGCTGCGCCTCATCACGACGCTGACGTCGTTCGCGACGGCCGTGGACGTGACGCTCTCCGAACTGCGCCTTGAGGCGTTCCTACCGGCCGACGAGGAAACCGCGATGATTCTCGCCCGGCGGAATTGACCTGGCCGGGCTGGTTCACCGGATGGGGGTCAGGAACTGCACGGTCGCGGTGGCGTCCGCGAGGATCTCGTCCGGGTCGACCGCGTCGGGGGTGGCGCGGTTCGCCCAGCCGGTCTCGTCCAGGCGGGCCAGTGCGGCCGTGAAGTCCTTGTGGAGCCGCCGGGGCAGGCTGTCCATGTGGTCCTCCAGGTTCTGGACGAGGAAGAGGAACTCCCACCGGACGCCGGGATCGGCGAGTTCGTCCAGCAGCCGGGGCAGGGCGTCGGGGCGGCCCGCTTCGACGGCCCACGTCAGCGTGTGCGCGCGGATGACCGGATCGGGACTGTCGAGAAGGCGGACGAGGGCCTCGGTGGCGTTGCCGGCGTCGGGCATGCCCGCCAGCCCGAGGGCGGCGTTCGCCCGGACGGCGGGGTCCGGGTCCTGGTCGATGAGGCGGATCAGCCGCTCGGCGATCCGGTCGGCGGCGGCGCTGCCCGGCAGGTCGCTCGACGCCGCCGCCGTGGCCCTGACGGTGGCGTCCTCGTGCCCGAGCAGGTCGAGGACGAACTCGTCCACGCTGTCGGCGTCCGGGTCGAGGCGGCCGCGCGCGGCGAGCCCGGAGTAGGTGCGCAGCATCGCGGTCAGGACGATCGGGTCGTCCGGACGGCGGGCGCGCAGGTCCGCCAATGCGGCGCGGATCTGCCGCGACCGCCCGGCATGGCCGAAGGACACCAGGATCGCCAGCGCCTCGACGCCCAGCGCGTCGTCGCCCAGGGCGTCGTCGCCCAGGGCAAGTGCCTCGTCGACGGCGATGTTGACGGCGTGGCGGTCGGTCCAGGCGGGCGCCGCCACGTCCGGGATCAGCTGGAGGAGGAGTTCGTCGCGCCCCTCGCTGCCCGCCGGGAGGGCCCGGGCGCGCTGGAGCAGGTCCCGGACGGCGGCGCGCCGGCCCGGCGCGTCCCATCCCGGCGCGGGCGCGTACCGGCGCATCGACCCGTTGACCGTGTCGATGAACAGGTCGATGACCAGCGCACGGATATCGGCGTTGGACCAGTCCAGGCCGTGAAGGTTCGCGAGCTGCTCCCGGAGCTCGTCGCGAAGATCGTCCGTCAGGGCGGGGCCGGGGCCGTCTCCCGGATCGGGGGCGCCGTGCAGGAGCGTCCGTGCGCGATGCCATGCGTGCGCGGCCTGGCCGGGGTCGTCCAGGTGCGCGGCGAACAGCGCGGTGAACACCTCCGCGGCGGACGGATCGCGGCAGACGGTGTGCGCGAGCCCGGTGGCGGCGGCGTCCGCGACGTCCGGCAGCGGATCCTCGTCCAGCAGTGCCAGGAGCGAGCCGATCACCGAGACGGGATCATGCGCGGCGTCCGCCGACGTCGCGGCGGCGGCGCGCACCCGGCCGTCCTCGTGGCGGAACATCGCCATCAGAAGCTCTGCGGGGTCCCGTTCCGGGGTGACCGCGCTCGCGTGGACGGGCAGCGCGGCGGCGAGTATCTCCGCGTCCCGCTGGTCGGGACGGCAAAGCGCGCCGGTGACCTGCCCGATCTCCGGCCACAGATGCGGCGGGACGAGCGACGCGGGCACGTTCCTCAGCGCGTCGAGGCCGGCCACCGTGTCGTCCGGCCGTCCATCGCGGCAGAGGGCGAGCGCCTGCTCGACGACCACCTCGGCGTCGAGGTTGACGAGCTGGTCCAGCGCCGCGCTTCGCAGCGCCGACCCCGGCGGGTGCGCCCGGACCTGGCCGAGGACATCGGTGACCTCCGCTTCACGCTTGGCTCTACGTCCGAACACCTGTGTCCTCTCCGGCGGGACCGCCCGTGCCGTCCCGCTGACATTCTCGATCTTGGCATCTGCTCCCCAGGACCCAGACGGGCGAGCCGTTCCCAATGTGACATGCCGCCGCGCGGTGGGGCGCGCCGTGAACGTGGAAGCGATGCTCAGCGGCGGGCGCCGAGGGCCTCACGGGCGACGGCGGCGCGCTCGGCGGCCTCCTCCTCTGCAGCCTTCCGCTCCGCCTCGATGCGGGCGTCGTAGGCGGCACGGGCGGCGGCGATCGCGTTCTGGTGCGCCTCCGTCCAGGTCACGAGCGATCGGATGGTCTCGTGCAGGGTCGACCCCATGGGCGTGAGGGCGTAGTCCACGCGCGGCGGGACGGTCGGATGGACGGTGCGGCTGACGAGCCCGTCGCGCTCCAGGTGCCGCAGCGTCCTGGCGAGCATCCGCTGGCTGATCCCGTCGATCCGGCGGCGGAGTTCGGTGAACCGGAGCGACCGCTGGTCCAGAAGCGCGATGACGAGCAGCGACCATTTGTCCGCGATGCGGTCGAGGATCTGCCGGACCTCGCAGTCGTTGCGGGTGTCCCACTGCAGGACGTCCTCGTCGGCGGCGGTATCCCCGCAGTTACCGAGGGACGCGAAAGTTCCGTCTTCCATGGGTCCTGATGGTGACTCAGGATGTGGTCGGTAACAAGGGGGAACCGGCCTCCCGTCCGGGAACCGGGCTCTCGGCGCGAGAGGAGCCTGCTCATGTCCACACCCGCGGCCCGTATGGACGGACGCGCCTGGGCGTCGCTGTTCGTCCTGTGCGGCGCGGTCTTCCTGGAGGGGATCGACGTCGCGATGCTGAACGTCGCGCTCCCGTCGATCCGGGCGGACCTCGGGCTGTCGACCGGAATGCTCAGCGGCGTCATCAGCGCCTACGTCCTCGGATACGGCGGCTTCATGCTGCTCGGCGGACGGGCCGCCGACCTGCTGGGCCGCCGCCGCGTGTTCCTCTTCTGGCTGGTGGTCTTCCTGGCGTTCTCCGGGCTCGGCGGGTTCGCCACCGAGGGGTGGATGCTGCTGATCGCCCGTTTCGTCACCGGTGTCGCGTCGGCGTTCATGATGCCGGCGGGGCTCGCGCTGGTCACCGCCACGTTCCCGGCCGGGCCCGCGCGCACGAAGGCCCTCGGCGTCTACGCGGGAACGGCGGCGGGCGGCTACACGCTCGGCCTCGTCGTCGGGGGGCTGCTGACCGCGATCGGCTGGCGCTGGGTGTTCTTCGCCCCGGTGATCCTGGCGGCGCTGATCCTGACCGCGGCGATCCCGCTGATCAAGGAGCCGGACGCCCCCGACGCACTGGGCGGACGGCCGCGGGGCGGGTTCGATCTCGTGGGGGCGTTCAGCGTCACCGGCGCGATGCTGCTGCTCGCGTACGGGGTCGTCCGGCTGGAGCGGCCGTCGCACGGCGCCGCGCTCACCGCCTGCGCCTTCGCGGGCGGGCTGGCGCTGCTCGCCGCGTTCGTCGCGATCGAGCGGCGGGCCGCGAGCCCGCTTCTGCGGCTCGGCATCCTCCGCTCCGCCGCGCTCGTCCGGACGAACCTCAGCGCTGCGCTGTTCCTCGCCGCCTTCGCCGGTTTCCAGTTCCTCATGACGCTGTACCTGCAGGAGCTTCGCGGCTGGACGACCTGGCAGACCGGGCTCGCGATGCTCGTCGTCGGCATCGACACCGTCCTCGCGCCCACGCTCACCCCGCGCCTGGTGGGCCGCTTCGGCAACCTCCGCGTCCTGCTCGGCGGCCTCGTCCTCGCGGCCGTGGCGTACGGGCTGTTCCTGCCGGTCACGCTCGACTGGGCCTACACGATCATGTTCCCGATCATCGCGCTGCTCGGGGTGGCGTTCGCGCTCGCCTACGGGCCGCTGACGATGGCCGCCACCGACGGCGTGGACGAGAGCGAGCACGGCCTGGCGGGCGGACTGTTCTACACCTCGATCCAGTTCGGCACGGCGCTCGGCCTCTCCGCCGTGACCGCCGTCCAGGTCGCGGCGCTCGGCGGTGCGACGTCCCCCGGCGCGGGCCTCGACGCCCTCCGGACCGCGCTGGCCGTCCCGTTCGCGGCGGCCCTCCTGGCGGCCCTGATCACCGCGCTCGGCCTCCGCGCCCGTGCCACCGCTCCCGCGGCCGTCCCGGGCGCGCCCTCCCGAACCGCCGAGCCGGCGCAGGAGCCGGACAAGACCGTTGCCTAGAAAGGAGACCACCGAAAAGCCGCAGGCAGGCGGCGATAGTTACCTGCTCGTAATTCATCCGGCGCGGCTGGGTAGACTCGTCGTCCGGTACGCCTGACCCCGAACCGAGGAGCGCCACTCGTGGCTCTAGTCGTGCAGAAGTACGGTGGCTCCTCCGTCGCCGACGCCGACGGCGTCAAGCGGGTCGCCCAGCGCATCGTCGCGACGAAGAAGGCGGGCAACGACGTCGTCGTCGTGGTGTCCGCCATGGGCGACACGACGGATGATCTCATCGATATGGCCAAGCAGGTCAGCCCGCTGCCGCCGGGCCGCGAGCTGGACATGCTGCTCACCGCCGGCGAGCGGATCTCGATGGCCCTGCTCGCCATGGCCATCGCGAACCTGGGCCACGAGGCCCGCTCGTTCACCGGCTCCCAGGCCGGCGTGATCACCGACGGCTCGCACGGCAAAGCCAAGATCATCGACGTGACGCCGGGCCGGATCCGCACCGCGCTGGACGAGGGCTCGATCTGCATCGTCGCCGGGTTCCAGGGCGTCTCGCAGGGCACCAAGGACATCACGACCCTCGGCCGCGGCGGCTCCGACACCACGGCCGTCGCGCTCGCCGCCGCGCTGGACGCCGACGTCTGCGAGATCTACTCCGACGTCGACGGGGTCTTCACCGCCGACCCGCGCATCGTGCCCGCCGCCCGCAAGATCCCCAAGATCTCCTACGAGGAGATGCTGGAGATGGCGGCGAGCGGCGCGAAGATCCTGCATCTGCGCTGCGTGGAGTACGCGCGCCGCTACAACATCCCGATCCACGTGCGCTCCTCGTTCAGCCAGAAGGAGGGCACCTGGGTCGTCGACAGCAGCGAGATCGAAGGACAGGACGACATGGAGCAGGCGATCATCTCCGGCGTCGCGCACGACCGGAGCGAGGCGAAGATCACCGTGGTGGGGGTGCCCGACAAGCCCGGTGAGGCCGCCGCGATCTTCACGGTGCTGTCCGAGGCCGAGATCAACATCGACATGATCGTGCAGAACGTGTCGGCGGCGTCCACCGGCCGCACCGACATCTCGTTCACGCTGCCGTCCACCGACGGGCAGAGCGCGCTGACGGCCCTCAACAAGCTGAAGGAGCGGATCGGGTTCGAGTCGCTCCGCTACGACGACCGCATCGGCAAGGTGTCGCTGATCGGCGCCGGGATGCGCTCGCACCCCGGGGTCACCGCCACCCTGTTCGGCGCCATCGCCGACGCGGGTGTGAACATCGAGATGATCTCCACGTCGGAGATCCGGATCTCCGTCGTCGTCGCGCAGGACGACATCGACACCGCCGTCGCCGCCGCGCACCACGCCTTCGACCTCGACGCCGAGCAGGTCGAGGCCGTCGTCTACGGCGGCACCGGCCGCTGACGCCGACCACCCGCACGCCGAACGTGCGTGCCTGCGTGCGCGGGTGCGTGTCTGCGTGCGGGGGTTTGCGCGGGGTCGCGTCCTTCGGGTGTTCGTCGCGGGGCGCGTCATGTGACGCAGTCGTCCGATTCGGACGGTGGCAGCATCCTCCGGGAACCGGTCGTGAACGGCGGTAGTTCAGAGGATGTGAGTGCGACGATGGACTCGGCTTCCGGGCTGCCGACGCTCGCGGTCGTCGGCGCGACCGGGACGGTGGGGACGGTGATGCTCGACCTGCTGTCCACCCGCCGGGACGTCTACGGGGAGATCAGGCTCGTCGGCTCGGAACGGTCCGCCGGGCGGGCGCTGAAGGTGCGCCACCAGAAGGCGGAGTGCGCGGCGCTCGCACCGGAGGTCTTCGACGGCGTCGACATCGCGATGTTCGCCGCCCCGGCGCCGGTGGCCGAGGCATGGGTTCCGGTCGCGGTGGAGCGCGGCGCCGTCGCCGTCGACGGTTCGGGCGCGTACCGGATGAGGCGGGACGTCCCGCTCGTCGTCCCGGAGGTGAACGCGGAGCGGGTGCGGGAGCGTCCGCGCGGCATCGTCGCCGGTCCCGGCTGCACGACCCTGTCGATGATCGTCGCGCTCGGGGCGCTGCACCGGCGGTACGGGCTGCGGGAGCTGGTCGTCGCGTCCTACCAGGCGGCGTCGTCGGCGGGACGGGACGGGATCGACACCCTGTACGCGCAGCTGGAGAAGGTCGGCGGCGACCGCACGCTCGGCAACCGCGCGGGCGACGTGCGCGGCGTGGTCGGCGAGTTCGGACCGTTCCCGGCCCCGCTCGCGATGAACGTCGTGCCGTGGGCGGGGACGCCCGAGGACGGCGGCTGGACGTCCGACGAGATGTCCGTCCGGGACGAGACGCGCAAGGTCCTCGGCCTGCCCGAGCTGAAGGTCGCGGCGACGTGCGTCCGCGTCCCGGTGGTGACCGCGCATTCGGTGGCCGTCCACGCCGTGTTCGAGGAGCGGACCGACCAGCGGGAGGCCCAGGACATCCTCGCGAGGTCCGCGGGCGTGGTGCTGTGCGACAGCCCGGAGACGCGCGAGTTCCCCACGCCGTCCGACGTCGTCGGCACCGATCCGACGTGGGCGGGACGCGTCCGGCGCTCGCTCGACGACCCGCAGGCCCTCGACCTGTTCGTCTGCGGCGACAACCTGCGCAAGGGATCCGCGCTGAACACGGCTCAGATCGCCGAGCTCATCGCCGCCGAACTCACGATGTGAGGCCCTCGGCGGGCGGCGGCCGCACCGCGGACCGCACCGTGGGCCGTGGACGGGCCGTGGACGGGCCGGGTTCGCGGTGGGAGCGCGGCGGCGGGGCGGGGCCGTAGGCTGGCAGGCGTGACCGAGACGAAGGCCGTGAAGTCGGAACAGACACGGTCCCTGATCGTCGAGACTGCGCTGAAGCTGTTCAGGGACCGCGGATACGAGGCGACGACGATGCGCGCGATCGCCAAGGAGGCGGGCGTCTCGGTCGGCAACGCCTACTACTACTTCGGGTCCAAGGAAGAGCTGATCCAGGCGTACTACGACGAGCTGCAGGAGGAGCACGTCGCCGCCTGCCGCGCCGTCCTGGACGCGGAGACGGCGTTCGCGCCGCGGCTCCTCGGCGTGCTGAAGGCCCGCGTCGACACGATGGTCCCCTACCACGAGTTCGCCGGGAAGTTCTTCAAGTTCGCCGCCGAGCCGACCAGCCCGCTCAACCCGTTCAGCGCCGAGTCGGGACCGGCCCGCGAGTCGGCGGTCGCGATCTACCGCGAGGTCGTGGACGGCTCCGACCTGAAGATCGACAAGGAGTTCCGGGCGGAGCTGCCGGAGCTGCTGTGGATCTACTCGATGGGCATCGTCCTGTACTGGGTGCACGACAGCTCACCCGGCTGCCGCAAGACGTACCTGCTCGTGGAGCGGACGGTCCCGCTGGTCAACCGCATGGTGTCGATGTCGCGGATGCCGGGCTTCAAGTCGGTGACCCGGGAGCTCGTCGGCATCATCCGCGAGGTCCGCGCCTGACGACCGGCTCTTCCCGGGGCCGCGCGGGTTAGCGGAACGTGATGTCCCAGTGGTCCTTCTCGCGGGCGAACAGCGTGCCGTCCGGTGCGCGGTAGAGCCGCGCGCCGTCGCCCCGGACGCCGGCCGACGGGTAACGCTTGATCGCGCGGTCGACGCACGCGCTCGGCGCGATGTCGAGCTTGTAGCCCTTCCAGTGGCTGTAGGGGCCGCTCGCGTGGCCGCGTTCGGTGCCGCCGGTGACGGTGATCTCGCAGCCGCTCGACTCCGCGAAGCGGATCAGGCCCTTGATCGTCCCCCATCGGACGTTCTCGAACGAGGTGCAGGACGTGACCGTCCGGTCGGAGCAGCCGCCGGTCGAGCGCCACTCGATGCCGTTGGCGCGCAGCACGCCCTCGGCGAGGTGATGCTGGAGCCGCATGGAGTTGGGCCTGTCCGGCAGCGAGGAGGCGGTCGCCGCCTTTGGGGCTGGCTTTTCGGGTTGTGACGCAGCTCCGGGATAGGCCGGTCGCGGCGCGGGCGCTTCGGGCCGTCCAAGAGAGGCTTCAAGGGAGTCTTCAAAGGAGGCGGTGCCGGTTTCGTCGCCGATGGGTGGTTCGGTGGCGGGCCAGCCCGGCCCCAGGGGCGGCACCGGCCTGGCCGTCGAGACGGGGCGCTGCGGGGTCGAGCGCCGTTCGGCGGCGGACGCCTCCGGCGTCGCGGCGGCGGCAAGGACCGTCGTCGTCATCGCCACACCGGTGGCCAGCGCGGTCAGCCGGTGCGCGGGGCCGTGTGCCGCCGGTATTCGATGGCGGGCGGCGTGCCGGACGAGCGCATGGACGTGGAGAAGCCGAGTCATGTGATCCCCCCGATCAGTGACGAACGAGCGCCGGGGGGCGAGCCGTGACCGGCACGGCTCATTGCTCACTAGCGGCCGATCGGAGGAATGCCCGACCCTTTGATCTTGTAAACACCGAGGTCGGGCGAGGGTGACGGGAGGGGACGAGCGGGGCGTCCGCCCGTCCCTCACCCGTCTCCCGGGAAGATCAGGACATGCCCAGATGTTTGCGGGCGAAGTCCATTTCGGCGGCCATTTGGGCGATCCGCTCCTCGACGACGAGCGACCCGTGCCCGGCGTCGTACCGGTACATCTCGTGCGGTCGGTCGAGCTCGGCGAGCCGCCCGAGGTAGTTGTCGATCTGCCGGATGGGGCAGCGCGGGTCGTTCTCCCCGGCGAGGATCAGCACCGGCGCCTTCACCTGCGACACATAGGTGATCGGGGACGACTCGCGGTACCGGTCGGGGACCTCGTCCGGGGAGCCGCCGAACAGCGACCGGTCGAACGCCTGCAGCCCCTCCATCTCGTCCTCGTACGCGGCGACGTAGTCGGCGACCGGGACGGCGGCCACCGCGACGCTCCAGTCGTCCGGCTGCGTGCCGATGCCGAGGAGGGTGAGGAACCCGCCCCACGAGCCACCGGTCAGGACGAGCCTCGACGGGTCGGCGAGCCCGCTGGACACCGCCCAGTCGCGGACGGCCTTGATGTCCTCCAGCTCGGTGAGCCCGACCCGCCCTTCGATGGCGTCGCGCCATTCGGAGCCGTAGCCCGTCGAACCCCGGTAGTTGACGCGGACGACCGCGAACCCGTGGTCGACCCAGGCGGCGGCGGACGCGACGAACGAGTCGTCGTCCTGCGCCGTCGGCCCGCCATGGATGTCGAACACGGTCGGGTAGGGGCGGCTGCCGGCCTCCGGCTTGCTGACCAGCGCGTGGATGCGGCCCGCGGGACCGTCCACCCACACGTCCTCTACCGGGACGGACGGCGGCGCGACCGGCCCCGGCGGCGTCAGCACCACCTCCCCGGAGGTGGACCTGATCACCGGCGGCTCGGCGGCGGACGACCAGAAGAACTCGACCGTCCCGTCCGGCCGGACGGCCGCCCCGCCGATCACGCCGCGCGGCGTGTCGATCCTGGTCAGGGCCTCGCTGGCGAGGTCGTAGCGGTACAGCTCGTCGCGGGCCTCGTGCGAGTGGGAGATCAGCAGCGCGGTCCCGTCCGGGTACCAGTCGGCGCCGATCTCGCCGGGCAGGTCGAGGACGATCTCGCGCTGGGTGCCGGCGACCGGGTCCCAGATCAGCATCTCGTCCCGGCCGCGCCGCTCATGGTTGACGAGCAGCCGCGAATCACCGTCGACCGGGGCGAACCCGGCCCCGTAGACGCCCTTGCCTGGCCCATCCCAAAGGTCGGCGACGGTGGAGCCATCGGGACGCAGCACGCGCAACGCCATATGACGGCTGTCGCCATGCTCGCTGTGTCCGATCGCTACCAGGGACTCGTCCCGTGACAGGGCGGCGACATGCGCGTCCTCGGCGTGGTGGTAGAGAACCTCAGGCGACGTGTCGGGACCGCAGAAATGGATGGTGTTCCCTGCGTCGGTCGTCCGTCCGATGACAGCGAGGCCACTGCGGCCTAGGGACAGCCCAGACGGATACGACGGCTCCAACCCGGGGACGGCCGGAACGCTCTCAGCCCCTTTGTCCGCGTTGAAGGGGATGCGCTTCCATATGCCGAACTCGTCGCCGTCCGTGTCGGCGAACCACCACACCCATTCGCCGGACGGGTCGATGGCGCCGATCCAGGTCCCGTTGGGCCGTTCGGTCACCTGGCGTTGCGCGCCGGTGCCGCGGTCCCATGTGTATATCTCCCACGTCCCGGTGACGTTCGACCGGTAGATGCTGTGGTTCGGGGCGTCCCGCGCCCATCGGGGCAGGCTGATCCGGGCGGCCCGGAACCGCGCCTTCCAACGCTCATCGTCGACCATGCCCCCAGTATCGCGGCCGATCAGCCCCGCCGAACTCAGCCGGAGCCGGTGGGGCGGCGCACGATGGCGGTTCCGGCGTCGAGATCGACGCGCGTGCGCGGTGGTGCGGCGTCGCCGTCCTCGTCCCGCAAGATCAGCGAGATGCGGCGCTGTTCCTGCTGGTGGCGGTGCGTGCCGTGGAAGAACGCGTCGAGCTCACCCACCGCGACCGCCGAGACCGGACGGCCCGTCTCGTCGCGCCTCCAGGGCAGCCGGAACCTGCGGTTCGCCCACAGGCCGGCGCGATCGAGGACGGCGAACGCGACCAGCGCGATCACGAGGCCGGGGATGGTGAGGAAAGCGATCAATGCCACGTTCTTCCCAACGAGCGTGCCTCGCCAGTGGTTGCGTGGAGATGCGCCGCTCGGAGCGAGGTGGCGCGTTGGAGCTGGGTGGACGCGACGGAGCTAGGTGACGCGGCGGGCGGTCAAGGTCTTGCGTTGTCGGCGCGGGCGCCTTTCATTCGCGACCTGGGACCGGGACCCCTCGGTGGCGAGCAGGTCGCGGAGCGTGCGCGGGACGATGTCCTCGCGCCGGTCGGTGAACGGTGAACGCATCAGGTGTTCTCCCTGGTCGGGGGACGGGTGAGTGGACGTTGGGGGAGGGATCAGGCGGCTGTGGTGAGCTCGCGGTACGCCTCGGACACGGTGGAGAGCGCCCAGCGCATCCGCGTGATGTAGGTCTCGGGGTGGTCCCCCGCCTCCTGGGCGACGACGGCGACGCAGGCGTCACGGTCGCCGCCGCAGGCGCCGAACCGCTCGACGATGGCCTTGCGGACCTGCTCGGTGGAAGGGTGGTCGGACTCCTGCAGCCCGCAGCAGAACAGGATCTCGGCCAGGTCGGCGGTGCTCAGCGAGGTGAGGGTTGGCGTGTTCGACATCGTGTGCCTTCTTCCTGCGGAGGGGGCCTCGTCCCCCTGCTGCTGAATATGACTCTGCCGCTACGGCAAACTCATCGCCATAGGGGAAAACCCCCATTCACGGTGGAGTAATCCCCCGGTAGACCCGTAGCCCGGATCCTTTACACAAGCTTGATTCTAGCAGAACGGAATGCTTTGTTCCATAGCTGCCGGGTGTGGGTTCACGGCTCTGACCTGCGGGGTCCGTAAGAGGTTCGCGCGCCGCGCGGCATCGGATGACCCTGACCGACCCTGAGTGTGCGCGCTCGGGGTCGCGCACGCCGTCCGTCCCGCGACCCCGCCCGCGAAGCCGCCGGGCAGGCGACCAATTCAGCACATGCGGTCACTCCAGACCATGCCGCAACGTCAGCGCATGCCCGTCACTGCAGCCCGTGCGGCCACATCGGCACGTGCGGTCACTCGTCACCCAGGGCTAGGGCTGGTGGACGGCCCTCTCGTTCGGGACGCAGTGCGTCATCTTCAAACCGGCCACGTCGCGTGAACCGTTCTTGCCGAGGTTCTGCAGCCGTCGGCTGTCCTCGTCCGTGAGGTCCTGGCCGGGCAGCGGTTCGAGGTGCTTGACGTCGTCCGGGCCGATTCCGAGCCCCTCCCCGACGTGCAGCCCGAGGTCGTCCTCGACCAGCAGGAAATGCCAGACCATCCGCTCCTGCACGGGACGCGCGCACTGCGAGATCAGCTTGATGAAGTTGTGCACGAGGTCGTCGCGCTCCCAGTCCTGCATCAGCAGGTAGCGCTGGCCCGCCTGCTTGTAGTCGTTCGCGCGCGGAATGCGCTTGCGGGTCAGCCGTCCCCGGATCTCCGGCCCCTGCTCGTCGTGCGTCGGGTACTGGCCCTCCCGGAGCCCGCCCGTGATGGACGGCTCGTAGTTCACGTGCGGATTCTCGCCCGGAGTGTCCACGTAATAGGCCATCTGACCGTCGCGCTGGTTCGTCCGCACCTGCGTGCCCTTGGCCTGGTTGACGGGGAGCTGCAGGTAGTTCGGGCCCACGCGGTGGCGCTGGGTGTCGCTGTAGGAGAACGTCCGGCCGACGAGCATCTTGTCGTCGGAGAAATCGAGCCCGTCCACCAGGACGCCCGTGCCGAACGAGATCTGCTCGTTCTCGGCGAAGTTGTTGTCCACGTTGCGGTCGAGGACGATCCGGCCGACCGGCAGCGCGGGGAACTGGTCCTCAGGCCAGACCTTGGTGTCGTCGAGCGGGTCGAACTCCAGCTCCGGATGGTCGTGGTCGTCCATCATCTGGACGAGCAGTTCCCATTCGGGGAAGTCGCCGCGGTCGATGGCGTCGTGCAGATCCCTGGTGGCATGCCCGAGGTCGCGGCCCTGCACCGCCGCCGCGTCCTCCTCCGTCATGCTCCGCACGCCCTGCTTCGGCATCCAGTGGTACTTGACGAGCTTCGTGTCGCCCGCCTGGTTCACCCACTTGTAGGTGTTGACCCCGAATCCCTGCATGTGCCGGTAGTCGGCCGGGATGCCGCGCGGGCTGAAGAGGTTGACGAGCATGTGCATCGACTCCGGCGTCTGCGACATGAAGTCGAAGATGCGCGCCGGTTCCTGGCGGAACGTCACGGGGTCGGGCTTGAGGGCGTGGATGACGTCCGGGAACTTGATGGCGTCGCGGATGAAGAAGACCGCCAGGTTGTTCCCGACGAGGTCCCAGTTTCCGTCCTCGGTGTAGAACTTGATGGCGAAGCCGCGCGGATCCCGTGCCGTCTCGGCCGAGTCGCGCCCGCCGATGACCGTGGAGAACCGCAGCGCGATCGGCGTCCGCTTCCCGTGCTCCTGGAACAGCTTGGCGCGGGTGAACGTCGCGATCGGCTCGTCGCCCCATTTCCCGTACGCCTCGAAGAACCCGTACGCCGTCACGCCCCTCGCGTGGACGACGCGCTCCGGGATGCGCTCCCGGTCGAAATGGCTGATCTTCTCCAGGAACTGGTAGTTCTCCAGCGTGGCCGGGCCCCGGGCTCCCACGGTGCGCTGGTTCTGGTTGTCGTAGACGGGGTGGCCCTGCCGGTTGGTCAGTACCGGACGATCGTCCCCCGGCTGTGCTCCCATACTCGAAACGTCCGTCACGACGCCCACTCCTCTCGGTAGTTCAGTGCGGCCCTACCCGAGACGGGGCAATCCAACGTTCTTCCCGGGTAAATGCGCCCTCAGCCGAGCCGCTCGAACACCGGCCGCGCCCGCGGAAGCCGCTCAGCAGCGGACGCGTCGGCCGTGACCCGGGCCGTGAGCTGGGGCCTGGCCTGGGGCGTGACCTGGGCTGTGATGCGGGCGGCGGCATCCGGCAGGAACGGGTCCAGCAGCTCGCCGACCGTCCGGCACGCCCGAACAAGCCCGGCCAGAACACCATCCAGCCGCGCACCATCCAGCCGCGCACCATCCAGCCGCGCAGCATCGCCACCGTCGCCCGCGCGTTCGGCCTTCGCCAGCTCCCACGGCCGGACGCGGTTGATGTAGCGATTGCTTTCGTCCGCGATCGCCCAGACCGCGGAGGTGGCACGCCGGAAATCGAAGTCCTGCACACCGATCCCGGCGGCTTCGGCGGCCAGCACGTTCTTGAGCGAGTTGTCGTCCGTCCCGGCCTGGAACCGCACGGACTCGTCCTTGTTCCGGCGCCGATGATGCCTTGCGAGTACGTCCGCCTGGACGAGCTCCAATGCGAATCCGAGATGCGGCCGTGCGTTGACGTACGGGATCGTCGTGGTGATGTAGGCACCCATGGGAACCTCCAGAAGAGCCAGGTGGCCCGGAGCCCCAAAAGGAAAGAGGCCCCGCGAACAGGGCCTCGAATTGCGTCCAGCGTCAGCGTCGGCGGCCCCGCGAGCGGGGCATCATCACCTGGCGGCAGGACGTCGTCATACGACCAACCTACCAACCGCCGCCGAGCCGACGGCATCGATTTACCGGACGCTAGGATATCTCGGTGCGCGCGGCATGGAGCGCGGCGAAATGGTAGCGCGTCGAAGCGCGATCATCCTGCCCCAGGGAAGGTCCAACGGTCGCTCCTCTGGCCAGAACGGGCCGCTGACCAGCACAGTTCGCCTGCCTGGCGGCCGGTGGTCCATCCCGCGCACCGCTCAGCGGGTGCTTTTCGAGGCGCCACCCGGAATGGTCCGGGCGGCGGCGTTGCCGGACGGACGCTCGGGTGCGTTATCGCTCGTCAGGAACGGCCAAGCGCGGCACTCAGATCGTCCAAGTACCGCGAGACAGGCCCCAAAGTGATCAGCCCGCTACCGGCTCCGCCCAGCTCCGCCGCCGCTGGGGCCAGCTCGCCGTGCGCGCGCCGCATCGTCTCGCGGTCGTCCACGGCGATGGCGGCCTTGGCTGTCAGGCACCACATGGCCTCGAACAGCAGATCGCGCGGCGGCTCGGGCGCCCGCCGCAGCGCCGCCACCGCCTCGGACGTCCGGCCGCGAGCCACCCACACCAGAGGACGGGCCCACGGCTCGTAAGGCCCCCAATCGATGTGCGCGTCGGTCTGCGCAGGCAGGCCCTGCCGCAAGCGCAGGCAAAGCCGTGCAAGCGCCGGCAACCCGCTCTCAAGGCCAGGCATCCCGGCGCCGTCCAGCCGCGCGATGGCGTCCTCGTACGCGGCCTTCACCGCGTCCGCGTCCGCCCCCGCCTCGCTGGACGCGGCCAGCTGCAACGCCCGATACCACTGGGTAAAAACGTTCACCAGCGGCCGCTCATGGCGCGCGGCCAGCTCATCGGCGGCGACCGCGTGCCGGTCGGCTCCGGCGAAGTCACCGAGCGCGCTCCGCGCCTGGACGCGCACAAGATGCCCGAGCACCTCGAACGCCACCAACCCATGCCGACGAGACAACCCAACGAGCTCGGCCCCGATCCCATCGCGCTCCGGCGCCAGCCCCGCCCGCTGAAATGTCTGCATATAGACGCCGTTGAGGGCGAACGCCAGCAGCCCGGGGTCGTCCAGCCCGCGGGCGATCCGCTCCGCCTCCAGTGCGGCCGCGCGCCCCCGTCCGGAACGATCACCGCGCGACTCCAGCGCCACCGTCGCCAGCAACCGGGCCCGCAGCGCGTCATTCCCTTCGGCGAGGCCGCCGAGGGTGCGCTCGGCCACCGCCACGACCTCGGCGGCCTGGCGCGGATCGTCCGACCGCGTCCAGATCGCGGGGACGTCGTACGCGCCGATCACCCGCGCGGTCAGCTCCGCGTCGCCGAGCTCCTCGGCCGCCGCGATCGCCGCCGTCCGCTGCTCCCGGGCCGCCACCAGCCCGCCGCCGCCCGTCATCGCAAGATTGCGCAGGATGCCCACCGTCGACTCCAGCCGGGCCCGCGCCCCGGACGCCACCGCCCGGTCATAGGCCGCGGCCGCCTCCGCCCACACACGCGCCGCCGCGTCCTGCCCGTTCTCCATGTGATCGGCCTGGCGGAGGATGTCCTCCTCCAACCGGCGCAACGCAGGGCCGGGATCAAGCCCGAGCTGCTCGGCCAGCAAAGCCCGTGCCCGCCGCAACACCGCAAGCGCGTCCCGCTGCCGACCAGACCGGTAAAGCGCGAAAGCCAGCAACCGCCAGGCATCCTCACGCCACGGGTGCTCGGTCACGTGGGCGTCCAGGTCGGGCACCACCTCCGCCGCCCGTCCCAGCTCCAGCTTGGCCTCGGCCTTCCGCTCCACGGCGCGCAACCGCAGCTCCGCGAGCCGGGAACGCTCGGCCCGCGCCCACCCTTCGTCCGCGAACTCGGCGTACGCGGGGCCGCGCCACCACCCCAGCGCCTCGTCCAGCCTCTCGACCAGCTCTCCGGCCGGACGCGACGCCCCCACGACCTGCTCGAACCGCCAGGCATCCACCCCATCGGGCCCGACCCGCAGCGCATACCCGGGCCCCTCGGTGACGAGCATCCGGGACGGCGCCCGCGGTGGACGATCAGGCTCCAACGCCCGCCGCAAAGCCGCCACAAAGGTACGAACCGCGCCAACCCCGTCGTCCGGCGGATCGCCCCAGAGATCGTCCACGAGCCGCGTCACCGGCACGACCCGGCCTCTGGCCACGATGAGCCGCGCCAGCACGGCCCGATGCTTCGGCCCCTTCAGGGCGATCACGTCGCCGGAGCCGTCCCAGGCCGTCACCGGCCCCAGCACCCCGAACACGACCCCCACGCCTGCCACGGTATAGCGCGCTCATCGGATGCTCATCCACGCCGGGCAGCCTTGGGGACATGCATGAGAACACACCGACCATCCCCGGTTTCGACTACCACCGCGTCCCCGTCGCCGACGGGGTCTCGCTCAACACCGCCATCGGGGGCTCCGGCCCGCCGATCGTCCTGCTCCACGGCTTCCCGCAGACCCACCTGATGTGGCGCCACGTCGCCGCCGACCTGGCGTCCGACCACACCGTGATCACCCCTGACCTGCGCGGATACGGCGCCAGCGACAAGCCGCCCGCCGATTACTCCAAGCGCACCATGGCCGCCGACATCGTCGCCCTGGCCCGCGCCCTCGGCCACGACCGCTTCGCGCTGGCCGGCCACGACCGCGGCGCCCTGGTCGCGTTCCGCGCGGGCCTCGACCACCCCTCGACAATCACCCACCTGGCCAGCCTCGACGTCCTGCCGACCCTCGACATGTGGGACGCGATGCACGGCGTCACCGCCGCCGTCGGCTTCCACCTCTACCTGATGGCCCAACCGCCCGGCCTGCCCGAACAAATGATCACCGCGGCGCCGGACGCCTTCTTCGGCCACTTCCTCGACCTGTGGTCGAACGACCCGGCCGCGCTACCGCCCGACATCCGCACCGCCTACCTGGACGCCTGCCGCAACGCGATCCCGTCGATCGTCGCCGACTACCGCGCGTCCGCAGGCATCGACATGGAACACGACCAGGCCGACCGCGACGCAGGCAACCAGCTGGCCATGCCGGTGACCGTCCTCCAGCAAGACTGGGGCGCCGCCCTGGGCTTCGACGCGAAAGCCCTCTGGCAGGCCTGGGCCAAGGACCTCCACCACGAAACCGTCCCCTACGGCCACTACATGGCTGAAGAGGCCCCAGCCGAAATCACCAGGGCCCTAAGGACCCTCCTAACCCGCTAGGCCCTACCAGGGCGGCCCGCCCTGCGTGGCCGCCCACACCCATACATAGATGAGGAATGCAGCCACCAACAACCCCAGCGGCAGCTCCCAGTTGGGCGACTTGCCGCGTCCGCGTCCTGCCCTGTGCACCATGACCGACCCCCGATCGTCCTCTACTCGCGTAGCCGGACGTTCCCGGACCAACCCCACCATCTAGTCATGTTTCGGGCGACCATGCTCTACCTAGCCGGACTCGGCCAGCCCCTCGCGCGCCTGGTAGACGCTGGACCCCAAGGATCGCAGATCACCGGAGACCACCCGTTGGACGCCCGCGACCCCCGCCAGTTCCGCCCGGTCTCCGGGGTGCGCGGCATAGTGCAGAATCGCGTAAAGCAAAAGGGCCGGATCGTTTTTCTGGAGGAGCAACGACAGGTTGACCTCCTTACCGAACGGCTTGCTCTCGTCCTGGACGAACAGGCCTATTAGCGGCGGGCCCTTCCCGACTTCGTACGCGGCGATTCGTTGGATCGACTCCCACGGAACTACACGCGTCCACAAGGCCCGCGACACCAGGATGATTTCGGGAGTGAGCACGACCGCTCTGTTCCGCCAGAACAACAGAAGGGACACCGGCGCGGCCGTCAACATGAGCAGCCCGCACACCAGCAGAATCGGGTCACCAGCGGACTCGGACTCGGGCGTCAGGGTCAGCAGAACGGCGGACGTCCCGCCGGCGACCAGCGTCACAGGAATGGCCAGGCCGGCCGACCGGCGATTGGGAAAGACGACACCGCCCTGCCCGGAGAACACCGCGTCCCGGCCCCGCCCGAGCCGCATCCATACCGGCACCGTCGCGCAGATGGCCACGAGCATCAAGAAGACCCAGCCCACGAACTGGTCCTCGGCCGGATCGGACAGGATCCCGATCCCGATAAGGAGGCTCGGAACCCCGACCACCGCAGCCAGGACGATCCGCCACGGTCCCTTCACTCTGGGCAACGACCATTCCTCAGGCCACGGAAGCCCGGAGGGACTGTGCTTGACGGACATACCGGCTCCCTGGTCGCGAATCCACAATGCCGACCAGACTTCCCGGCGCACCTGCCCCGAACGCTAACCCACAACCGGCTCCCTGGCTAGACACTCGCCGTCAAACCGACTCGTCGATAAGATGCGCGTCCCACGTGGCCGCGGCCTGCTCATGGGAATCGACACCGGCGAAGAAGGCGTCCGCCAATGCCGCAAAGTCCGGCTCATCGACACCGACCACGTCGATGAACTTGGGCCGGTACACAGCGAACCCATCAGGTGACGACTCGGGCCGGTAAGGAATGGCCATCTGCAGGGACCACCGCTCTGGAAGGTACTCGACGGCGTTCACGATCAGCGCATCGAACCGTCCAGCCTCAAGATGAAGGTAGGCATCGGCGACGAGCACCGCCCGAACCCAGCCTTCCTGCCCCGCCTCCAACGCCGCCTGCCCCGCCTTGACGGCGTCATCGAGGTCCTCATGAACGAGCCGTTCCATCCCCTTTCGCCCGTCCGCATACTCGTGCCCGAGCAAGGGAACCAACGTCTCCCCATCGGACACGCTCCAGATTCCATGAGCCCCGAAAAACCCAGCCATACCGGCCATCTCATACATGGCACGCCACCGTACAGCCCCCCACCCACAGAACACGGGCTTCACCGACCACATACAGGCCTGCTCAGGCCGTGACGGCGAGTGGTTCACCGCCGAGGTCCACACCGCCACTTGTCCAGGTGCCGGTGACACCGGAGCCCGCACCGTCCGCGCGGGGCGCCCTTCGAGTGGCGATTCAAGGCGGTTCGCGTGGGTTCTTGAGCCAGCTCATTGGGAGGGCGAAGTCGTGGCGGACGGCCTGGCCGCCTTCGGCCTTTCTTCTTGTGGTTGGCGACCTGGTTCATCTGGCGGTAGGCCCGCTCGACTGGTTAGGTGGGGAGGCTGCGTTGGACGTGATGACCGAGGAGTTTCGAGGAATGGCGACAGGCGAGCTCCAGGGACCAGTTCCGGAAACGACCGGACGTGAGCACCGTGTCCTCGACCTCCTGGATAAGGCAATCGGCACCCAGACCCCACTGGTGCGCAAGAACATTGCCCGGGCCCGCCAGCGGAACCCCGAAGCATCACCGGCAGAGGTAATTCGCAATCTGGAACGGATGTACGTCAGCGCCTTGGCAGGGACGGGTGCGGCGGTTGGAGGAACCGCGGCCGCACCCGGCGTCGGCACGGGAGTCGCACTGGCATTGTCGGCAGGTGAGTTTCTCTCATCACTTGAGCTGAGCGTTCTCTTCGCACTCTCGCTCGCCGAAATCCACGCGGTCCCCATCGACGAGATCGAGCGCCGCCGGACGGTCGTCATGGGAATCATGCTCGGCGGGTCCGGATCCGCCACCATTTCCAAGGTCGCCGAACGCACGGGGCAACATTGGGGACGTCAGGTGGTCGCCAAGGTACCTGTCGAGACGCTGCGTCAGATCAACAAGGTCCTGGGGAAGAACTTCATCACGAAGTACGGGACCAAGCAGGGAATCATCGTTCTCGGCAAGGTGGCACCATTCGGTATCGGCGCCGTGATCGGTGGCGGCGCCAACGCCGCCCTCGCCAGCCTGACCGTAAGGGCCGGTCGCCGCGCGTTCGGCCCGGCCCCCCCAAGTCGTGGTCAGAGCTGACGAGCGGCACGCCACCAACGTCCGAGAACTCGCACAGCTGAGCCTCGGTGCACTGAGGCGTCGGCCGCCCTGCCTCACACTCTCCCAGCGCCGATCCGCGCTCTTCGTCCACTCGCTACAGGGGTCGTTGTCGTAGGGAGTTGCCTGGTCAACAGCGGGTGGGGCGGGCGCAGCGCACCCGGCCGGACGTGATCGCGTCTCGGGGCAGGGACAATCCGAAGGCTCGTTCCAGCCCGGCGAAGAACAACGAAATGCCGTCCGTCCAGCCGGACACTTCTTCCGCACCGCGAATGTAGGTGTTGAGAAAGGCCAGCGGAGAACGCTACTGGAATCCCGTCCACTTCAAGTGATCGCTTGCTTGGCCTTGTCCAGTTCATGCCGCCTGCGATCGACTTGTCGTCCGTGAAGTACTGCAAATGTATGCCGTACGACAATGGCAATTCGCGAGCCTCCGCTGCCACGTAATCTAGCCAGCTATTCACCGTCCGGCCAAAGGCAAGAAATCGATGCCGTCGAGCTGCGGGATCGGCTTGCGAGTGTCAAGCCCGTCGCCGCGTCGAGCGTGCTGCCGAACGCCTCGCCGCGCGATCTGGCCATCTTTGGCGAGTACGTCGTCCACGGACGCGAAGGCACGTGGAACTTAGTCGACGGCACGGCAGGTGTGGCCGTCCTCGACCTGGATGCGCTGCCCGTGCGACCGCCCTGACGTCCGCCCGTGGACCGGCGGGCGCGTTGAGCGAGGCGTTCGCCGCGGCAATGCCCCCGCTGTGGAATGCCTACGGGTGGATCGCGTCCGGTTTGCGGTGTCGCATCCCTCGGGGCGGCTGACGCACCTCATCGTTCCGCGAATCGAGCTGCGGCTGAGGGCGGCGTGGGGACCCGTCACCAGCGCCGACCCCGCGCAAGCCGCGACCGACGCTGGCGGTGTTTCGCTTCGGGGGCGAACAGATGCCACTGGTCTACTTGATACAGCGTTCAACTGATAGGAAACTTCCCTATTGATTGGCTCGTTCTGGACTCCCACCCCCAAGGAACGCCATGTCCCTCGATACCCGCCTGCGGTCCTCCCTCTCCCTGACCGCCGAGCACCCCGCTCGCTACGCCCTTGCCGCCGGACGCATCTTTCTCGGCTGGATTTTCCTGTGGGCCTTCCTCGACAAGCTCTTCGGCATCAAGAAGGGCACCGAAAGCGGCTGGCTGTCGGGCACGTCTCCATCCAAGGGCTTCCTCAGCCACAACGACGGCCCGTTCAAGGAGGTCTTCCACTCGATGGCCGGCCAGGTCTGGGTCGACGCCCTCTTCATGTTCGGCCTCGGTGGCCTCGGCGTCGCTCTCCTCTTGGGGATCTGCCTCCGCTTGGCCGCGCTCGGCGGAACGATCCTGATGTTCATGCTGTGGGTGGCGTCCCTGTGGCCTGACACCAACCCCTTCATGGACATGCACTGGATCTACGCCGCGCTGCTGATCGCCATCGCGCTCGCCGACGCCGGAACCACACTCGGGCTCGGACGCCCCTGGGCCCGCCTCGTCCGCAACTCCGCACTCCTCCGCTGACGGTGAAACCACAAAAGCGCCCCTCCCCGAAACGGTGACCCGGTCGGACGTCCTTCCCCACCGAAGGACGTCCGACTGAAAGGCACACTCAGACAACTCGGCCGGACCTGCATCGGCGCCCTTCGCAGCAGGACGAAACCCGGCCCGCGCGCACGCGCCGCGAAGAACGCGCCCGTCCGTGCGCCGGATGTCGCGTGTGCAGGTACAGGACGAGCGCATGATGGGTCCGACACCAGCGGGAGCGTCGGGCAGAGGTGTGCTTGGCTGCCGTCGGTCTTACGCAAAGGGAGATGGAGGAGCGGGCTCGCTTCTCCATCTCCCTTAGTGGGTGCTCGTTAGAAGAAGTAGACGATCCGGTTGTCCTTGGTGCTGCAGAGCGGGCCCCAGGCGGCTTCGTACTTGCACGCTTTGACGTGGATCTTGATCTCCTTCGTCTTGGTGCTGGCCTTGTAGGAGTAGGTGGCGGTGTCGCCCTTGCCGTCCCAGGTGCCCCAGGCGTTCCAGCCGATGGTGACCACGGCGTTGCGCCCGTCCGCCTTGTTGTCGTAGATCGTCCCCTTGACGTAGTGGCCGGTGCTGCAGTCCTTGGCGTAGATGTTGGCGGCGGCGCCCGAGCCTATGCCGATGGTCTTCACATACGTCCACTTGCAGGTGTAGGCCTGGGCGGCGGTGGCGGGGATGGCCACCGCGCCGCCTGCGAGCGCGCTGACGACAAGGGATGCCCGAACCAGGTTCCTGATGCGCATGGTGCCCCTCTTAGGTGTTTTCCGGTGCATGGTGATCAGAGTTGCTGAAGGTGGTTGGAGCAAGGTTGTGCGGTTGTTGCGGCGCAGGTTCGCCGTCCCGCTGGAGGTCTCGGGCGCTAGGAGCGGCTGGACGCGCCTGCCGAAGAGAGGGTGGTGACGTCGTGGGTGAGGATGGCCTGTTCCAGAGTGCGGAGGGCGGGGCTGGGGTCTAGGCCCAGGTCGTCGGCGAGGGCGCGCTGGCCCGTCCGGCAGACGTTGAGGGCTTCGGCTGTGCGGCCCAGCGCGTAGAGCGCCCGCATGAGCTGTATCAGGGGACGCTCGTGATACGGGTGGTCGGCGACGAGCCCGTAAAGCTCGCCGACGACCTCTTCGGGACGGCCGAGGCCCAGTTCGGCGTCGGCCCAGTCCCCGGCGGCGGCGAGCCTGAGCTCGGTCAGCCGGAACGCCTCCGCCCGCGTCGCCGCTAGGTGGTCCTGTCCCTCGAACGGGGTCCCGCGCCACAGGGCGAGCGCATCCTTGATCGCCGCCGCTCACTGCTCGATCATGCCGGCGGCGACGGCCAGGCGTCCCGCCTTGGCATGGACGGTGAACGCGTCGGCGTCGAGCTCTCCGGGCCGGAGGACGACGGCGTATCGGGGGCGGCGCGACTCCAGCCTGCCGGGGCCGAGGACGCCGCGCAGGTGGTGGACGTAGCCGTGCAGCGTCTTGGTCGCCGTGCGGGGTGCGGTGCAGGGCCACAGCGCGTCGATCAGGTAGTCGGTCGGGACGGCCCTGTTGGGGTAGCACAGCAGGATCGCGAGCAGGTCTCGCCACTTGGGCCGCAAGGGGACCGTCCCGCTCTCCGTGTGGATCTCCGTCGGACCCAGTACGTGAAACTCCATGCTGCAGTTCTAGGACGGCCGGATGTTGTCCAAAATGAGTCCGCGGGGCCTCCGGACAGCGCCGTACCAGGTCCGGACAAGCAGGTCAGGGCCTTGCGCAACCTTGCTTCAACCGCGCTCCTGCAGCCTCTGGTGTCGATGAGCGCCAGAAGGGGGAGGCCACGGCGGGGGGTGAGGCTCGACGTCGATCCGGTCGGAGGGCGATCTGGTCGGGGGGATCAGCCGGGTTGCCGGGGCGGAGGCCGGCCGTCCGGAACGCCGTAGCGCGCGTCAAGCGGGGGCACGCGGGCTTCCGTCGAGTAAGTCGCCCTTCGCTGTTCTGGTGTGACATGAGGCGATGAACCGCCCGGACGTTGTGCACCCGGGCGGTTCTCGTGTTGTGCCGGAGATCATCGGCTGTCTAGGGTCGGCGGCGGACGATCTGGAAGGCGGCGGGAGCGGACGTTGGGGCGACCTGAACAACCGGTGGACCCGCTGGCCGGCCCCGTCGAGCGCCTCGCCTGGGAACTGCGCCGCCTCCGCGACCAGGCCGGGCGGCCCAGCTACCGCGTCCTGGCCGAGCGCGCGCATTTCTCGCGCAGCACTCTCGCCGAGGCTGCGACCGGCATGCGCCTCCCGACCTTGGAGGCGACCCTCGCATACGCCGTCGCGTGCGGTGGCGATCGCGCCGAGTGGGAACGCAGGTGGCATCTGGCGGCGGATGAGGTCGAACGGTCGCGCCGCCGCAGCCCCTACCCGGACCTGGTCCCGCTCGACGCCACCGACGCGGATCTGTTCTTCGGCCGCGACCAGCTGCTGGAAGACCTGCTGAAGGCCGTGCAGCGGGCGCCGCTCACGGTGGTGGCCGGGGCCTCCGGCAGCGGCAAGTCGTCGCTGCTCGGGGCCGGGCTGCTGGCCAAGCTGACCGCCGACGGCACCCCCGCCAGACGGGTCACGCCGGGCCCGCACCCCGTGTACGAGGAGAGCGACGACGCCGTCCTGATCATCGACCAGTTCGAGGAGGTCTTCACACTGGTCGCCGACGAGCGGGAGCGGGACGCCTACCTCGACCGGCTGAGCGCCGTGGCCGCCGCCGGAGACGGTCCGGCGCTGGTGATCGGCGTCCGCGCCGACTTCTACGAACGCTGCGTGCGGCACGCCGGGCTGGTCACGGCCTTCCGCGACAGCGTGCACGTCCCGGTCGGTCCCATGGACGAGCGGGAACTGCGCGCCGTCGTCGTCGAACCCGCCGCGCAGGTCGGGCTTCAAGTGGACCCGGACCTGGTGGCCGCCGTGCTCACCGAGGCCGCCGGGCAGGCGGGGGCGCTCCCGATGGTCGCCCACGCGCTGCGGGAGACCTGGAGCCGTCAGCGAGGCAACGTCCTGCGGCTCGCCGACTACCGGGCCGCGGGCGGGGTAACCGGCGCCATAGCCCAGACGGCCGAGCAGCTCTGGGCCGACCTGGAGGAAGCCCAGCACGACCTGCTCCGCGCCGTACTGCTCCGCCTCACCTCACCGGGCGAAGGCACCGCCGACACCCGCCGCAGGATCGGCCGGGACGAGCTGACCGGCATCGGGCCCGCGGGCGAACTGGACACCGTGCTCGACCGGCTGGCCGCCGCGCGGCTCATCGTCCTCGACCACGACGACACGATCGAGATCGCGCATGAGGCGCTCGTCCACGGCTGGCCCAGGCTGTGGGGATGGCTCGACGACGACCGTGACGCCCTCCTGCGCCACCAGCGGCTCACCAGCGACGCGGCCGAATGGGAACGCGCCCACCACGGCGAGGACTACCTATACCGGGGCGACCGGCTCGCCGCCTGGGACACCGAGGGACGCACGCCGCTGAACGAGCTCGAACGCTCCTTCCTCCTAGCCTCCCGAGCCCAGGCCGCCGCGGGCCGCCGCCGGAGGCGCCGCACCATCGGCGGGCTCTCGTTCGCGGCGGCGGCGACGAGCGTCCTGCTCGTCCTGGCCCTGGTCCAGACGGGCAGCGCCGGCGACGCCCGTGACCGCGCGACGTCCGTCCGCCTCGCGGGCGAGGCCCGCCGCCAACTCCAGCAGGACCCGGAAGTGGCGCTCCTGCTGGCGATCGAGGCGTACGAGGCGGGTCCCACACCCGAGGCCGACCTCGTGCTCCGCCAGGCCACCGCGGACGCGCGCCTGCGCGGCACGCAGTCCACCGGGCTGCGCCAAGTGAAGGGAGCGACGACCACCCCGGACGGCCGGAAGATGGCGATCTGGGGTTCCGGCCCGGCGCCCACGGGCCTGGAGATATGGGATCTAACCGGCTCTGCTCCTCGCCGCGACGCACTCCGCCTCCCGCCCGCCGAGACACAGAACGTCCAGAGCGCCGCCTTCAGCCCGGACGGGCGCCACCTGGCCACAGGCAACGCCGCCGGACGGGTCGCCGTCTGGGACCTGACCTCCACCGCCCCGCCGACGATCGTGGGCACCGCTCCCCAGGGAGTCCTGGGTATCAGCGTCAGCCCGACCGGCCAGGTGGCGAGCGCACACTCCGACGGCGTCCGCCTCTGGGGACCAGCGGGCCGCGCCGCCGCCGAACTTCCCGGCCGGAGCGTGGCCTTCAGCCCCAGCGGCCGACGCCTCGCCACAGGAGGAGGCGGCTCACCCCTCCGCATATGGTCCTTGACCAAAGGCCGCCCCCATCCGGAACGCACAGCGGCCCACGGCGAACCGGAACAGGTGGCGTTCAGCCCGCAGGGCCCCTGGGCCGCCACAGTCGAGGGCGACGTGCCATAGATTTGGGACGTCCTCAGCGCCCACCCCGGCAAGTGGAAACCACAGATCGAACTGCCCGTCCACGCCCCGCAACTGAACGGCCTGGCCTTCACCAGCGACGGGGAACGCATGGCCACCTACGGAGCCGACGGCCTAATCCGCATCTAGACGACGGGCGGCGACGCCGACCCCCTGACCCTCCGTCCCCCCGGAAACCCACGCGGAGTGGCGTTCACCGACAGCTCCCTAGTCACCATCGAAGCCGACGGCAAACTGCGCCAATGGGACATCGCGACCACCACGCCGACGCCCGCCCAGGGCAGACCCCTGGCCCTCAGCTCCGACACCAGAACCCTCGCGACATCCGCCGTCCCCATCTCGGTCACCACCCCCGGGGACATCCGCATCCGCATATGGCGAGGCTCCCGCACCACCGAGATCAAAGGCCCCAGGGACTCCGGCTACAAGGTCGCGCTCAGCCCGGACGGCCGCCTCATGGCCGGCCTGGGCCGAGCCGGCACCCTGATTCTCTGGGACCTCGCGACCGGCACCTCGACCACCGCCCCGGCCGACCTCCGCGGCCTCCCCTCGACACTGACGTTCAGCCCAGACGGTAAGCACCTGGCCGCAGGCGCCGCCAACACCGACCCGATGGTCTGGCAGGTCTCCCCGGCCCTGAAACGCGTCACCGGCTGGGAGACACAACCCACGGCCAAGGCCGAGGGCATCATCGCGTTCGCCCCGAACGGCACCCTCCTGGCCGACGCCCGCAACGACGGCACCGTCCTCCTGTGGAACCTGACCGGAGCGCACGAACCCAGAATCTTGCGTGGCCACCAGGACGGCCTCACCGGCCTGGCCTTCAGCCCCACTGGACGCCACCTGGCCGCCGCCGCGGCCGACGGCGCGATCCGCGTCTGGAACACCGAAGGTAAGGCCGATCCGACAGTCCTGCGCGGCCCCGCGAACCCCGTCCGCAAGCTCACCTTCAGCCCCGACGGATCCTGGCTCCTCACCAACGAACCCACTGGCGCTCTCCATCTGTGGCGCCCCACCGGCGGAGAGCCGGTGGACCTCACCGGCTGGGGAGCGACCGGCAGCATCGCCGCATTCACCCCGGACGGCAAGCAGATAATCCGCGGCCTAAGCCCCCAGTTGGTCGGCCCCACCGGCCTGCGCCAGGCCCTTACCCCTGTCTC
>NZ_SMJX01000548.1 GCF_004348535.1 Actinomadura sp. KC216
CGGGCTCGGGTGCGAGCGTGGGTGCGGATGTGGCGCGCGCTGGAGCGGGAGCGGGAGCGGGCGGCGGCGTGGGCGGGGCGGCGGCGGACGCGGCGGTCGCCGTGCCGGACGCGGGCCGGTCCGGTGTCGGTCTGGCCCGGCTCGTCGGGCGGTCGCGGGAGCTCGATGTCCTGCGCGACCTGTGGCGGACGGCCGTGGCGGGCCGTCCCGGCTGCACGCTGGTCCGGGGCGCCGCCGGAGTCGGGAAGACCCGCCTGGTGACCGAGTTCGCGGAGCTGGCCCGGCGGCAGGGCGCCGTGGTCGCGTCCAGCCAGTGCTTCGGGTCGTCCGGACGGCTGGCGCTCGCTCCCGTCGCGGACTGGCTGCGCACCCCGGCCGCACGATCCGCCACCGCGACGCTCGACGAGACATGGCGCGCCGAGGTCGACCGCCTGGTCCCGGTCAAGGGCCACGGGACGCGGAGCACCGTCCCGCGGAGCACTGGATCGCGGAGCGACGGACCGCGGGGTGCCGGACCGCGGAGCGACGGACCGCGGAGCGACGGACCGCGGGGTGCCGGAGTGAGGCCCGTGGCGGACGCATGGCAGCGGCCCCGCTTCTTCGAGGGGCTGGCGCGGGCGCTGATGGCCGTCGGTCAGCCGATGGTGCTCGTCCTGGACAACATGCAGTGGTGCGACCAGGACACCCTCGCGTTCCTGAATTTCTACCTGGGCCTGGCGGGCGACGCCCCGGTCATGATCGCCGGGACGCTGCGCGACGAGGGACTCGGGGACGGCCCGGAGCTCGCGGACTGGACCGTCCGGATGCGGACCGCCGGCCTCCTCACCGACCTCACCCTCGACCCGCTGGAAGCCGAAGGCACGGCGGGCCTCGCCGAGGCGATCACCGGACGCCGCCTCCCCGAGGCCGACGCGACCCTGCTCCACGCGACGACGGGCGGCTTCCCGCTCTACGTGGTGGAAACCCTCCGCGGCGGCGCCTCCCCAGACGGAATCGGCACCGGCCCGGACGCTGTCGGGGCGGGGGTTGAGGCTGTGGCTGGGGCTGGCGTGGGGGTCGGTGACCTTACCTCGGTCCTGCGCAACCGCCTGGAGCGGGCGTCCGCCCCGGCTCGCGAGATCGCCGGGCTCGCCGCCGCGGTCGGGACCGACTTCACCCTCGACCTGCTCACCGAGGCCAGCGACCTCGACGCCGGAGTCGTCGTCGAGGCCGTGGACGAGCTGTGGCGCCACAGGATCATGCGGGAGTTCCGGGGCGGCTACGACTTCTCCCACGACCTGCTGCGGGACGCGGCGTACGCGGGCGTCACGCCGCCGAAGCGGTGGCTGCTGCACCGCCGGATCGCGCAGGGCCTGGAGCTGCTGCACGCCGACGACACCGACGCGGTATCGGCGCAGCTCGCCGAGCAGTACGCGCGCGGCGGGCGTCCCGACCGCGCCCTCGCCTACTACCGGCGGGCCGCCGAGGTCGCGGGCGGGCTGTTCGCGCATACCGAGTCGATCCGGCTGCTGCGGGAGGCGCTGGCGATCATCCGCGCCATGCCCGAGGGCCGCGCCAGGGACGCCAAGGAACTCGAGATCCTCAAGGCCATGGCGGCGCCGCTCAACGCCAGGTACGGCTACTCCTCCCCACACTTGCGGGAGACGACCGAACGCGCCGTCGCGCTGGCCGAGTCGCTCGGCGACGACGAATCGTTGCTGGACGGCCTGGTCGTGCTCTGGACGTCGCGGTTCGTCCAAGGCCGTATCACCGAGGGATATCGGGCCGCGGTCCAGGCCCTGAACAGCGCGGACCCCGACTCCCCGGCGAGCGGCCCGGCCCACTTCGCCGTCGGCGGAGGAGCCATGACCCTCGGCAGGCCCGCCGACGGCCTCCGGCACCTGGAACTCGCCGTCACGCTGACACGCGGCGCGTTCATGCTCAGCGTCGGCACCCGTCCGGACGTCCACGGAACGGCCTGGGCGGCCCACGCCCACTGGCTCCTCGGCCACGACGAAGAGGCCCTGGCCAGCTGCAACGACGCGATCAAGCATGCCCGGACCACCGGGCACCCCTACGTCCTGGCCGTGGCCCTCGCCTACGGCAGCGTCACCCACCAGATGCGCCGCGACATGTCCAAGCTGAAGGAAACCGTCACCGAGCTGCGCGAACTGTGCGGCCGCTACGACTTCGCCTACTACCGGGAATGGGGCCTGATCCTGGACGGGTGGCACCGCGGCGGCCCGGCAGGCGTGAACCTCGCCCGCGAAGGCATCGGGAACCTCCGTGCCCAGGGTTCGTTTGCCCGCATGCCCTACTGGCTGTCGCTGCTGGCCGATCTGCTGGCGCGCGACGACCGTCCGGACGCGGCGCGCGCGACCCTTGACGCCGCGCTCTCCGCCGCGCAGTCCCACGACGATGTCTGGTGGCTGCCCGAGGTGATGCGGATGCGCGCCGCCTACGACCACGACCGCGAGCAGGCCGTCTCGCGGCTGCGTTCCGCCGCGCGAACGGCGTCCGGCCACGGCAGCGTCGCGCTCCTCCGCCGCTGCGAGCACGACCTGCGCGCTCGGGGCATCGCACCTGACGCTTGAAACTCCGCGCCCGGCGTTCGGGACTTCGTGCCTAGCGTTCGAGACTTCAGCCCCCGGCGTTCGGGGCGTCGTGCCTGCCGTTTGAGGCTCCGTGCCTGGCGTTCGGGGCGTCGTGCCTGCCGTTTGAGGCTCCGTGCCTGGCGTTCGGGGCGTCGTGCCTGCCGTTTGAGGCTCCGTGCCTGGCGTTCGGGGCGTCGTGCCTGCCGTTTGAGGC
>NZ_SMJX01000549.1 GCF_004348535.1 Actinomadura sp. KC216
GGCGGTACCCACTTCGACGGGCTGAGCGGCGCGTGTCCCACGGTCGTCCGGCCGATGCAGTCCGATTTCCTGACCGCGTTCGACCGGCTCGTCGCCTGGACGCAGCACGGCGTCCGTCCCGAATAGGCGCTCGTAATACGCCGCAGGGCCTTCCCGGGTGCGGGAAGGCCCTGCGGCGAAAGCGGTCAGTACGGCAGGAGGCGGCCCGATGGGGTCCGCAGGTCGGGCTGGCTCGGTTGACGTGGGGGCCTGGGGCGTTTGATGAGCTGCTGCCGTGCCATGTTGATCATCTCCCCCCGCCGGGCTGGATCTAACCCGGCGATCGAGCCGATGTCGCGCTGCTCTAAGTAGGACGCCTTCACCCTGCGCGAGGTTCGCCGAGCTTATGCGACAACCTCTGCCCGTTCGACCGATTTTCGGTCGGGCGGGCGTTGCGGAGTGTGTCCGGACGGCCATCAAGTCCAGGTCAGGACACGATGTCGCGGCTGCGGAAGCGCCGGAACGCGAGCGCGAAAAGAACGGCGGCATAGGCGATCGAGACGGCAGCGCCCTTGGCCATGCCCGTCCAGGCGATCTCGGGCTGGAGGGCGTCCATCCACGCGTACATCCAGTGCGTCGGGAGGAGGTCGCGCCAGGCGCCGAGCGCGGTGACGGCGTCCAGGATGTTGCTGACGATCACGAGCCCGACCGCGCCGCCGACCGCGCCGAGCGGCGAGTCGGTGGTGACCGAGAGCAGGAACGCCAGCGCCGCGACGACGAGCTGCGCGACGAGCGCGTAGCCGACGATGATCGCCATCCGGCCGAGCGCGGTGCTCACGGGGACGGTGCCGCCGGTCGGGAGCTCGACGTCGCCCCAGCCGAACCCGACGGTCCCGGCGAGCAGCGACATCAGCGGCAGGCTCACCACCGCGACGACCGCGTACGACAGCGCGACGATCAGCTTCTGGCGCAGCAGGCGGCCGCGCGGCACGGGCGCGGCGAGCAGGTAGCGCAGCGACGACCAGCCCGCCTCGCTCGCGACCGTGTCGCCGCAGAAGAGGGCCACCGCGACGACGAGCAGGAACCCGGTCGAGACGAACAGCGTGAACAGGGCGAAGTTCAGGGCGCCGGACGTGGCGACGTCGACCAGGCCGGGCACGCCGCCCCGGTCGGGGTCGCCGCCGACCTTGAACGCGGCGACCAGCACCCACGGCAGGACGAGCAGGATCCCGAACGCGACCAGCGTCCGGCGGCGCCGGAACTGGCGGACCGCCTCCACCCGCAGCGGAAGCGTCCGCCGGACGTCGTACGCGGTCGCCGGGACGAGGACGGTTCCGGTTTCGGGCGGGCTTGCGTGCGCGGTCACGAGGTCTCTCCGATGATCTCCAGGAAGGCGTCCTCCAGGCGGCGGCCGGAGCCGGTGATCTCCGCGACCGGGCCCGCGGCGACGCGCCGCCCGCCCGCCATGACGACCGCGTGCGTGCAGGTCTGCTCGACCTCGGCGAGCAGGTGGCTGGAGACGATGACCGTCCGCCCGGCCGCGGCGTACCGGACGAGCACCTCCCGCATCTCGCGGATCTGCGGCGGGTCCAGGCCGTTGGTCGGCTCGTCAAGGACGAGGAGGTCCGGTAGCCCGAGCATGGCCTGCGCTATGGCGAGGCGTTGCCGCATGCCCTGCGAGTACGTCCGGACGGGACGGTCTAGCGCAGACCCCAGGTCGGCTATCTGCAACGCCTCGTCCAGGTGGGCTTCGTTCAGGGGACGACCGGTGGCGCGCCAGTAGAGGTCGAGGTTGTCGCGCCCGGTGAGGTGTGGGAGGAACCCAGGCCCCTCGACGAACGAACCCAGCCGCGCCAGGACGGGAGCGCCGGGGTAGACGCGGTGACCGAAGATGCGCATCTCGCCAGAGTCGGGATGGATGAGGCCCATCAACATGCGCAGGGTCGTCGTCTTTCCTGCGCCGTTCGGGCCGAGCAGCCCCAGCACGTGGCCCTTCTCCACCCGGAACGACAGGTCGGCGACGGCCAGATGGCCGTTCTTGTACGCCTTCGTCAGGCCGGTTATCTCCAGCGGGACGTCGCTGTCCCGCTCAGGGCCGGGGCGACGTCGTCCAGGAATGAGGATCAGCAGAGCGAGAGTGATGGCGGCGACCGGGAGAGCCCACACCCACGCCGGGAGGGGCGTCGGCGCGGTCGTCAGCGCCGGGACGGTCGGGACCGCCAGCGGTGACACCACCCGCACCTTGTACGACGCGGGTTTCGCCGGTGTCGCGAAACCCAGGTCGGTGGTCGCGATGACGAGCCGGAGCCGGTGGCCGCGGTCGAAGCGGTAGTCCATCGCCGGAAGCGCGACGGTCACGTCCCGTCCGGGCGACACCCGGAACGGCGCGGCCAGCCGCCGCGCCAGCGTCGCCGAACCGCCGCCGCTGCCGGGCGCGACGTCGTACAGCTTCGCGAACAGCGGCCCGTCCCCGTCCACGCGGAGCCGGACACTGGCCGCCCCCGTCAGCCGGACGGCCCGCTCCAGCGGAGGCGTCTCGAACACGGCGAACTGCCCCGGCCGCTCGCCCGGCACCTGGCGGCCCAGCGCACCGGCCGAGCCGAACGCACCGTCGGAGCCGAGCGAGCCGAGCGCCCCGAGGCCCGGCACCGCGGAGATCGCCGCGGGTGACCCGCCCGCCGGGTTGTAGATCGTCTGCTCGCCGCCGCCACCGCGACCGCCGCCACTCAGCGGCAGATGCACAGGCTCATGGGAAAGACCCGGGTACGTCCGCGTCGACGCCTCGTCCACGAC
>NZ_SMJX01000550.1 GCF_004348535.1 Actinomadura sp. KC216
CCCCCGCGGCCCCCGCCCGGGCGGCGAGCCCGGCGCGTCCGGCGCGGGCGATCGGGCGCTCGCCGGGCCTGCTCGAACTCCAGGAGCTCGCCGAGACGGGCCCGTCCGTGGACGCCATCGCCCCCTACCTCGCCGACCCCGACCCGAAGGTGCGGCGCGCGGCCGTCGCGACGCTGACCGAGGTCGCGCCGGACGGCGCCGCGGGCGCGCTCGCGACCGCGCTCGCCGACGCGCACGGCTCCGTCCGCCGCGCCGCCGCGACCGCGCTCCGCGAGCTGGTCGAGGTGCTGCCCGCGACGCCCGCCGTCCGGGACGGGCTCGCGCCCGCCCTCCGCAGCGAGGACGCGATCGTCCGCGCCGCCGTCGTGGACGTGCTGCGCGCCCTCCGGCTCGGCTCCCCGGCCGTGTTCGGGGACGCGCTCGGCGACGCCGACCACCGCGTCCGGCGCCAGGCCGTCCGGGGACTGGTGGCCCACGACGCCGCGGACGAGGTCGCGCGCGCCGCGCACGACCCGTCCCGCGAGGTCAGGGTCGCGGTGGCGCACGGTCTCGGCACGATCGGCGACCCGGCGGCGGCCGGAACGCTCGGCGGCCTCACCGGCGACGCGGACGCCCTCGTCAGGGCGGCGGCCTTCGAGGCCCTGGCGGGCATCGGCTGCCCGCACCCCCTCGACCTCACCGCCATCGGCGCCCTGCACGACCCGGCCTGGCAGGTCCGGACGGGCGCCGCGCGGGGCCTGGCCGCCGCGTCCGCCGACGTCGCGCCCGGCCCGCTCGCCAAGGCCCTGGACGACCCGCACCTCGACGTCCGCAAGGCCGCCGCGATCTCGCTCGCCGCCTTCCGCGACGTCCCGGAGGTGCGGGACGCGCTGAGCCGGGCCCAGGACGACCCGGACGCCGACGTCCGCGCCTACGCCCGCCGCGCCCTCACCGCAGCGCCGTAAGGGCGATCAGCGCGGCCGTCGTGGCGGTCTCGACGAGCGCGCCGAACACGTCGCCGGTCACCCCGCCCAGCCTGCGCACGGCGTGGCGGAGCAGCAGGAGCGCGGCGGCCAGCGCGGCGATCACGGCCGCCACGGCGTGCAGCGCGCCGCCGAGGCCGCCGGCGCCCGCCCCGGCCGCCGCCGCCGCCACCACGACGACCGCCGTGGCCACCAGCGCCGCCCGGACCGGTACGGCGTCCGCGACCAGCGCCCCGAGACCGTCCGGGCGCGCGGCCGGGACGCCGGTGCGGCACGCCCAGGGGAGGGCGAGGCGGCCCGCGACGGCCGCGACGAGCACCGCGACGGCCGGGTCCGGAGCCGCCGCCAGCGCCGAGACCTGGATCAGCAGCGTCAGCAGCAGGGCGACGACGCCGAACGGCCCGATGTCGGACCGCTTCATGATCGTCAGGGCCTCGGCGGCGGGACGGCCGCTGCCGAGGCCGTCCGCGAGGTCCGCGAGGCCGTCCAGATGCAGCGCCCGGGTGATCGCCGCCATGGCGGCGACCGCGAGCGCCGCCGCGACCAGGCCGGGCAGGCCGAGCAGATCGCCCGCCAGCAGGACGAGCGCCGCCGCGCCGCCCACGATCAGCCCGGTGGACGGCGCCAGCAGCATCGCCGCCCGCGCCGTGCCCCGGTCGACCCGCTCCGACCCCACCGGGACGACGGTGAGCAGCGTGACCGCCAGCCGCAGCCCGGCGATCATCCGAGCTCCAGCACGCGCCCCGCGACGACCAGCGCCGCCTCCTCCGACTCGGCCGCGAGCCGCTGGTTGAGGCCGCCCAGCACGTCGCGGAACGCCCGCCCGGACACGGTCGTGGGGACGAGCGACAGGCCGACCTCGTCGCTCACCGCGACCACCCGCGCCTCCGTGCCGCGCCACGCCGACACGAGGTCGTCCAGGTGCGGCTGTGCGAGGGAGGGGTCGTCCCATGCGGCGGCTTCGTCCATCACTGCGGTGAGCCATGTGCCGATGCCGTCCACGAGAACCGCCCCTGCCTCCTGCTTGAGGACGCCGACGAGATCGGTCGTCTCGACGGTGCGCCACCATGACGGGCGCCGGAGCCGATGGGCGCCGATGCGTTCCGCCCATTCGGGGTCGTCGTCGCGCACCGGTCCGGTCGCGACATAGACAACATCGGGGCAGGCGGCCAGTCGAAGCTCAGCCTCAACAGACTTGCCCGACCGCGCCCCACCGAGCAGCAGCGTCCGGTGCGGGCCGTGATGAGGGCGGTTCCAGAACGCCATGCGGCGCTCAAGCTCGCCCGGCGACGGGAGACGGTGGTCCACGTGGATCGCCACGACCTCCGTCTCGGCCGACACCGCACCGGCATGGCGCAGATAGCCCAGATGCTCGGGGGAACCGGCCAGATCCAGCAGGACGGCGTCGTACTCCACCCCGCGCGTCGGCTCCGGCCTCGTTCCCGCTCCGGATGCGACCAGGGCCCGCCCGCCGCGAGGGCCGTGCACCTCGAAACCGCCGGGGACGTCCGTCCGCGCACAGTCCTCCAGCGGCACCCCGTCGATGAGGGCACCGACCGGCTCGTGCCGGATCCCGGCGGCGCGCAGCCGGTTGCAGGACGCGCACCGGCACCCGGGGACGGGCCAGCCGCCCGGAGCGGCGGTGCCGCGAAGTTCGATGTCCATCTTGTTCGGAACTCTACGGTTACGCTCACGGAGAAGAGCACGACGTCAGGTCAGGAGGTCTAGGTGGGCTACCCCCCGAACGCGCCGTGGCCGGGCCAGGGTGCGCAGCCGCCCCCCGGCGCGCAGCCGCCGTACGGCC
>NZ_SMJX01000551.1 GCF_004348535.1 Actinomadura sp. KC216
GTGCCGGGATGGGCGGGCCGTCGTAGCCGCGGACTTCGCCGAAGCGGTCGCCGGCCATCCAGTCCTCGCGCGCCTGTGCGATCTCGTCGCCGGTGCGGCCGACGAAGTTCCACCACATGACGAGCTTCTCCTCGAACGGCTCGCCGCCCAGCAGGACGAGCGTGCTTTCGCCGTCGTCGGCCCTCAGCGTCAGTTCGCGGCGCCCGCAACCGAGGTAGAGCATCGAGCCGGGTTCGACCCGGGACCCGTCGATCTCCGTCATGCCCGACATGGTGAGCGCGGCGTGCTCGAAGTCGGGCTCGACCGGCACCCGCGCTTCGGCCCCGTCCGCCACGGTGATGTCCGCGCCCACGATCGGGGTGAAGGTCATGCCGGGCGAGGCGGCCCCGTCCAGTTCTCCCAGGATGACGGTGGCTCCGAACCCGGGCGCCTGCACGACGGGCAGATCGGCGTGGTGCTCGAACGCGGGGTCGGTGTGCCGGTGGGCGTCCGGTAGTGCGACCCAGAGCTGGGCCCCGTGCAGGATGGCCGGATGGTCGCGCGGTGACTCCTCCGAGTGCGCGATGGCCCGTCCCGCCGTCATGAGCCCGAGTTCCCTGGGCCGGACGGTCTGGAGGCTGCCCAGGCTGTCGCGGTGCAGTACCTCGCCGCCGTGCAGCCAGCTCACCGTCTGCAGCCCGATATGCGGATGTGGCGGTACCTGCATGCCCGGCTCGCCGGTGATGTCGTCCGGGCCGTAGTGGTCGACGAAGCACCAGGCGCCCACCATGCGCCGTCCCAGGCTGGGCAGGAGCCGCCGGACGACCGTGCTCTCGCCGAGCGGCACGCGCCGCGGGGGCAGGAGCTCATGGACGGGACGGCCTGGCACCTCGTCCCGTCCACCGCATTCGACCGGCTTCGGCCTGACGTCGAGATTGCTCACCGGCACCGTCCTTCCCATGACCGCCACCTGTACCGATGCCCCGGCGCGCCGTCCGCCAAGCCGACCGGCGGAATCCGCGGTAGGGCGGCGGGGTTCGACTGTATGTGATGCACGGTGAGTACAAGGTCCCAGGTGGCAAGCTCGTCGTCGCCGACGTGGACGTCGTGGACGGTCTGCTGCGCGACCCGAGGATCAGCGGCGACTTCTTCATGGAACCCGACGGGGCGCTGGAGGACATCAACGCCGTCCTGGACGGCCTCCCCGCTGGGCTCGACGCCAAGGCGATCGGCGCGCGCGTGGAAGCGGGCCTGCCTCAGGGCACGGTGATGCTGGGAATTACTGCGGAGGCCGTGGGAATCGCGGTGCGGCGCGCGGTCGCGCGTGCGTCGGACTGGCGGGACCACGACTGGCGGCTGATCCATGAGCCGCCGCAGGACCCCACCCTGCACATGGCGCTCGACCAGGTCCTCGCCGAGGAGGTCGGCGCGGGACGGCGCCCGCCGACGCTGCGGGTGTGGGAGTGGGCGTCGCCCGCGGTCGTCATCGGCAGCTTCCAGTCGCTGCGCAACGAGGTCGACGCCGAGGCGGCCGGACGGTACGGGGTGGACGTGGTCCGCCGCATCAGCGGCGGCGGCGCGATGTTCATCGAACCGGGCGACACGATCACCTACTCGCTGTACGCGCCGGAGACGCTGGTGGCGGGCATGTCGTTCGCGGAGAGCTACGCGTTCCTGGACGACTGGGTGCTGGGCGCGCTCGGCGAGCTCGGGATCAAGGCGTGGTACCAGCCGCTGAACGACATCACCTCCGACCAGGGCAAGATCGCGGGCGCGGCGCAGAAGCGGCTCGCCGCCGGGGCGGTGCTGCACCACGTGACCATGGCCTACGACATCGACGCGGAGAAGATGCTGCGGGTGCTGCGGATCGGCCGGGAGAAGGTCTCCGACAAGGGGATCGCCAGCGCGGTCAAGCGCGTCGACCCGCTGCGCCGCCAGACCGGACTGCCCCGGGAGGAGATCATCGACCGTATGATCGGGCATTTCCGGGGCCGGTACGGCCTGGCCGGCGACGAGGTGAGCGAGGACGAGATGCGCCTCGCCCGCAAGTACGTCACGGACAAGTTCAGCACGCCGGAATGGACGGCCCGGGTCCCCTGAAGCCCCCCGGTGTGCCCTGAGCGACCTGGCGGATCGCGCGCCGAAAGGCGGTCGATGGCCGGGCCGGAACTCGCCGGCGATTCGGTGCGTCCCTCAAATGCAGGTCGCGAGGCCGTGCGGCGGCCCGTAGGTTGATGACATCGATCGATGATGAGGAGCGTTCATGTCGATGCAGAAGGGCGCCAACACCGCGGTGCCGGTTCCCTCCGTCCGGGTCGAGCTCGGCTGGCAAGGGGGGCCGGGCGTGCCCGACGCGGATGCGTCCGCGCTCCTGCTGGCGGATACGGGACGGGTGCGCTCGGACGACGATTTCGTCTTCTACAACCAGCCGGCGCATAAGTCGGGAGCGGTCCGCCACGACGGGAAGCAGCGGGGGGCGACCGTACTGGACGTCCTGTCGATCGACCTGGACCGCGTGGAGCCCGCCATCGACCGGATCGTCGTCGCGGCGTCCTCGGACGGGGGCGCCTTCGGCAAGTTCCAGGGGCTGTACGTGCGCGTGGTCGACGCGGCGGCCGGGACGGAGGTCGCGCGGTTCGACAGCGAGGGCGCCACGACGGAGACGGCGTTCGTGCTCGGCGAGCTGTACCGGCGGCAGGGCGGGTGGAAGTTCCGCGCCGTCGGCCAGGGGTACGACTCGGGGCTCGCCGGTCTCGCGACCGATTTCGGG
>NZ_SMJX01000552.1 GCF_004348535.1 Actinomadura sp. KC216
GGCCGGATTCGTAGGCGGCTATCACCAGTTGGGCGCGGTCCCGGGCTTGGAGCTTGGCCAGGAGGTGTCCGATGTGGGTCTTGACGGTCGCGGGGCTGAGGTGGAGGTGTTCGGCGAGTTCGGTGTTGGACAGGCCGCGGGCGATGAGGGTGAGGACCTCCCGTTCGCGGTCGGTGAGGCCGTCCAGGCTGGGAGGGGGCTGAATCTCGGGGCGGCGGACGAACTCGGCGATCAGGCGGCGGGTCACCGTGGGGGCGAGCAGGGAGTCACCGGCGGCGACCACGCGGACGGCCGAGAGGAGGTCGGCGGGCGGGGTGTCCTTGAGGAGGAAGCCGCTGGCCCCTGCGCGGAGCGCGGAGTAGACGTAGGAGTCCAGGTCGAAGGTCGTGAGGATCAGGACGCGGACGTCGGGGAGGTCCGCGCAGATCCGCCGGGTCGCCTCGATCCCGTCCATCTCGGGCATCCGGACGTCCATGAGGACGACGTCGGGGCGTTCACGTTCGGCCAGTTCGACGGCCTCCGCGCCGGTGCCCGCCTCGCCGACGGTGCGCAGGCCGGGAGCGGTGTCGAGGAGGACGCGGAAGCTGCCCCGCACCAGGGCCTGGTCGTCGGCGACGAGGACGCGCAGTTCCAAGGGGCTCCTAAGGCTCGTACGGGAAGGCGGCGGACACGGCGAAGCCGCCTTCGGGACGGGGTCCGGCGGTGAAGTCCCCGCCGTACATGGCGACGCGTTCGCGCATGCCGATGAGTCCGTGGCCGTCCCCGCCCGGGAGGACGCGCACGCCGGGGCCGTCGTCGGTGACGTCGATACGGATGTGGTGCCCGTCGGCCCGGACGCGGACGCGGCAGTGGGCCGGGGCGGCGTGTTTGACCACATTAGTGATCGCTTCCTGGACGATGCGGTAGGTGGAGAGGGCGACGCCTTCGGGGAGGTCGCCGGTGTCCACGCGCAGGTCTACTTGGACGCCGGCCATCGCGGCGCGCTCGGCGAGGGCCGCCAGGTCGGCGAGGCCCGGGGACGGGGCCAGGTCGGCGCCCGCGTCGCCGGACGAGCCCGGCGCACCCGGCGTGCCCGGCGCACCCGGCGTGCCCGGTGCACCCGGCGTGCCCGGCTCGCTGCGGAGGACGCCGAGGAGGTGCCGCATCTCGGCGAGGGAGCCGCGGCTGGTGGTCTCGATGACCCGGAGGGCGTCGACGGCCTCCTCCGGGCGGGCCTCGGCGACGTGGACGGCGACGCCCGCCTTGACGGCGATCAGGCTCATGCTGTGCGCGACCACGTCGTGGAGTTCGCGGGCGATGCGGAGCCGTTCCTCCGACACGGCCTGGTCGGCGAGCTGCCGGGCGGAGCGCGCTGCGTGCGCGCGGCGTTCGCGGACGCCGCGGCCGAGCGACCAGGACGCACCGAGGAGCGCGACGCCGAGCAGTGCCCTGCCGATGATCTCGGCCTGCCAGTTGGTGGGTCCGAGCGTCGCGCTGCCGAGGATGAGGAGGGCGCTGACCGTGCCGATCAGCGGCGTCGGGATCCAGCGTCGCCGGCGGCGGGTGAGCGCGACCGGGTAGAGGGCGAACGCGGCGGCGGCGAAGAAGTCCCAGGGCAGGCCGAGCAGGAACGTCGCGGTCGACGCGGAAAGGACGGTGGCGAAGACGGGGACGGGCCACAGCCGCCGGACGGCGAGCGGCAGCCCGGTCGCGGCGGTGAACGGGACCGCGAGGAGCAGGGGGATGTCCCTATCCGGGGCGAACACCAGCAACGCGAGCGTGTAGACGACGGCCAGGCAGGCGTCGAGGCCGATCAGGCGCCGTCGGCCGAGCCGCCGGAGGAAAGGGGCGCGCAGCTCGGATTCGTCCACGTCATGACGGTATCCGGACGGTCCGGGCGGGCGCGTCCTCCCGGGGTCGGACGCGGCGGGACGGTCTCGGAGCACGGTCTGACGCGCGAGTCCCAACCGCGCTCCGATGTGCGCGGCGCCGTCCCGTACGACCGTCGACCGCATGATCGAAGTACGCGAGCTGACCAAGCGCTACGGCGCGACGACGGCGGTGGACGGGCTGTCGTTCACGGTCCGGCCAGGTGCGGTGACGGGGTTCCTCGGGCCGAACGGCGCGGGAAAGTCGACGAGCATGAGGATCCTGCTGGGGCTGGACGCGGCGACGTCCGGTGAGGCGCTGGTGAACGGCGGCCGGTACGCGACGCTGCGGCGCCCGATGCGGGAGGTGGGGGCACTGCCGGACGCGGGCGCCGTGCACGGCGGGCGGCGCGCGTTCGACCATCTCGGGTGGCTGGCGCGCAGCAACGGGATCGGGGTCCGGCGGGTGACGGAGGTCCTGGAGCAGGTGGGCCTGGCCGGGGTGGCGCGCAAGCGGGTCGGCGGGTTCTCGCTCGGCATGCGGCAGCGGCTCGGGATCGCGGCGGCGCTCCTCGGCGATCCGGGCGTGCTGATGTTCGACGAGCCGGTGAACGGCCTGGACCCGGACGGCGTCCGCTGGATCCGGGAGCTGCTGCGTTCGCTGGCCGCCGACGGGCGGACCGTGCTGATCGCCAGCCACCTGATGACCGAGATGGAGCTGACCGCCGACCGGCTGATCATCATCGGGCGGGGCCGCATGATCGCCGACACGTCGGTGCGGGAGCTGGCGGAGCGGTTCCGGCGCGGGGTGCTCGTCCGCACGCCGCGTCCGGCAGAGCTGACGGCGGTGCTCGCCAGGG
>NZ_SMJX01000553.1 GCF_004348535.1 Actinomadura sp. KC216
GGTCGGGGCGGGCGACGGCGGCGCGCTGGGCGATGTAGGCGCCGGTCAGCACGATCACGCCGCCGAGCATCTGCGCGGGGCTGAGGCGCTCGCCGAGAACGGCCCAGGCGATGAGCGCGGCGGCGACCGCCTCGGTGTAGCAGATCGCGCCGCCGACCTGGGCGGACAGGCGCTGCAGCCCGGCGACGCCGGTGAGGTAGGCCAGCACGGTGCTGACGACCCCGATCCAGATGACCAGCGTCCAGCCGGGGGCGGTGTGCCCGGCGACGGGGACCTGCGCGGGCAGCACGTCCCACGGCAGCGACCAGGGCGTGGCGAGCGCGGTGAGCGCGCCGGCGGCGACGACGCTGCCGGAGGCGGTGATGACGAGCGGGTCGACGCGTCCGGTGAGGCGGTCGACGATGAGGAAGTAGCTGGCCTGGCAGGCGGCGGCGCCGATCCCGGCGGCCAGCCCGACCGGGTCGAGGGTCAGCCCGGACCAGACCTGGACGACGAGGGTCAGCCCGGCCATGGCGACCGCGACGCCGGCGATGGCGGTGCGGTGCACGGGCGCGCGGCGGACCAGGCCCAGCCACGCCAGGACGATGACGGGGCCGCTGAACTCCAGCAGGATCGCCACCCCGACCGGCAGCCGGGACGCGGCGACGAAGTACAGGGCCTGGCACCCGGCGACGCCGGTCGCCCCGTACAGCAGGACGGGCCCCAGGTTGGGGCGCAGCCCGCGGGCGGCGGCGCGGCCCCGCAGCAGCAGCGCGAGCGGCACCAGGACCAGCGCGGCGGTCACGATCCGCAGCCACACCGCCTGCAGCGGGCCGAGGCCCGCCTCGATGAGCGCCTTGCCGAACGGCCCGGACGCCCCGAAGCACACCGAGGAGAACACCGCCAGGCCCACGCCCCAGGCGCGGGTGCGCGCCGCACCGTCCACCGCCACTCCCCCCGCGGTCCGCCGCCCGAGCAGGCCGAGCCGTTCTGGCCGTTCCAGCCGTCCGCACCGCACGGCACCCCGCACGGGCTAATGAGCATCATGACATAACGCTCCTTACACGTCGACGGGCGGGACACGGGCCCGCGGCGGGCCCGTGACGGCGTGGCGGCGATTGGTTCGCACGGGTGCCGGGCGGCCCGCCCGGGGCCACTACTATCGCCGGATGAGCTGGCAGGCGGCCGGGGCGGGGCCCGGCGGAACCGGAGGAACCGGCGGCGGCCCGAGCGGGGACCTGTTCGCCTCCGTCGAGGGCAACGTCCGCGAGCTGGTCGCCTCCCCCTGGTGGCAGACCGCCCAGCCCGCCGACCGCGCCGCCCAGATCGCCGCGCGGATGCTGTGGGGCGCCGGGGAGTGGTGGCTGTACGGGGCGTGGGGCCGCTGGTACCGGTGCGGCCTGGACGGCACCTGGCATCCCTGCCCGCCGCCCGCCACGTTCGAGGACCGCCGCGTCGCCGTCCCCGCGCCGCAGGGGGCCGGGACGCCGCCCGTCCCGCCGCAGCTGTTCCCGACCGGCCCGGACCTGTCGGCCGGGCGGGTCGCGCCGCTGGGGTTCCTCGGGCCCGTCCCCGACACCGCGGTCGTCGCGCGGATCTCCCAGGCGCTCACCACCGCCCTGGCGGTCAACCCGCAGCAGTTCGTGCAGCGCGACCCGATGTTCCAGCCGGGGACGCCGTCCACGGTCGCGGCGGCGTGGGGCGCGCTGCTGTGGTGCGCGGGGTCGCCGGTGGCGCTGACCGAGCACCCGCTGATCGAGTCGTTCATCCCGTTCCTGACCACCTCGGCCGAGCAGCTGCACTGGATGATGCCGCCCGACCTCGGCACCCTGGCCGGCTACTACGTGCACCGCCTGGGCGCCGGCGACGGCGGCGGCGCCGCGCACATCGCCCGCGTGATGTACGAGGTCGCGGCGGGGCTGCAGGCCGACCCGCGGTTCCGTCCCGGCGCGGACGCGCTCGCCGCGATCACGGCGGCGTCGCTGCGGCTGGTCAACCAGGACCTGGCGACCGTCCGGTACGGCCCGGACGCGATCGTGCAGGAGTGGCGGCGCCGCTGCCCGGCGGAGTTCGCCACGCCGATGGTCCGCGACACCGCGCCCGGCGAGTACCTGCGCCTGGCCCTGTACGACCTGCAGGAGATCGTCGCCGCGCTGACCGGGCCCCGCCCGTCGGCGCCGGGCCGCGGGCACGACGAGGTCCGCCGCGCCGGGGTCGCGGTGCTGGCCGCCGACCTGCAGGCAGCGCCGGGCGCGCTCCCGGCGCTGCAGCGCTGGCTGGACGCCGACAGCGCCCGGACCGTCCAGGCGGTGCTGGGCGACCCGGCCAACCCGCTGCGGTCGCTGTGGCCCCGCGACGGGCGCCTGCCCGACGCGCTGCGCAGCGACGACCCCGACGCCCTCGCCGCGCTGCTGGCCACCACCTACACCCTCGGGCTGACGTGGTGCCGGCTGGCGCAGGTCCCGCCGCCGGCGACGGGGTTCGCGGTGCCGCAGGCGGTCGCGGCGGAGCTGATGTCCCCGGCGATGCACACCCCGCCCTCCACCGACGAGCTGTCGGCGTGGGACATCATCAAGGCCGCGCGGGAGCATCTGGCCGCCGAGCGCGGCGCCGACCAGCCGGTGGCGCCGGTGCCCGACCCGGCGGGCGGCCCGCCGGGCCCGCCGCCCGCGGCCGCGCCCGTCCCGCC
>NZ_SMJX01000554.1 GCF_004348535.1 Actinomadura sp. KC216
CGGTCGGGCCCTGGATGAGGGTGGTGGCGATGCCCTCGAACATCCGCCAGTCCCCGACGCCCTTGAGGTCGGCGATGCGGAACTCCACCGACCGGTCCAGCGCCGCCCACAGTGCCAGGGCGCGCAGTGCGGCGGTCTTGCCCTGGTTGGACAGGCCCGTGACCAGTAGGTGCCGCTGCCACAGCGGGAGCGTGACCGCGTCCCCGCGCAGGTCCTGACCCCACGGCGCCCGGCCGGAGTGGATGTCGGCGGTCAGTGTCTGATCGGTGACCAGCGGGGAGGGGCCGATCGGCTCATCCAGCGCGCCGGAGTCAGCCACCCACAGGCGCACGGTCCGGGCGGCCGGGGGGATGGTGATGTGCAGTTCGTGTTCGTGGCGGTCCAGGTTCTCGGCCAGCTTGCGGCGCTTGGCCTTGACCTCCGCGGTCGACACCCCGGACGGCAACGTGACATCGACTTCGACTCCGCACCCGGCGATCCGGATCACCGACAGCCAGGAGGCGGCGGCCTCTCCGGCGTCGGTGATGGCCTTGCGCAGCGCGGGGATGCCCAGGTCCCGCAGCGCCAGCACCACCCGCCCCGGGGTGACCGGCTCACCGGCGGTGTCCTGCTCGGGGGCCAGCCACGACAGGACCGGTCCGCGGCGCCGTCCCTCGTTCCACAGCCACGCCACCGTCAGCCACGGCGCCGCCGCCAGGGCGGGTCCCCATGCGGTTTCCACCGCGACGGCGGTGCCGTGCACCACGGCGACGGCGCCCATCAGCGGGTCGTTGACCAGCGCGGCGTTGTCTTCGGCCACCGCCATCACCACACCCAGCCCCAGCAGCCCCCCGACGCCGGTGGCGACGCTGACGGCGGCGGTCTTGGCGATCTGGACGGGGTGGGTGATCCAGTCCATCACCCGCTGGTGGCGGCGCTGCCGTTCGGCCACCGACCGCGCCTCCCACTCCCTGACGGCCTCGAAATCACCGGCGGCCTCGGCCGCGCGCATCATCCGCTCGTAGCGGGAGTTGGTCTTGGCCTCCCACACCCGCCGGGCCACCACACCCGCCCCGACCGGCACGAACACCGCATGCCGCACGATGAACCGCGCCGCGGTCCGGGTCCGCTCATCACCACCCAGCCGCCGCACCGCGCCCGCCAGCCACCGCGCGTCGGAGCGGTAGCCGCGCCACCGCGCGAACGCCTGCTCACGCTGGCTGAACATCCGCGCGTACTCGGCTGCGGTCAGCACCCGCCCCGACACCGCCTCGGCTTCCCCGGCCTGCCCGGATTTCCCGGGCTTGTGGGGCTGTTCGTGCTGGTCAACGGGCAGCCGCACCACGGTGGCAAGCTCGCTGGCCTTGCTGGTGTCGCCCATTATTCGGTCTCCTCACGTGCGTCGATGGCCGTAGGCGCGGCCGTGTTCAACTGGCGGTGCCGGTGGGCCTGGCGGGTCTCCTGCGCCGCCCACACACCGGCAACACCGGCGGCCAGCAGCACGAACCACCACGAGGTGGCCACGGCCAGGCCCAGCGGCACACCCACACCGGCCAGCTCCACCAGGTGCCAGCGCACCCACGCCGCCAGCGGGTCGGCCGCCTCCTCCTCCCACCGCACGGGGGAGGAGGAGGCGGCACCGAAACTCGGCGGCGGAGTCACCCGCACCGGCGCGTCTTGGCGGTCCGGCTCAGTCATCTCAACCGCCCCCGCGTAGTTCGTCGCGGACGTGGCGGGCGGTGTCCATCCCGCACCGCAGGGCTTGACGCAGAGCGTTGGCCGACGGCGCGGCGGGCAGATCACCCGAGGCGATCAGCAGCCGGGCGCGGTCGGTCAACGCGGCCACGTCCACCCGGTCCACACCGTTGCCCGGGGGGTTACCGGCGGGCCGGTCGGCACCGGCGTTTGCGCTGTACGTAGGGGCAGTAAGGGGCCCGGTAACCCCTGCGGCACCGGCGGGGCGGTGGTCCAGGCGGGCGAACGCCTCCAGGATGATCGGCAGCGCGGTCACCACCGCCACCGCCACGATCGGACCGAGGATGTGCAGCACCAGCCGGGACACCTCGAAGGTGTCGGCGACGCCGGGCAGGTAGGGCCAGGCGTTCATGGTCAGTGTCAGGCCCAGGAACCCGTACTCGATCCGGTCGAGCTTGCTCGACTTGATCGGCTGCCCGCGGGTGCCCAGGTAGGCCTTGGCGCCCACCACGGTCAGCAGCGCCAGCGACATGAACGGCTCGACCAGCCACGCGAACACCCATCCGGGCGTCCACGCCTTGGCGTCACCGGCGGCGAACGCTTGGACCCCGGCGGTTGACCAGGCCAGCGCCAGTGTCAGCGCCACCATGCCCGCGGTCACCAGCAGGCGGCGCATCCGAGCGGCCTGCCATGCCCGCATCGCCGGGTCCTGCCCGAGCTGGTGAAGCCGGGACGCCTCATACGCCTTCTTGCGGCGCTTGCGAACCCGGTCCGAGTCCAGCACCAGCGGGGTGTCGTCGTCCTGCAGCTCGGCCAGGTGGTGCGCCTCGGCGACCTCCCCGGCCAGCCTGCGGACACGGCGGGTCTGGCCGGCAGGCTCCTCCGGACGCTGTTCGGGCCGTTGGGCGGGCTGTTGGGTGGGCTGTTGGGTGGGCTGTTGGGCGGCCAGGTAG
>NZ_SMJX01000555.1 GCF_004348535.1 Actinomadura sp. KC216
CCCCCAGCCCGGCGGCCTGCGGCAGCTCCTGGACCTGATCGACGAGACCCGCGACTCCGGCGCCGCGAGCGTCCGGCTGATCGTCCGCGGCGGCGTCGCCGTCCTGGACCCGGGGGTGGAGCTGGCCGCGTACCGGATCGTGCAGGAGGCCCTCACCAACGCCCGCCGGCACGCGCCCGGCGCCGCCGTGGACGTGGACGTCGACTACACGCCCGGGGCGCTGCGCGTCAGCGTCCGCGACAACGGCCCGGGACCCGCGGCGGGCGGTGCGGGCCCCGCGGGGCACGGCCTGCTCGGCATGCGCGAGCGCGCCGCGGCCGTCGGCGGCGACCTGCGCACCGGCCCCGGCCCGGTCGGCGGGTTCCTCGTCGAGGCGACGCTGCCCACCGAGGGCGCGACATGACGATCCGGGTGGTCGTCGCCGACGACCAGGAGGTGGTCCGCGCCGGGTTCGGGGCGCTGCTCGGCACCCAGCCCGACCTGGCCGTCGCCGGCACCGCCGCCGACGGCGCCGCCGCGGTCCGCGCCTGCGCCGAGCATCGGCCCGACGTCGTGCTGATGGACGTGCGGATGCCCGTCATGGACGGCATCGAGGCCACCCGCCGCATCACCGCCGCCCCCGGCGCCCCGCGGGTCCTGATGCTCACCACCTTCGACCTGGACGAGCACGTCTACGACGCGCTCGTCGCCGGGGCCAGCGGGTTCCTGCTCAAGGACGTCACCGCCGAGCGGCTGTTCGACGCCGTGCGGGTCGTCGCGGCGGGGGAGGCGCTGCTGGCACCGGCCGTCACCCGCCGCCTGATCGGGGAGTTCGCCCGGCTCCGCCCGCGCCCGCCGTCACCCCCCACGGGCGGCCCGGGCGGCGGTGTGGACGTGCTGACGCCCCGCGAGACCGACGTGCTCCGCCTGGTCGCCGAGGGCCTCGCCAACGCCGAGATCGCGGCGCGGCTCGTCGTGGGGGAGGAGACGGTCAAGACCCACGTCAGCCGCATCCTGCGCAAGCTGGGGCTGCGCGACCGCGTCCAGGCCGTCGTCGCCGCCTACGAGAGCGGCCTCGTCCGCCCCCGCTCGGGCCGCTGACCGCCCCGCGCGACCGGTCGGAAAAGGAGTGGACGGGCTGCCGCCCGGCTTGTAGCTTGCCGTTGACCGTGGCCCAGCCCGAGGAGGTGAGACCCATGAACGCTGCATCGACGTGGGTGCTCCCTCTCCCCGTCACGGCCGGGCGATCGACGTAGGTGTCCGCCGGGAGCGCCGCACCACCCAGGCACTCCCGAAAGGCAGACACCTATGCACTCTCCGTCCTTCACCGCCGGGCACGACGCGTTCGACGTGATCATCGCCGGGTGCGGGCCGACCGGCGCGACGCTGGCCGCCGAACTGCGGCTGCACGATGTGCGGGTCCTCGTCCTGGAGAAGGAGACCGCGCCCGCGTCGTTCGTCCGCATCGTCGGCCTGCACATCCGCAGCCTCGAACTGCTGGCCATGCGCGGGCTGCTGGAGCGCGTCCTCGACCACGGGCGGCGCCGTCCGGCCGCCGGATTCTTCGCCGCCATCACCAAACCCGTCCCCAAGGGCCTGGACTCCGCGCACGCCTATCTGGTGGGCATCCCGCAGCCGGTCATCGTCCGCCTCCTCGAAGAGCACGCCACGGCCCTGGGTGCGCGGGTCAGGCACGGGTGCGCGGTGACCGGTCTCGAGCAGGACGCCGGCGGCGTGACCGTCGAGCTGGCCGGCGGGGAGCGGCTGCGTTCGCGGTACCTCGTCGGCTGCGACGGCGCCCGCAGCACGGTCCGCAAACTGCTCGGCGTCGGCTTCCCCGGCGAACCTTCGCGCACCGAGACGCTGATGGGCGAGATGGAAGTGGGCGCGCCGCAGGAGGAGATCGCCGCCAGGGTGGCCGAGATCAGCGAGACCCACAAGCGGTTCTGGCTCAGGCCGTTCGGCGGAGGGATCTACAGCGTCGTCGTCCCCGCCGCCGGGGTCTCCGACCGCGCGCAGCCGCCCACGCTGGAGGACTTCCAGCGGCAGCTGCGCGCCATCGCCGGAACGGATTTCGGTGTTCACTCCCCGCGCTGGCTGTCGCGCTTCGGCGACGCCACCCGCCTGGCCGGACGGTACCGGGCCGGGCGGGTGCTGCTGGCCGGTGACGCGGCGCACATCCACCCGCCCATCGGCGGCCAGGGCCTCAACCTCGGTGTCCAGGACGCGTTCAACCTCGGCTGGAAGCTGGCCGCACAGGTCCGCGGCTGGGCGCCCGACACCCTGCTGGACACCTACCAGGCCGAACGCCGGCCGGTCGCCGCGGACGTGCTGGACAACACCCGCGCCCAGATGGAACTGCTGTCCACCGGGCCGGGCCCGCGGGCCGTGCGCGGGCTCCTCACCGAGCTGATGGACTTCGACGAGGTCAACCGCCATCTGATCGAGAAGATCACCGCGATCGGCGTCCGCTACGACCTCGGCGAGGGCCCCGACCTGCTCGGCCGCCGCCTGCGCGACATCGACCTGGCGCAGGGCCGCCTCTACGACCGGATGTATCGAGGCCGCGGCCTCCTGCTGGACCGCACCGGACACCTGGCCACCGGCGGCTGGTCCGACCGGGTCGACCACCTCCCCGAC
>NZ_SMJX01000556.1 GCF_004348535.1 Actinomadura sp. KC216
GAGCTCGTCCAGCAGGGCGGTGACGGCGGGCGGGCGCGGGCCGGCCGGGACCAGCGCGGTGATCAGGCGGCGGCCCGTGCCGGGCACGTCCGGGGCCGCGACGCCCGGCTCGGCGTGCAGGCCCAGCGCCAGCGCCGGGAGCGTGGTGACCGCCAGGCCGCGGGCGACCAGCCGCTGGATCGCGACGTGGTCCTCGGTGGTGTAGGCGATGTCGGGGACGAATCCCGCCTGCGCGCACGCCCACCGCAGGTGGTCGCGGCACCGCGCGCAGCCCGACGCCCACCGCTCGCCCGAAAGGTCCGCCAGCCGCGGGTCGGCGGCTTCGGCGAGCGGGTGCGCGGCGGGGACGAGCAGCCGCAGCGGGTCCTCGCACAGCGGCACCTCGCGCAGCCGCGCGTCGGTGTCGGGCGGCAGGTAGGCGTAGCGGAACACGACCGCGACGTCGGTGTCGCCGCCGCGCAGCAGCGCCAGGGCCTGCGGCGGGTCGGCGTCCACCAGCGTGACCGACACACCCGGCGCGCGGGCCCGCAGCCGCGCGAGGGCGTCGGGCAGCAGGCCCCCGGCGGCGGTCGGGAACGCCGCGACCCGCACCCGGCCCGCGCGCAGCCCCGCGATCGCGGCGATCCGCTCCTCGGCGTCGTCCATCCGGGCCAGGACGTCCTCGACGTGCTCGACCAGGACCCGGCCCGCCTCGGTCAGCCGCACGCCGCGGCCGTGCCGCACCACCAGCGGCGTGCCGACCTCGGCCTCCAGCCGCGCGATGTGGTGCGACACCGCGGGCTGGGTGTAGGCGAGGGACCGCGCGGCGGCGGTCATCGAGCCGAGCCGCGCCACCTCCCGCAGGATCCGGCCCCGGTGCAGGTCGAGCATCCCCGCAACGTATCAACACGGTTTATGGGTGTCCAAGAGAACCTTACTTTGTGCTATGGGCGGGTGGTGGCCGAGGATCGGTGCATGAGCCTTTCCCTCCGGGACGCGCGGCGCGAGTTCGGCGCCTGCGTCGCCTACCTCGACACCGCCACCTACGGGCTGCCGCCGCGCGCGGCGCACGAGGCGATGCTCGCCGCCGAGCGGGACCGCGCCGCGGGGCTGCTGCGGGCCCGGGCGCTGGACGCGGCGGTGACCCGGTCCCGGGAGGCGTTCGCGCGGCTGCTCGGCGTGCCCGCCGGGCGGGTCGCGTGCGGGCCGCAGGTGTCCTACTTCGTCGGGCTCGTCGCCGCGTCGCTGCCGCCCGGCGCGCGCGTGGTGGTCGCCGAGGGGGACTTCACCTCGCTGCTGTGGCCGTTCGCCGCGCGGGACGGGCTGCGGGTGCGGGCGGTCCCGCTGGAGCGGATCGCCGAGGAGGTCCGGCCCGGCGACGACCTGGTCGCGGTGTCGGCGGTGCAGTCCGCCGACGGCCGCGTCGCCCCGATGGAGGACCTGATCGGCGCGGCCCGCGCGCACGGCGCCCGGATCCTGCTGGACGCCACCCAGGCCGCCGGGTGGCTGCCGCTGCCCGCGTCCCGCGTCGACTGGCTGGTGTGCGGCGGCTACAAATGGCTGCTCGGCCCCCGCGGCACCTGCTTCCTCACCGGCACCCCCGAGGCGCTGGACGCGCTGCCCGCGGTCGGCGCCGGCTGGTACGCCGGCGACGACATCTGGGACTCGGCGTACGGGCTGCCGGTACGGCTCGCGGCCGGCGCGCGGCGCCTGGACCTGTCCCCGGCGTGGCAGTGCTGGGCCGGGCACGCGCCCGCGCTGGAGCTCCTCGAACGCGTCGGCGTCCAGGCGATCCACGACCACGACGTGGCGCTGGCGCGCCGGTTCCGCGCCGCGCTCGGCCTGCCGCCCGCCGCGCCGGGCCGCGAGTCGGCGATCGTCGCGGTCGACGTCCCCGACGGCGCCGCCGCGACGCTCCGCGCCGGCGGGGTGGTCGCCTCGGTGCGGGCGGGACGGCTGCGCTGCTCGTTCCACCTCACCACCACCGAGGCCGACGCCGACCGGGCCGCCGCGCTCCTGGCCCCGCTCCTGGACCGGACGGCCCGCCCGCGGCACTGACGTCCACCGACACTCACGGAGATTCCCCGAGGCTCGCTTGGGTCGGCCGGGGTTCTTCGGCGAAGTTCTTACAAGGTTCGAACAAGGCGCCTTGACCGGCGCCGCCCGCCGCGTGGCGGGGCGCGGCGCATCCTACGTTCGACGCATGAACGTACTGCTCACCGGGTCGGCCGGGTTCATCGGCTCGCACGTCGCCGGCGCCCTGGCCGCCGCGGGCCACCGCGTCCGCGGCCTGGACCTGCGCCCCGGCACGCTCGACGGGCCCGCCGGCGACGTCCGCGACGCCGCCGCGGTCGCGTCCCGGCTGGACGGCGCCGACGCCGTCTGCCACCAGGCCGCCAAGGTCGGCCTCGGCGTCGACGTCGCCGACCTGCCCGACTACACCTCCGTCAACGTCCAGGGCACCGCCGTGCTGCTGGCGGAGATGGCCCGCGCGGGCGTGCGCGTGCTGGTGCTGGCGTCCTCGATGGTGGTGTACGGGGAGGGCGCCTACACCTGCCGCCGCGACGGTCCCGTCCGGCCCGGGCCCCGCCCGGAGGAGGCGCTGCGCGCCGGACGGTTCGAGCCCGCCTGCCCCG
>NZ_SMJX01000557.1 GCF_004348535.1 Actinomadura sp. KC216
GTCGTGGGGCTTGGGCCTTCTCGGCCGAGACTATTCCGCTCGGGGCGGGCTCTTCGGCGGGGAGCGGGCCGATCAGGACGGACGCCGCGGCGGTCGTGTCCCGTTCCTCCGCCCTCGCCATGCGTCGCCCCCTTTCACCGCACCGGCCGCCGCACCATCGCAGAAGCGAAATAAGTACATCAAACTACGTCAATTGGTTCATCCTCCTCACGTGCCACTCGTGCCCACCCTTAGGGCGGACATACCCCTCGTTTAGGTAACACTCGCTGGTATGGGGACCCGGCGGCCTCACCACGGATGCGGGTTGACTAGGCTGCATCGACGGAGCGGACCGCAGAGTGCCGGCCGCACGGACACCCGTGTAACCCCCACTCGTGTGGTCGATCGACTGTCGATCCGTTAAAAGGACGCCCTCGTGGACCTGTTCGAACATCAGGCGAAGGACCTCTTCGCCGAGTACGGGGTACCGGTGCCCACCGGCAAGGTCGCCCATACACCCCAGGAAGCACGGGCCATCGCGGCGGAGCTGTTCGCCGCGGGGAGCTCGAAGGTCGTGGTCAAGGCCCAGGTGAAGACCGGTGGCCGCGGCAAGGCCGGCGGCGTGAAGCTGGCCGACTCGGCGGACGAGGCGCAAGCGCTCGCCGGCCAGATCCTCGGCATGGACATCAAGGGCCACACGGTCCACAAGGTCCTGATCGAGGAGGGAAGCGCGATCGCGCAGGAGTACTACTTCTCCTTCCTGCTCGACCGCGCCAACCGCACCTTCCTGTCCATCTGCTCGGTCGAGGGCGGCGTGGAGATCGAGGAGGTGCCGCACGACCGGCTGGCGATGGTCCCGATCTCGCCGCTGCACGGCGTCGACCGGGCGAAGGCCCGCGAGATCGCCGAGCAGGGCCGCCTCCCGCAGGAGGCCCTGGACGGCGCCGCCGAGCTCATCGAGCGCCTCTGGGCCGTGTTCGCCGACGAGGACGCCTCCCTCGTCGAGGTGAACCCGATGATCCTCACCGCCGACGGCCGGGTGGTCGCCCTCGACGGCAAGGTCACGCTGGACGACAACGCGGCCTTCCGCCAGGACCACGAGAAGCTCGAGGACAAGGGCGCCGCCGACCCGCTGGAGGCGGCGGCCAAGGCCAAGGACCTCAACTACGTCAAGCTCGACGGCAGCGTCGGGATCATCGGCAACGGCGCGGGCCTCGTGATGTCCACGCTGGACGTGGTCGCCTACGCGGGCGAGGAGTTCGGCGGCCAGAAGCCCGCGAACTTCCTCGACATCGGCGGCGGCGCGTCCGCGGAGGTCATGGCGAACGGGCTGGAGATCGTCCTGTCGGACGACGCCGTGAAGTCGGTGTTCGTGAACGTCTTCGGCGGCATCACGGCCTGCGACGCCGTCGCCAACGGCATCGTGTCGGCGTACAAGCTGCTGGCCGACCGCGGCGAGAGCGTGAACCGGCCGCTGGTCGTCCGGCTGGACGGCAACAACGCCGACCTCGGGCGCAGGATCCTCACCGACGCGGCGCTCCCCGGCGTCCAGCAGGTCGACACCATGGACGACGCGGCGAGGCGCGCCGCCGAACTCGCGGCAGGTGCATGAGCGATGGCCATCTGGCTCACCGAGAACAGCAAGATCATCATTCAGGGCATCACGGGTTCCGAGGGCACCAAGCACGGCCGCCGGATGCTCGCGTCCGGCGCGCAGGTCGTCGGCGGCGTGAACGCTCGCAAGGCCGGCCAGACCGTCGACTTCGACGGCACGACCCTCCCGGTCTTCGGGACGGTCAAGGAGGCCATGGAGCAGACGGGCGCGGACGTCTCCGTCGTCTTCGTCCCGCCGAAGTTCACCAAGGACGCCGTCGTCGAGGCCGTCGACGCCGGGATCGGCCTCTGCGTCGTGATCACCGAGGGCATCCCCGTCCACGACACCGCCTACTTCTGGGCGTACGCCGAGGAGAAGGGCAACAAGACGCGGATCATCGGGCCGAACTGCCCGGGCATCGCGTCCCCCGGCAAGTCGAACGCGGGCATCATCCCGGCCGACATCACCACGCCCGGCCGGATCGGGCTCGTGTCCAAGTCGGGCACGCTGACCTACCAGATGATGTACGAGCTGCGCGACGTCGGCTTCTCCACCTGCGTCGGCATCGGCGGCGACCCCGTCATCGGGACGACCCACATCGACGCGCTCAAGGCGTTCCAGGACGACCCGGACACCGACGCCATCGTCATGATCGGCGAGATCGGGGGCGACGCGGAGGAGCGCGCCGCCGCCTACATCGAGCAGCACGTGACCAAGCCGGTCGTCGGCTACGTCGCCGGGTTCACCGCGCCCGAGGGCAAGACCATGGGCCACGCCGGCGCCATCGTGTCCGGCTCCGCCGGCACCGCGCAGGCGAAGAAGGACGCCCTGGAGAAGGTCGGCGTCCGCGTCGGCAAGACGCCGAGCGAGGCCGCCGTCCTCATGCGGGACATCATGAAGAACCTCTGACGCCTTCCGCAACGCCCGAAAGACGCCCGAGCCGCCCGCGCGGCCGGGCGTCTTTCGTGTCGATCGGCGGGTCGGTCGCCGGGTCGGACGGGGATCGGTCAGCGGGTCGGTCGGCGGGTCGGTCCGGGGG
>NZ_SMJX01000055.1 GCF_004348535.1 Actinomadura sp. KC216
GGGCCGGCCCCGTCCGCCGGGGCATCCGCGGTCACCGCACCATCGGCGCTCGCCGAACCGGTCGGAGCGCCGGCGTCCGCCGCGCCGTCCGGGTCCGCCGGACCTTCCGGCGCTGTCGGGCCGCTCGCGTCCGCCGGTGCGGGCGGGGGGCTCGGGGAGCGGGAGTGGGAACGGGCCGTCGAGCTGATCGGCGCGGCGGGGGAGGTGTGCCTCGCCTGCCACGTGGCGCCGGACGGCGACGCGCTCGGCTCGATGCTCGCGCTCGCGCAGGCGCTGCGCGCGATGGGCAAGCGGTGCCTGGCCTCCTTCGGGGAGCCGTTCACCGTTCCCGCGATCCTGCGGTTCCTGCCCGGCCAGGAGCTGCTGGTCGAGCCCGCGCGGATGCCCGCGGCGCCGGAGCTGATGATCTCGCTGGACGCGGCCGGGCAGTCGCGGCTCGGCGCGCTCGCCGGTGCCGCCGGCCGGGCCGGGGCGCTGATCGTGGTCGACCACCACGCGTCCAACACCGGGTTCGGCGGCGTGCGGCTCGTCGACCCGGACGCCGCCGCCACGGCGGTGCTGGTCGAGGAGCTGATCCGCAGGCTCGGCGTCCCGCTCGACCGCGACATCGCGCAGGGCCTGTACGCCGGGCTGGCGAGCGACACCGGCTCGTTCAAGTACCCGTGCACGACGCCCGAGGTCCACGACCTGGCGGGACGGCTGCTGACGGCGGGCGTCCGGCCGGAGGCGGTCAGCCGAGAGCTGTGGGACCGGGCGCCGTTCGGCTACCTCCAGGTCCTCGCGGGCGCGCTCGCGCGGGCCCGGCTGGAGCGCGACGCGGCGGGCGGCCGCGGCCTGGTCTGGACGACGATCGCGCGCTCCGACCGGGACGCCCGCGACGTCGGCTACGACCAGCTCGAAGGCGTCATCGACCAGCTCAGGCGCACCGACGAGGCCGAGGTCGCGGTCGTGTGCAAGGAGAACGACCGCGGCGAATGGTACGTGTCGACCCGCTCGAAGGGCTCGGTCGACGTCGGCCGCGCCTGCGTCGAGCTCGGCGGCGGCGGGCACCGGCTGGCCGCCGCGTTCACCATGGGCGGCGAGCCCGCCTGGATCATCGACCGGTTGCGCGCCGCGCTGCGCGTCCCCGGCGAGAGCGACTGACTTTTCGGCCTTCGACCTTTTCGGAGCGGGTGTGGAGAACTCGGGACTCGTCATCGTCGACAAGCCGTCCGGCTGGACGTCGCACGACGTCGTCGGCCGGATGCGGCGGCTCGCGAAGACCCGGCGGGTCGGGCACGCGGGCACGCTCGACCCGATGGCGACGGGCGTCCTCGTCCTCGGGATCGGCAAGGCCACCCGCCTCCTCGGTCACCTGGCGCTGACCGAAAAGGGGTACGACGCCACGATCCGGCTCGGCGTGTCGACCAACACCGACGACGCCGAAGGCGAGGTCACCGCGACCGCGTCCGCCGCGGACGTGACCGACGGGGCGCTGCGCGCGGGCGTCGCGGCGCTGACCGGGCCGATCCGGCAGGTTCCGCCGCAGGTCAGCGCCATCAAGGTGAACGGCGAGCGGGCCTACAGGATGGCGCGCAAGGGCGAGGAGGTCGAGCTCGCGGCGCGTCCGGTGACCGTGCACGACTTCGCCGTCCTGGACGTCCGGCGGCACGATGACATGATCGACATCGACGCGTCGATCGCGTGCTCGTCCGGCACCTACATCCGCGCGCTGGCCCGTGACCTGGGCGCGTCCCTCGGCTGCGGCGGCCATCTGACGGCGCTGCGCCGTACCCGCGTCGGCCCGTACGACCTGGGCATGGCGAGGACGCTCGACCAGCTCGCCGAGAAGACGGAGATCCTGCCGATGGGCGAGGCGGTCGCCGCGGTGTTCCCGCGCCGGGACGTGTCCGACGACGACGCCCGCAAGGTCGCGCACGGCGGGCGCCTCAAGGCGGCGGGGCTGGGCCCGGGCCCGGTCGGTGTCTTCGCGCCCGACGGGACGCTGCTGGCGCTCGTCGAGGAGCACGGGAGTGTCGCCAAGCCGCTCGCCGTGTTCACCTCCTGATCAGCCGCCCGGCCTGGACGGGACCCGCCGCGCGTGGCGATGATCACGGGGGAAGGCGATGCATTCCAACTTACGGTCGCGTAACCTACGATCCCGTAGGTTGTTGGTGAGGAGGTTTCCGATGACCACCGTGAACGACGGCGCGCCGGTGGCGTCCCCGACCCGTCCGCGGCTGCGCGGATGGCTGCACATAGGCGCGTTCCCCGCGGTGCTCGTCGCCGGGCTCGTGCTGGTCGCGCTCGGCCCGAGCACGCAGGCGCGGCTCGCGTCGGCGATCTACGTCGCGGCCTCGGGGATGCTGTTCGGGATCTCGGGCACCTATCACCGGCAGACCTCGCACCGGCTGCTGGAGATCCTGCGCCGCTTCGACCACGCCAACATCTACCTGATCATCGCCGGGACGTACACGCCGTTCGCCGTCCTCGCCCTGGACGGCGGCGTCCGCGTCGCCGTCCTCGCCATCGTCTGGACGGGCGCCGTCGCCGGCGTCGTCTTCCGCACGGTCTGGATCGGCGCCCCGCGCGCCCTCTACGTGACCCTCTACATCGTCCTCGGCTGGGTGGCGGTGTTGTTCCTGCCGCAGTTCCTCGACGGCGCGGGCGTCGCGGCCTGCCTCATGGTCGCGATCGGCGGCATCTGCTACAGCGTCGGCGGGGTGGTCTACGGGCTGCGCCGTCCCGACCCGTCGCCGCGCTGGTTCGGGTTCCACGAGGTCTTCCACGCCTGCACGCTCGCCGCCTACATCCTCCAGTACATCGCCGTCTCCCTGGTCGTCTACCAATCCGCCTGAACCAGGCCCACGTGTTAACCCGGGTGCCACCCTTGCGGCTCGCACATGGCACTCTTAGGAACGGCAGCAGAACCGGGCGGCCACACGACCCGGCAGGGCACGTCCTACGCAGGGAGAGCATGGTGCGGCGCTGGAATGGCCTCGACGAGGTTCCCGCGGACTGGGGCCGCTCGGTGGTCACCATCGGGGTGTTCGACGGCGTTCACCGCGGCCACCAGCGGATCGTCGGCACGGCGGCCGAGGAGGCCCGCCGCCGCGGGCTGCGGTCCGTGGTGATCACGTTCGACCCGCACCCGGACGAGGTCGTCCGGCCCGGCACCCATCCGCCGCTGCTCGCGAGCACCAGGCGCCGGATCGAGCTGCTGGAGGGGCTCGGCACCGACGCGGTCGTCGTGGTGCCGTTCACGCTGGAGCTGTCGCAGGTGCCGCCGGACGAGTTCGTCCAGTCGGTGCTGGTCGACCGGCTGCACGCGGCGCACGTCATCGTCGGCGAGGACTTCCGGTTCGGGCACAGGGCCAAGGGCGACGTGGCGCTGCTGCGGGAGCTGGGCGAGAAGTACGACTTCACCACCGAGGGCATGCCGCTGGTGGCGAACGGCGGCAGGATCTCGTCCACCTACATCCGCGGGCGGCTCGACGCGGGCGAGGTCGAGGCGGCGGCGGGGGCGCTCGGCCGCCCGCACCGCGTGGAGGGCGTCGTCGTGCGCGGGCACCAACGCGGGCGCGCGCTCGGCTTCCCCACCGCCAACCTGCAGACGCTGCCGCACACCGCGATCCCCGCCGACGGCGTCTACGCGGGCTGGCTGGTCTGCGACTCCGAGCGCTACCCCGGCTTCCGCTGGCCGGCGGCGATCTCCATCGGCACGAACCCGACGTTCGAGGGCGCGGGGGAGCGGACCGTCGAGGCGTACGCGCTGGACCGCGACGACCTCGACCTGTACGGCGAGCACATGGCCGTCGACTTCACCGACCGCATCCGCGACACGCTGAAGTTCGAGTCGGTCGACGCGCTGATCGAGGAGATGCACCGGGACGTGGCCCGCGCCCGCGAGCTCACGGCCGGGTAGAACCCGGTCGCAACCCCGGCCAGAACCCCCTGGAAAGTGCGTACCCTGTGATAACAGGGCTTTCCGCTTCGTAACCGACTGGCTTTCGGGCATGGTACGGTGAATAGTCGCCGGGAAGGGCCCCGGCGCGGCTGGCTGCACCCTCATGCGGCCCGCCACTCTCTTAAAACGCACCATGCGGACCCGCGTGCCCACGGGCCCCGGATCTGCGGGTGACGATCGCATCGAAGGAGCCACGTGTCGCTCGACACCGCCACCAAGAACAAGATCATCTCGGAGTACGCGACCACTGAGGGTGACACCGGATCGCCGGAAGTCCAGGTCGCGCTGCTCACGCGTCGGATCAACGATCTGACCGAGCACCTCAAGGAGCACAAGCACGACCACCACAGCCGCCGCGGCCTCCTGCTGCTGGTCGGCCGTCGTCGCCGCCTCCTGAAGTACCTCTCCAACAAGGACATCAACCGCTACCGGCAGCTGATCGAGCGACTCGGCCTGCGCCGCTAGCACGGTGAGGGAGTGGCCCGCCGGGCCGCTCCCTTCCTTTTTGGGCACGATGGCCGGACGGGGCGCGACGTCTCGTCCGGACGCGCCCGGGGCCCGCCCAGGGGCCGCCCGCACGGGCCGACCCTGCCGGACGGGCCGGGCACCCGGCGCGTACCGGCCGCCCGCCCACCCCGAACGGGGACGCGGAGCCGGCCGTAAAACTACAGACAAAGCCTCGCGGACACCGCTGGTGCGGGCCGGTCCTCGGTAGTGGCTTCCGGATCCGTCCCGCCGCATCGGCGGGGCTCTCGATCCGGGCGCTTCGATCGAAGACCGGCAGCGTGCAAGACCACGGGAAACGGCCGCGAGGACCGACATGGAACCCTAAGGAGGTTTCCCGTGACAGAAGCCGTGCGCATCGATGGCGCGCAGAGCACCGAGGCCGTGATCGACAACGGCACGTTCGGCACCCGGACCATCCGCTTCGAGACGGGCCGGCTGGCCCGCCAGGCGGCCGGCTCGGCCGTCGCCTACCTCGACGACGACACGATGGTGCTGTCGGCGACGACCGCGTCGAAGAAGCCGAAGGACAACCTCGACTTCTTCCCGCTGACCGTCGACGTCGAGGAGCGGATGTACGCGGCCGGGCGCATCCCCGGCTCGTTCTTCCGCCGCGAGGGCCGTCCGTCCGAGGACGCGATCCTCACCTGCCGGCTGATCGACCGGCCGCTGCGCCCGTCGTTCACCAAGGGCCTGCGCAACGAGATCCAGGTCGTCGAGACGATCATGGCGCTGCACCCCGACCACCTGTACGACGTCGTCGCGATCAACGCCGCGTCGATGTCCACGCAGCTGGCCGGGCTGCCGTTCTCCGGGCCGATCGGCGGCGTCCGCGTCGCGCTGATCGAGGGCCAGTGGGTCGGCTTCCCGACCCACCCCGAGCTGGAGAGGGCCACCTTCGACATGGTCGTCGCGGGCCGCGTCCTGCCGGACGGCGACGTCGCGATCATGATGGTGGAGGCCGAGTCCACCCGCGACACCATCAAGCTCGTCGGCGAGGGCGCCACCGCGCCGACCGAGGAGACCGTCGCGGAGGGCCTGGAGGCGGCCAAGCCGTTCATCAAGGCGCTGTGCAAGGCGCAGAGCGACCTCGCCGCCGTCGCCGCGAAGGAGACCGCCGAGTACCCGATCTTCCTGGACTACCAGGACGACGTGCTCGCCGCCGTCACCGACGCCGTGTCCGAAGACCTGGCGCAGGCGCTCACGATCGCCGGCAAGCAGGAGCGCGAGGCCCGCCTCGACGAGCTCAAGGCCGGTGTCGCGGAGAAGCTCGCCGAGACCTTCGAGGGCCGCGAGAAGGAGGTCTCCGCCGCCTACCGCGCCGTCACGAAGAAGCTGGTCCGCGAGCGGGTCATCCGCGACGGGCTGCGCATCGACGGCCGGGGCCCGAAGGACATCCGCCAGCTGACCGCCGAGGCGCACGTCATCCCGCGGGTGCACGGCTCGGCGATCTTCGAGCGCGGCGAGACGCAGATCCTCGGCGTGACGACGCTGAACATGCTCCGCATGGAGCAGATGATCGACACGCTCAACCCCGAGCGCACCAAGCGCTACATGCACAACTACAACTTCCCGCCGTACTCCACCGGCGAGACCGGCCGCGTCGGGTCGCCGAAGCGCCGCGAGATCGGGCACGGCGCGCTCGCCGAGCGGGCGATCCTCCCGGTGCTGCCGACCCGCGAGGAGTTCCCGTACGCGATCCGGCAGGTGTCGGAGGCGCTCGGGTCGAACGGATCCACCTCGATGGGCTCGGTGTGCGCGTCCACCATGTCGCTGCTGGACGCGGGCGTCCCGCTGAAGCAGATGGTGGCGGGCATCGCGATGGGCCTGATCAACGAGGGCGACGAGTACGTCACGCTGACCGACATCCTCGGCGCCGAGGACGCCTTCGGCGACATGGACTTCAAGGTCGCCGGCACCCGCGACCTGATCACCGCGCTGCAGCTCGACACCAAGCTCGACGGCATCCCCGCCTCCGTGCTGGCCGCCGCGCTGAAGCAGGCCAAGGGCGCCCGCCTGGCGATCCTGGACGTGATGCAGGAGGCCATCGAGGCGCCCGCCGAGATGAGCCCGTACGCGCCGCGGATCATCACGATCAAGGTCCCGGTCGACAAGATCGGCGAGGTCATCGGCCCCAAGGGCAAGATGATCAACTCGATCCAGGACGACACCGGCGCCGACATCACGATCGAGGACGACGGCACGATCTACGTCGGCGCCACCGACGGCCCGTCCGCCGAGGCCGCGCGGCAGGCGATCAACTCGATCGCGAACCCGCACATGCCGGAGATCGGCGAGCGGTACCTCGGCACCGTCGTCAAGACCACGACGTTCGGCGCGTTCGTGTCGCTGCTGCCCGGCAAGGACGGCCTGCTGCACGTCTCGCAGATCCGCAAGCTGCACGGCGGCGCCCGGATCGAGAACGTCGAGGACGTGATGGGCGTCGGCGAGAAGATCCAGGTGGAGGTCACCGAGATCGACCAGCGCGGCAAGCTGTCGCTGGTGCCGGTCGAGGTGATCGAGCGCGAGGCCGCCGACCGCGCCGACTCCGGCGACGGCGGTGCCCCGGCCCCCGCGTCCGCGTCCAACGGTGGCGAGGGCGACGGCGAGCGCCGCGAGCGCCGCGACGACGACGGCGAGCGCCGCCCGCGCCGCCGCCGCACCCGCCGCGGCGACGACTCCGGCCAGCGCAACTCCTGATCTCCAGGCCCATGACCGGCCGGCCGTCCCGCCCGCGGGACGGCCGGCCGGATGTTTTCAATGACGGAATGTGAGCGACACGTGACCCTGTCGGCGAGGGCGCAGGAGCCCGGCACCACCATCACGATCCACACCGACGGGGCCGGCGCTGTGCGCCGCACCGTCCTGCCCGGCGGGCTGCGGATCATCACCGAGACGATGCCGACCGTGCGCTCCGCCGCGTTCGGCATCTGGTCGGCCGTCGGGTCCCGCGACGAGGCCCCCGCCGACGCCGGTGCCAGCCACTACCTGGAGCACGTGCTGTTCAAGGGCACGAAGCGGCGGTCCGCGCTGGAGATATCCGCGACGATCGACGCGGTCGGCGGCGACCTCAACGCGTTCACCGCCAAGGAGTACACCTGCTACTACGCGCGGGTCCTGGACTCCGACCTCCCCCTCGCCGTGGACGTCGTGTCCGACATGGTCGCGGAGTCGGTGAACCGTCCCGAGGACGTCGAGGCCGAACGCGGCGTGATCCTCGAAGAGATCCACATGCGCGACGACGACCCCGGCGACCTGATCCACGACGAGTTCGCCACCGCCCTCTACGGCGACACGCCCCTCGGGCGCCCCATCCTCGGCACCGAGGACTCGATCAACGCGCTGTCCCGCGACCGCATCCACGGCTACTACCGGCAGCACTACGTCCCGTCCCAGCTGGTGGTCTCGGTGGCGGGCAACATCGACCACGACGAGGTCGTCAAGCTGGTCTCCCGGGCGTTCGCCGAGCACCTGGCCGGCGACGCCGAGCCCGCCGCGCCCCGCCTGGACGGGGCGCCCGCGCCGATCGACCCGCGCACCGCCGTGATCGACAAGGACACCGAGCAGGCCCACATCATCCTCGGCGGCGCCGGGGTGTCGCGCACCGACGACCGCCGGTTCGCGCTCGGCGTGCTGAACGCGGCGCTCGGCGGCGGCATGTCGTCCCGCCTGTTCCAGGAGATCCGGGAGAAGCGCGGCCTGGCGTACTCGGTGTACAGCTACACCGCCCAGTACGCCGACTCCGGCATCTTCGGCGTCTACGCGGGCTGCCAGCCCGCCAAGGCGGAGGAGGTCCTGTCCATCTGCCGCGACGAGCTGCACAAGGCCGCCGGCGCCGGGCTCACCGCCGAGGAGCTGGAGCGCGGCAAGGGGCAGCTGCGCGGCGCGATGGTCCTCGGCCTGGAGGACACCGGGTCCCGCATGAGCCGCATCGGCAAGAGCGAGCTCGTGTACGAGTCGCTGCTGCCCGTGGACGAGGTCCTGGCCCGCATCGAGGCCGTCACGCTGGACGACGTCCGCGCCATCGCCACCGACGTCCTCGCCGCCCCCCAGGCCCTGACGGTCATCGGCCCGGTAGGAGACCGCGACTTCGCCGCCTGATGCCCCCTTGCCAACCGGACTGAGGTCCGTTAATCTCCGAGGCAAGTAACCGGACTCTAGTCCGTATGCCTTCGGAGAGGAATCCCCATGTCCCGCCTGCTGCACATCTCCGCGTCGCCCCGGGGCGACGCGTCCGAGTCCCTCGCGCTCGCTGGCGCGTTCCTCGACGCCTACCGCGAGACCCACGGCGACCCTGTTGGTGACCATGACCTGGTGGACCACCACGACCTCTGGGACGGCACGCTCCCCGAGTTCGGCCCCGCCGCGGCCGCCGCCAAGATGGCCGTCTTCGCGGGCGACGAGCCGACCGGCGAGCAGGCCGACGCCTGGCGGGCCGCGCGCCGCGTCTTCGAGCGCTTCGACTCCTACGACCGCTACCTGTTCAGCGTGCCCATGTGGAACACGAACGTCCCGTACATCCTCAAGCAGTTCATCGACGTCGTCTCGCAGCCCGGCTGGGTATTCAGCTTCGACCCCACCCGGGGCTACACGGGACTCCTCCAGGGCAAGAAGGCAGCCGTCCTGTACACCAGCGCCGTGTACGGCGAGGGCCGTCCGCCCGCGTTCGGCGCCGACCACCAGATGCCGTTCCTGGACGGCTGGCTGCGCTGGGCCGGGATCACCGACATCAGCACGGTCGCGTTCCGCCCCAACCTCGCCACCGCCGACGCCGAGACGGGACGCCGCGCCGCGCACGCCGAGGCACGCGAACTCGGCAAGCGCTTCTGACGATAGGCTCGGCCCCACGCCTACCGGGAGGAACACGTGATCAAGGTCGGGGTGCTGGGCGCGCGCGGGCGCATGGGGTCCGAGGTGTGCCGGGCCGTGCAAGGGGCCGGCGACATGGAGCTGGTCGCCGCCGTCGACCAGGACGACCCGCGCGACGCGCTGACCGCCGCCGAGGTCGTCGTCGACTTCACCCACCCCGCCGTCGTCATGGACAACCTCCAGTGGTGCGTCGAGCACGGCCTGCACGCGGTCGTCGGCACCACCGGGTTCGACCCGTCCCGGCTCGACACCGTCCGCTCCTGGCTGACGGACGAGTCGTCCGGCAACGTCATCATCGCGCCGAACTTCGGCATCGGCGCAGTGCTGATGATGCACTTCGCGCAGAAGGCGGCCCCGTTCTTCGAGTCCGTCGAGATCGTCGAGACGCACCACCCGAACAAGGCGGACGCCCCGTCCGGCACCGCCTACCGCACCGCCGAACTGGTCGCCGCGGCCCGCGCCGAGGCCGGCGTGTCCCCGTCCCCGGACGCCACCACGTCCGAGGTGGACGGGGCCCGCGGCGCCGACGTGGACGGCGTCCGCGTCCACGCCGTCCGCCTCTCCGGCGCCGTCGCGCACCAGCAGGTCGTCCTCGGCGGTCACGGCGAGCTGTTCACCATCCGCCACGACTCGATGGACCGCGCGTCCTTCATGCCGGGCGTCCTCCTCGCCGTCCGCCGCATCCCCGACCTCGACCGCCTCACCCTCGGCATCGAGTCCCTCCTCGGCCTGTGACCGACGTCCACCCGGCCGCACCATCCGATCACGGCCGCTTCCACCGCCCCCTCCCATAGCGGTCAGCCGAGGGCGGTGACGTCCAGGGCGGCCAGGCGGGTCGGGTCGGCGAGGATGTCGATGGCGGCGATCCTGCCGTCCACGATCGTGAAGGACAGGACGGAGCGCGCCTGGCCGTCCACGACGCCGACCACACCGGCGGCGCCGTTGACCAGTGCCGGGCGGGCCCTGCCGCCGACTCCGCGGAACAGGAGCGCCTGACCGGCGACCGCCTCCGCGCCGTGCACCACGGTCAGTTCGGCGGCGCCGGTGTCGGCGCGCAGGACGACGTCGGGGTCCAGGACGGCGACGAGGGCCTCGAAGTCGCCGCCCTGCGCCGCGGCCTGGAACGCCTGGACGACCTCGCGCTGGCGGGCCGGGTCGCGTTCGGGGACGGGCGCGGCGCCCCGCACCCGGCGGCGGGCGCGGCTGGCGAGCTGGCGCGCGGCGGCGGGGGAGCGTCCGACGATCGGGGCGATGTCCTCGAACGGGACGGCGAAGGTGTCGTGCAGGACGAACGCGAGCCGCTCGGCGGGCGTGAGCGACTGGAGCACCACCAGCAGCGCCAGGCCGACCGAGTCGGCCATCAGCGCCTCCTGCTCGGGATCGAGGCCGGACTCCGGGCCGATGACCGGGTCCGGGAGGCGTTCCTCCAGCGGGTCCTCGCGGCGCGCGGTGCGGGAGCGCAGCATGTCGAGGCACACGCGCCCGACGACGGTGGTCAGCCAGCCGCCCAGGTTGCCGATGGCGCCGGCGTCGGAGCGGCTGAGCCGGAACCACGATTCCTGGACGGCGTCGTCCGCCTCGGCGAGCGAGCCGAGCATCCGGTAGGCGACCGCCCTGAGACGCACGCGGTGCTTCTCGAACTCGTCCGCCAGGAACTCGCGCTCGTCCATCGACACCTCTCTCGTCGGTCCACGTCATAGGACTGACGTAGCGGGCGGGCGAGATGTGACGCGGCCGCCGGACTTTCCGGGGACGGGGGCTTGTCAAAGCTAATGGCGTTAGCTAGCTTATTGGCTAATGAGATTAGCCAACTGGAGGTCGTCATGATCCGCCGAGTCGCCGTCACCGCCGTCGCCCTTCCGCTCGCCGCCGCCGGCGGGCTGCTCGCCTGGGGCGAGCTCGCCCCGCGCGAGGTCAGCAGCAGCATCGAGATCGCCGCGTCCGCCGACGAGGTCTACGGGATCGTCACCGACTTCGGCAGCTACCCGCAGTGGAACCCGTTCATCGTCAAGGCCGAGGGCGAGCCGGAGGAGGGCGCGCGGCTCCAGAACGTCCTGCGCGACACCGACGGCGGCACGATGACGTTCGCCCCGAAGGTCCTCAAGGCCGAGCCCGGCCGCGAGCTGCGCTGGATCGGGCGCATGTGGATCCCCGGGATCGTGGACGGCGAGCACTACTTCCGGATCGAGCCGGCCGGGAACGGGCGCGTCCGGCTCACCCAGGGCGAGCGCTTCTCCGGGGCCCTCGTCCCGGTCGCGGGCGGGCAGCTCGACATGGAGGACGAGTTCGCGGCGATGAACGCCGCGGTCAAGGCCCGCGCCGAAAGCGCCTGAACCCTGCTTACCGTGGGGCGGACGGGGTCGCGAAGCCGTGTTTGTTGAACAGCTTCTGTGCGGCCGGGGTGGCCAGCCACGAGATGAACGCGTTCGCGGCGTCCTCGTGGTCGCCGTCCTGGACGGCCGCCGCGGGGAAGGCCGCGGTGACGTTCACGTCCGCCGGGATGGGCACGCTGCTCGCCGCGACGCCCGCCGAGCGCAGATCGGTGACGTACACGATGCCCGCGTCCGCCTCGCCGGAGCGCACCCGGTCCAGGACGGCCCGCGCGCTGATCTCCTCCGAGCTCCACCGGACGGTCAGGCCCGCGTTCGCGAACACCTGGCGGGTGTAGCGGCCCACCGGGACGGTCCCGGCGCCGACCGCGATCCGCAGGCCCGGCCGGGTCAGGTCGCTCAGGCGGCGGATGCGCCGGGGGTTGCCGGGGCCGACGGCGATGGTCAGCGAGGTCCGCGCGACGATCCGGGGCGGACCCGCCAGGTATTCCTTGGCCTCGTTCATGCTGGCGGTGTCCGCCGTCAGAAGCACGTCGGCCGGATCGTGGTCGGACAGCCGGTCGGCCATGTCGGGCGCGGCGCCGTACTCGAACCGGAGCCTGACGCCGGGCTCCTCCTGGGCGTACGCTGTGCCGATCTCGTCGGACACCTCCGTCAGCGACGTGGCGGCCAGGACGGTGAGCGTCGCCGGGCCGGACGAGCCGCCGCAGCCCGCGCCGAGGCCGGGGACGGCGAGCGCGGCGAGCAGCGCGGACGCGCGGAACCGCCGCCGACGGGGGGAATCGGGCATATGGCTTCATCCTACGGTTGCGGGGGATGCGCTCCCGGGATTCGGCCCTGGCGTGTCAGTGCCGCGCACTAATGTTTGGCCCGACCGGAGATCACGTTCTCGGAGGCCCGACGATGTCCCTCGACCTGATGGAAATGCTGCCCGGCGACTGGCGGGAGCGGCTCGACCCGCTGCTCGACCCGATCGCCACCGCCGCGCTGGGAGCGTTCGTCGCGGGGGAGTACGCCGCCCAGACCGTCTACCCGCCGCAGGACGACCTGTTCAACGCGTTCCGGCACTGCCCGTTCGACGGCGCCCGCGTCCTGATCCTCGGCCAGGACCCCTACCACGGGCCCGGCCAGGCGCACGGGCTCAGCTTCAGCGTGCGCGACGGCGTGCGCCTGCCGCCGTCCCTGCGCAACATCTACAAGGAGCTGGCCACCGACCTTGACGTGCCGGTCGCGACGTCCGGCGACCTCACCCGCTGGGCCGACCAGGGCGTGCTGCTGCTGAACGCGGTGCTGACCGTGCGCGGCGGCGAGGCGGGCTCGCACGCGGGCAAGGGCTGGGAAGACTTCACCGACGCTGCGATCCGGGCGCTGAACGACAAGACCGAGCGTGTGGTGTTCGTCCTCTGGGGCGCCTACGCCCGCAAGAAGGCCCGGCTCATCACCGGGCCGCAGCACACCGTGATCGAGTCGGCGCATCCGAGCCCGCTCAGCGCGAAGAAGTTCTTCGGGACGCGCCCGTTCAGCGCCGTGAACAAGGCGCTCGTGGACGCCGGCCGCCCAGAGATCAACTGGGGGGCGGCGGCCGCACAGGACGGCTGAGGCTCCGCTCACCCCTGCGGGGGAGGTGCGGGGGCGGTTTCACCCGGTGGCGGGAAGTGGCGCGGGGCCGGTCCGCGCCATCGTCGGGGGCATGACCGTTTCAGTTCTCACCGGGAGGGCGCCCGTCACGGGCGCCGGGCCGGGGCGGCTCCGGCTGGGGGTGTGCGCGGCGACCGTCGCGGCGTGCGTCCCCTACCTCGGCCTCAAGATCGCGTGGTTGTCCGGCAGCACGGTCGGGTGGAACGACACGGAGGCGGCCAAGGAGTCCGCGCTCTACGTCGGCAACGCGATCACCCTGGGCATGGACGCGATCGCCGTGGTGGTCGTCCTGGCGTTCACGTTCCGCTGGGGCCTGCGCGTCCCGGCGTGGCTGGTGCTGACGCCGATGTGGATCGGCGCCGGGCTGCTCGCGCCGATCGCGCTGGCCGTCCCGCTCGGTGCCCTGGTGCAGACGCTGTTCTCGTCCGAGCCGCTCACCGCGTCCGACAGCGCGCTCCAGGGATGGGTGTTCGGCGTCGTGTACACGGGCTTTGCCTTGCAGGGGGTCGGGCTGCTGACCGCCTTCGTGCTGTACGCGCGGGGAAGGTGGCCGGACGTCTTCGCCGTCCGGACCAAGGACGTCGCCAAGGGCGCGACGCATGCGCTGCAGGTGCTCCTGGCGAGGACGGCGGGGGTGTTCGCCGCCGCCTTCGCGGCCGTGCAGCTCTACTGGGCGTTCGGCGGGACGGCCGGGATCCGCGCCGAACAGCTCGACGACCGGGGCGCCGTCCAGCAGCTCGCCGACGGTGTGATGGGCCTGATGGCGCTGGCGGGCGCGGTGGCGCTGCTCGCGATCGTCCGGCGGGCGGGCCGTCCGGAGCGGTTCGCGGTGCCGCTGGCGGGGGTGTGGATCGGCGCGGGCGCCACGTTCGCCTGGTCGTTCTACCGGCTGATCACGCTGCTGAGCCAGCCGGAGTTCCTCGACTCGGGCTCGTCCAGCGCCCTGAACCTGACGACCCTCAGCGGGCTGCTCGCCGGGCTCCTCATGGGCGTCACCGGCGCCGTCCTGCTCGCTGAGCGCGACGCCGGCGTTCAGAGCGCCAGGCCGACCGCCAGCAGGACGCCGTAGGCGATCTGGAGCCGGCCGGTCTCGCCCAGCACGGGGATCAGGGCGGGGCCGGCCGCACCGCCCAGCACCTTCTGCGTCGGCGGCAGCGACAGCGGCGCGGCGAGCAGCGCGATCAGCGCCCACGGATGCGGGGCCGCCAGCACCAGGACGATCATGAACGGCAGCGCGGTGCACGCCGCGTAGAGCAGGCGCGTCCAGCGGTCGCCGAGCACGACGGCGAGGGTCCGCTTCCCGGCCTCGCGGTCGGTGGGGATGTCGCGCAGGTTGTTCGCGACGAGCAGCCCGCAGGCCAGCATCCCGATCGGCACCGCCGCCGCCCACGCCTCCCACGGCAGGCCCTCGACCTGGACGTACACGGTCCCGACGACGGCGACGAGGCCGAAGAAGACGAACACCGACACCTCGCCCAGCGCGCGGTACCCGTACGGCGTCTTGCCGCCCGTGTAGAACCAGGCCGCGAGGATCGCGAACGCGCCGACGAGCAGCAGCCACCAGGTCGTCACGGCGGCGAGCGCGAGCCCGGCGACGGCGGCGGCGAGGAAGCAGCCGAGCGCGGCGGCGAGGACCTGCTTCGGCGGCGCGACCTTCGACCCGACGAGGCGGAGCGGGCCGACGCGGTCCTCGTCGGTGCCGCGGACGCCGTCGCTGTAGTCGTTGGAGTAGTTCACGCCGATCTGCAGGACGAGCGCGACGATCGCGGCGAGCACCGCGCGCCACCAGACCGCACCGCCCTCACCGGCGGCGACGCCGGTGCCGACGACGACGGGGACGAGGGACGCGGGCAGGGTGCGGGGCCGGGATCCGGCGACCCATTGGGAGAGCGTGGCCACAGTTACCGCTTGTTCTCGTGGGGCGACAGGGGGACTATCCCTTCGATTCTTGCCGATGAAGATCAGAGGTGGGGCGCAGGCGCATCGATACGGCGAGCCCCAGGGCCAGGATCGCGGCGGTGGTGAGGGCGGCGTGCCTGGTCGCGATGGCGAGGCTCGCGTCGGCGGCGCGGGCCTCGGCGGCCCGTGCGGGCGTGCCGTGCAGCTCGCGACCGTAGGTCCCGGCGCTCTCGCGCAGGTCGCGCGCGACGGCGGCGCGCTCGGCCGGTGGGAGCGCGGAGGCGGCGAGCCGTTCGGTCATCGCGTGGCCGAGGCTCGTCGCGAACACCGTCCCGATGGCGGCGACGCCGAGCGCGGCGCCCACCTGGCGGGCCGTGGACTGCGTGCCGGACGCCTGGCCCGCCCGCGCCTGCGGGACGTCCGCCAGCGACACGTTCGTCAGTTGCGCCGACGTCAGCCCGAGGCCCAGCCCGTACAGCAGCATCCACGGCGCGAGCCCGAGCCCGCCGGTGGACGCCGACACCGTGACGCCGAGCGCGAGGACCGCGCCGACCTCCAGCGCCATGCCGATCTGCACGGCCCAGTGCGCGCCGTGCCGGTTGGCGAGCCTGCCCGCGTACCCGCCGGACAGGAACGCGCCCGCGGCGAGCGGCAGGATCGCGACGCTGATCTCCAGCGGGTTCGTGCCGTGCACGCCGAGCAGGAACAGCGGCAGGACGAACAGCAGCCCCAGCTCCCCGACGTTGATCAGGGCGGACGCGAGGTTCCCGCGGCGGAAGTTCGGGATGCGGAACAGGTCGAGGTCGAGCAGGACGGAGCGTCCCGCCGCCGCCCTGGACCGTTCTACGGCGACGAGCGCCGCGAGCAGCACCGCGCCCAGGGCCAGGACGACCGGGACGGGCGACAGTCCCGACTCCGGCCAGTCGAACCCGGCGACCGAGAACGGGCGCGTCGGAGCCCACCAGCCGTACGTCTGGCCCTCGATGATCCCGAACACCAGCGCGCCGAGCCCGAGCGTGGACAGCAGCCCGCCCGGCCAGTCGGCACCGCGCCGCGCCTTCGGCGGGTGCGGCTGCCGGGTCTCGGGCAGCAGCCACAGCGCGCCCGCGATCAGCGCGGCGCCGAGCGGCAGGTTGATCCCGAACGCCCACCGCCAGCCGCCGCCGGTGGCGAGCGCGCCGCCGGCGAGGGGCCCGAGCGCCGCCATGCCGCTGATCATCGAGCCCCAGATCCCGAACGCGACGGCCCGGTCCCGCCCGGTGAACACGGCGTTCACCGTCGACAGCGTCGCCGGCAGGACCATCGAGGCGCCGACGCCCTGGAGCGCGCGTGCGCCGATCAGCGCCGCGCCGCCGCCCGCGAGCGCGGCACCGGCGCTCGCGACCGTGAACACCGCCACGCCGAGCACGAACATCCGCCGCCGCCCGAACAGGTCGCCCGCGCGCCCGAACGGGATCAGCAGCGCGGCGAACACCAGCGCGTAGACCGAGGTGACCCATTCGGCGCCGGTCGTCGTGAGGCCCAGGTCGGTGACGATCCGCGGGAGCAGGACGCCCACGATCGTGGCGTCCACCACGATCAGCGAGACGCCCAGGCTGATGACGGCCATGCCGAGCCAGCGGCGCCGTCCGGGGGCGGGCTCCGCGGGCGCGGGCACGCGCGGCGGCGTCAGGAAGGTGGACTCGGGCACGGCTTCAAAGATATGGGCGGGGCGCACGGGGCCCGCACCGCCCCCTGGTCAACAGGTCAGCCGGTGGTGTCGCTGATGTCGGTGTGCAGGCGGATCTGCCGGACGGGCTCGCCCATGTCGAGCGTGCGGGCCGTGCCGTCGGGGGCCCAGCCTGCCGAGCCGAGGAACGTGCGCGTGACCTCGTCGTCCTCGAACGTCCAGGTGATCAGGGTGGCGAAGCCGTCCTCGCGGAGCAGGTCGGCGGTCGCGGCGAGCAGCCGGCTGCCGTGCCCGGCGCGGGCGTGCATCGGGTCGACCAGCAGCGTGATCAGCTCGGCGGTGCCGGCCGGGTCGAGGTCGGGGTCTTCGGCCGGGGCGTGCGCCGCGAACCCGACGACGAGATCGGACGCCACGGCGACGAGCAGCCGGTGCCGCGGGCTCGGCGGCGCGGTGGCCGCCTCCCTCCACTTCTCGCGCCACACCTCCCGCGCGGCGGGCCCGGTCACCTCGGCGAGGACGCCGGCGGGCAGCAGGTCGCGGTAGCCCTGCCGCCAGGCCCGCACCTGGATGTCGGCGACGGCGGCGGCGTCCGCCCGCCGCGCGGGCCGCACTCCGACATCGGCCATGGCGTGGCACGTCCTCTCCGTCCGGGATCATCGCCCACCCTAGGCCCCCCGGACGCGGTCAGGCCCGGCGGCGGGCCCGGTAGGCGCGGGTCTTGGTGCGGTTTCCGCAGACGCTCATCGAGCACCAGGCGCGCGACCGGTTCTTGGACGTGTCGAGGAACGCCCAGCGGCAGGTGTCCTCCTGGCAGACCTTCAGGCGGGGCCAGGTCCCGGCGGTGACCGAGTCGATGATCGCGGCGGCGAGACGGGCCAGCCCGGCGGCGGCCGTGCCGGGCGGATCGAGCGGGACGAGGCCCGGACGCGGCCCGGTGAGCGTGACCCGCAGCGGCAGCGCGGCGAGGGCGTCGTCCAGGTCGTCGGGGAAGCCGGCTTCGCGCGGCCCGTGATGGGCGGGCCCCTGGTGTGCCGACAGGGCCTCGCGGAGACCCTCGCGGAGCGCGATGGCGGTGGTCAGGTCGGTTCCGGACGCCCGCGCCGCCTCCGGGACGAGCCCGCGCCCGGCCAGCCACGCCGCGAGCCGCTCGGGTGTCGCCAGCTCGTCCTCGGCGGCGTCGACGTTCAGCGTGTTGACGAAGTCCCTGAGCAGCGTCGCGGGGTCATCCTGAGCCTCGGCCATCACCCCTCCTGCCTGTCCGCGCGCAGTCTACCAACGTCCGACACCGGCATACTCATTTTACCGGTTGCATCTCCGCGACACCAGCGTTAGTGTTTAGATGGTGTCAATCAACGGGAGGACGATCATGAACGCGCTGCCGTACCTCGCCGGGCCGGCCACGCGGCACGCATGGGCCGAGCGTGAGTACGCCCGGCTCCAGGCCGACATCGTCGAAGCGACCCTCATCGCCCGCGCCCGGTCGGCCGGCCGCGGCAGGCGGATCCGCCGCTGGCTCCTCGACGGGGTCCCCGACCGGATCGGCGCCCGGCGGCACCGCCGCCACCCGGCGTCGCCCGTGGCCGGATGCAGGCGGGCCGCCGGGCGCTCCGCCCGCTCGGCGCACGCGCTGCGGACGGCCGAGGGGGTGCGATGAGCGGCATCACACCGACCGTGACCACCGTCGTGTTCGACTGCACCGACCTGGACGCCATGGCGGCGTTCTGGGGCGGGCTGCTCGGCATGAAGACGACCTCGCGCGAGGACGACTGGCTCGACCTGGAGCCGCTCGCGGGCGACGGCCCGGTGCTGGCGTTCCAGCTCGTCCCCGAAGCGAAGGCGATCAAGAACCGGGTGCATCTCGACCTGGACGTCCCCGACATCCACGCGGCGGGGGAGCGGGCGCGGCGGCTCGGCGCGACGCCCGCCGGCGAGCCGATGGGGAACCCGCGGACACCCTTCCAGGTCTGGCGCGACCCTGAGGGTAACGAATTCTGCTTCTGTACCGCTTCAGGAATGTAGGACTGTGCTGAGGCGCCGGACACCCTCCGCCAGTTCGGGCTCCGAGGCCGCCGTCCCATAGCTGATTCGCAGGTACGGGCCGGGGGCTTCGGCGGGGAAGAACGGCCGCCCTGCGCTGACCAGCACACCGGAGCGCAGGGCGGCCTCCGCCAGCGCCGTGTCGTCCACGCCGTCGGGGAGCCGCGCCCACACGTGCAGGCTGCCGTCCGGGCGGTTCACGCGCAGCTCGGGCAGGTCGCGGGCGAACGCGGTCAGGAGCGCGTCGCGGCGCGACCGCAGCGCCGCGCGGACGGCGCTCAGATGCCGCGGCCAGCCCGGCGAGCTGACCAGTTCGAGCAGCGCCTCCTGCAAGGGCCTGGCCGGGAAGAACTCCTCCACGAGCTGCGTCGCGCGGATCCGCTCGGCGACCGGGCCGCGCGCGATGACCGCCGCGACCCGCAGGCTCGGCGCGGTGGCCTTGGTCAGGGACGCGATGTGCACCACCCGCCCGTCGGTGTCCTGCGCGATCAGCGGCGGCGGGGGCGGGGCGATGCCGAGATGCCGCGCGAAGTCGTCCTCGATCACGAACGCGCCCGCCGCCCGCGCCACCTCCAGCACCTGCCCGCGCCGCTCGCCGCTCAGCACGGTGCCGGTCGGGTTGTGGAAGGTCGGCTGGCTGTAGAAGGCGCGCGCGCCGGTCATCGCGAACGCCTCGGCGAGCAGGTCGGGACGGACGCCGTCCGCGTCCACCGGGACGGGCACCGGATGCAGCCCGCTCGCCCGCGCGACCGCGAGGACGCCCAGGTACGTCGGCGACTCGACCAGCAGGGGCGCGCCCGGCGGGAGCAGCGCCCGCAGGACCGTCGTCAGCGACTGCTGCCCGCCGCTGGTGATCACCACGTCGGCGGGGGAGACGGCGCCGCCGACCGCCCGGGCGAACCAGGCGCGCAGCTCGGGCATCCCGCCGAGCCGGGGCATCTCCCAGGCGTCGGGGCGCCGGGCCGCCCGCGCCATCGCCGCCGCGAGCGCCCGCGCCGGCTGGAGCGTCGGATGCAGGTAGCCGCCGCTGAGCGCGATCACGCCCTCCGGCGGCGGGGTGAGCAGCCACGTGATCCCGGCCGCCTCGACGAACCGGTCGCCGAGCGCCACCGCCTGCCAGCCGAGGTCGGCGGGTTCGGCCGGGGCCGCGCGGCGCCCGGCCGCGAACGCGCCGCTGCCCGGCCGCGTCACCACGAGCCCCTCGGCCGCCAGCACGGCCAGCGCCCGCGACACCGTCACGGGGCTGACCCGGTGCCGCTCGACCAGGCTCCGGCTGGACGGGAGCCGCTCCCCGGCGCTCATCCGGTGGACGTCGGCACGCAGCGCGTCGGCCAGCGCCGCAACACTGCTATCGTGTTTCATGAGGACTCAGGATAGCGCTACTGCCCCCGCGTCGATAGCGGACACCGGCTCCGGACGGGGCCTCTGGCTCGCCGCCATCGGCGTCCTGATCTACTCCCTCACCCTCCCCAGCACGGTCCTGGGGCTGGACGGGCTCGACCCGTACCTCATCGGCGTCGGCCGCGCCGCCGCCGCGAGCGTCCTCGCCGCCGCCGTCCTGCTCGCGGTCCGGGCGCCCCTCCCGCGCCGCGACCAGCTGGCGGGGTTCGCGGTCGTCGTCGGCGGCGTCGTCTTCGGGTTCCCGGTGCTCTCCACGCTCGCGCTCGACCACGGCGCCTCGTCCGCCCACTCGGCCGTCGTGGTCGGGCTGCTGCCCGCCGTCACCGCCGTGTTCGGCGTGCTGCGCGCGGGGGAGCGGCCGTCCGGCGCGTTCTGGCTGGCCGGCGCGGCCGGCGCGGTCTGCGTCACCGGGTTCGCGCTGATCCGCGGCGCGGGCCACTTCACCGCCGCCGACCTGCTGCTGTTCGGCGCGCTGATCACCTGCGCGGCGGGCTACACCGAGGGCGCGCGCCTCGCCCGCGACATGCCAGGCTGGCGGGTCATCTCCTGGGCGCTCGTGCTGGCCGCGCCGATCACCGTCCCGGTGACCGTCTGGCTGCTCGCGACGACCGGCCCCGACTGGACGGGACGCGCCACCCTCGGCTTCGCCTACGTCGCCGCCTTCTCCGCCTACATCGGCTTCTTCGCCTGGTACGAGGGCCTGGCACGGGCCGGGATCGCGCGCGCCAGCCAGGTCCAGCTCGCCCAGCCGGTCATGACCCTGCTCTGGTCGGGGCTCCTCCTCGGTGAGCGGATCGACGCCACGACCGCGCTGGCCGCCGTCGCCGTGCTGGTCTGCGTGGCCCTCACCCAGCGCACCCGCGTCGACCGGTCGCCGGACGCCGTCCGGACCCCGACGCCCCCGCGCCCACCGCGCACGATGGAACAGGGGAGCGCCACGCGCCGGTGACTGCCGGGCGCCGTCCGGAGTGCCCGCGCCTCCGGGGCCGAGGTCACCTGATCGACCCCGAAGACATCGTTTCCGTGCCTCGCGTCAGTCCTTGACGATCTGGGCGAGGAGGGTGACGACCCCCACGCCCACCCCGATGGGGATCGCGAACCGCGGAGCGGCGGCGGTCAGGGCGCCCGCGCCGACCGCCACAAGGATGATCACCAGGGCGCGGGTGCTGATCAGAGGTCTCGGTTCGGCCTGATCCGGTCGTACTCGCATGTCGGCTCGACCTCCATCCCGTTGGACGGGTGAGAACCCGGCGGCTTCGGTCGAGAACCGTGGGCCACGTCGCCGAGCCGCCTGGTCATCACAGGGTTCCCCCGATGTCAACGGCCGCCGCGCGCGGCGCGCGAACACGTCCCAATCCTGATCGTTTCATGGGCGGCGGCTGGCCGCGACCAGGGCGAACCGAGGGACGGCGCGTCCGATCCGCCGGAAAGATCCGGGATCATTGCGGGGTGGTGAAGAGTGTGCGGGGTCGTGGTGTGCTGGGCGGATTGCTGCGCTGGACGGGCTGGGCCGCGGCCTACGTGCTCGGGCTGGTGGCGCTCGTGTTCGGCGGGGCATGGGTGTGGTGGCAGCAGGAGCCGGAGGCGCGCGGCACCGAGGCGAACGCGCTGTGGGCCCGGCACCAGTGGGTCGGCGAGCCGCACACCGACGCCGAGTACCGCGCCCTCGGAGAACTGCTGAAGCGGAACCGCATCACCGACGTGTTCTTCCACACCGGCCCCTTCGAGGCGGACGGCACCGTCCCCGCCCACAAGTACCGCTACGCCAAGCAGCTGATCGAGGCCGTCCGCAAGTACGCGCCGGGCGTGCGCGCGCAGGCGTACCTGGGGCAGATCCGGATGGTGGAGGGCCACGGCGTCATCGAGCTGGACGATCCCGCCGTCCGCGCGCGGGTGCTCAGGACCGACGCGATCTTCCTCGACCTCGGGTTCGACGGCATCCACTACGACTTCGAGCCGATCTACCCCGACGACGCCGCGTTCATGACGCTCATGAAGGCGACCAGCGAACTGACCCGCTCCCGGGGCAGGCTGCTGTCGGTGGCGCTGGAGCAGCAGACGCTCATGGACGAGGCCCAGCCCGTCTACAAGGCACTGCTCCCGCGCACCGGCAGGCACCACTACCCGCCCCGCCCGACCGAGGACTTCCTGCGCGACGTCGCCGGCCTCGCGGACCAGGTCGCGATCATGACCTACGACGTGTCGCTGCCGACCAGGTCCCTCGCCGGATGGCACTTCGCCCGGCACACCCGCACCACGCTGGAGCTCATCGGCGACCGCGCCACGGTGTTCATGGGCGTCCCCACCTACCGCCCCCTCATGGACTGGGCGGAGGAACTGGAGGTCGCGCTGCGGGGGGTCCGGCGCGGGATCGACGACCTGAAACGTCCGCCCAAGCGCCCGTTCGGCGTCGGCGTCTACGCGGACTGGACGACCGACCCGGACGAGTGGGCCCGCTACCGCTCCGCCTGGCTGCCCCGGACGGCGGAGACCGCGGGAGGCTGAGCCCTGCCGCCTCCGAACCTCCCCGCGATAACGGAACGGTCCCAATCGTCGCCGCAGTGGGATACCCGCACGTCGGGCCGCCGGGGATGACCGAGGGGTCACGTTACGCAACCGAGTCCGGGAAGTCGCCGGACTGACCCCGTAACGCCGCATTTGCGTGCCACGATGTGGAGGTGGAGCCGCCGCCACGCGTACCCCCGAGCGTGTGGCGGCGGCTTCCTCCATGCCGCGTTCCAGACCGCGCCCCCTCCCGTGCTCGACGCCGCGTCCGGTAACGCCTCCGCATGCCCTGGATCTCAGCTTGGACCTGCGGGTCCACCTGGCGCGGCGGGAACGGTACCGTTCGATGCATGGCACCCAGCACAACACCTGACGCTCCGTTCGGGAGGATGCTGACCGCGATGGTCACCCCGTTCCGGCCGGACGGCGGCGTCGACTACGACGGCGCCGCGCGCCTCGCGACCCACCTGGTCGACGAGCGGCGCCACGACGGCCTGGTCGTCAACGGGACGACCGGCGAGTCGCCGACGACGAGCGACGAGGAGAAACAGCAGCTTCTGCGGGTGGTCATCGACGCGGTCGGCGACCGCGCCGTGATCGTCGCCGGTGCCGGGACCAACCACACCGAGCACACCCTGAAACTCGCGCGGCAGGCCGAGGCCGCCGGCGCGCACGGGCTGCTCGTGGTGACGCCGTACTACAACAAGCCCCCGCAGGAGGGCCTCGTCCGCCACTTCACGGCGGTGGCCGACGCGACGGGCCTGCCCGCCATGCTCTACGACATCCCGGGGCGCGCCGGGGTGCCGATCGAGAACGACACGCTGATCCAGCTCGCCGAGCACCCGCGGATCGTCGCCGTCAAGGACGCCAAGGGCGACCTGTTCGGCGCGTCCAGGGTCATGGCGGAGACCGACCTCGTCTGGTACTCCGGCGACGACAACCTGAACCTGCCGTGGCTGTCGGTCGGCGCGGCCGGGTTCGTCAGCGTGGTGGGCCACGTCGTCGGCCCCGAGCTGCATGAGATGATCGAGGCCTACCGTGCCGGCGAGCACGCGCGGGCGCTGCAGATCCACCGGCGGCTGCTGCCCGTGGTCGCCGCCATCATGACCCGTACGCAGGGCGCCATCGCCGTCAAGGCAGCGCTGAACCTGCTCGGCCTGCCCGGCGGCGGCCCGCTCCGCGCGCCGCTCGTGGAGGCCACGCCGGAGTTCGCCGCGCGCCTGCGAGAAGACCTCACGATAGGGGGAGTCAAAGTGCCTGAGGTCGCCATCCCGGAGGTCACCCGGTGAGTCATCCTCACCCGGAGCTGTCGGATCCGCCCGCGCCGCCCAAGGGCGGGCTGCGCATCGTCGCGCTCGGCGGGCTGGGGGAGATCGGCCGCAACATGACGGTGTTCGAGCAGGACGGCCGCCTGCTCGTCGTCGACTGCGGCGTCCTGTTCCCCGAGACCGAGCAGCCCGGCGTCGACCTGATCCTGCCCGACTTCGAATACATCAGGGACCGCCTGGACGACATCGAGGCCGTCATCCTCACGCACGGCCACGAGGACCACATCGGCGCCGTCCCGTACCTGCTGCGCGAGCGCCGCGACGTCCCGCTCGTCGGCTCGAAGCTGACGCTCGCGCTGATCGAGGCCAAGCTCACCGAGCACCGCATCAAACCCGTGACCGACGTGGTCGTGGAGGGCGAGCGGCGGGTGCTCGGCCCGTTCGACGTCGAGTTCCTCGCCGTCAACCACTCGATCCCCGACGCGCTCGCCATCGCGATCCGCACGCCCGCCGGTCTCGTCCTGCACACCGGCGACTTCAAGATGGACCAGCTTCCGCTGGACGGCCGGCTCACCGACCTGCCCGGCTTCGCGCGGCTCGGCGCCGAGGGCATCGACCTGCTGATGTCCGACTCGACCAACTCCGAGGTGCCCGGGTTCGTCACCAGCGAGCGCAACATCGGCCCTGTGGTGGACGAGGTGTTCCGCACCGCGCAGGAGCGGCTGATCGTCGCCTGCTTCGCCTCGCACATCCACCGCGTCCAGCAGGTCCTGGACGCCGCCGTCGCCAACGGCCGCAAGGTCTGCTTCGTCGGCCGGTCGATGGTCCGCAACATGGGCGTCGCGCGCGAGCTCGGCTACCTCAGCGTCCCCGACGACATCATGGTCGACCAGAAGGACCTGGACGACATCCCCGGCGACCGCCTCGTCCTGGTGTGCACCGGGTCGCAGGGCGAGCCGATGTCGGCGCTGTCGCGGATGGCGAACCGCGACCACTCGATCCGGATCACCGAGCGCGACACGGTGATGCTCGCGTCCTCGCTGATCCCGGGGAACGAGAACGCCGTCAACCGCGTCATCAACGGGCTGACCCGGTGGGGGGCGCGCGTCGTCCACAAGGGGAACGCGCTGGTGCACGTGTCCGGGCACGCCTCCGCGGGCGAGCTGCTGTACGTGCTGAACGTCACCAAGCCCGCCAACTTCATCCCGATCCACGGCGAGTGGCGGCACCTGCGCGCGCACGCCAAGCTCGCCGCGCTCACCGGCGTCCCGGAGGACGGCATCGTCATCGCCGAGGACGGCGTCGTCGTCGACCTCGTGGACGGGCGCGCCCGCATCGTCGGCGCCGTCCCCGCCGGCTACGTGTACGTGGACGGCCTGTCGGTCGGCGAGGTCACCGAGACCTCGCTGAAGGACCGGCGGATCCTCGGCGAGGAGGGCTTCGTGTCCATCGTCGTCGGGATCGACTCCACGTCCGGCAAGCTCGTCGCCGGGCCCGAGGTGCACGCCCGCGGCGCCGGCATCGTCAACGAGGACTTCGACGAGGTCATCGAGCGGATCGAGGAAGTGCTGCGGGACGCGGCCGGCGACGGCGTGAACGACCTGCACCAGATCAATCAGCTCATCCGCCGCACCGTCGGGAAATGGGTCAGCGACAACTACCGCCGCCGCCCGATGATCGTCCCGGTGGTCGTGGAGGTCTAGCCCGGGGAAGCCCGGTACCGGGACGGCGGGCGCGCGTCAACACGCCCGCCCGCCATCCCGGGAACCTCTTGGGTCCTTGGTTACTCTCATAACCATGGCCACACGTGCGTCTGGGGGAACGAAAACCTCTTCGCGTGCGGGGGGCAGCACGGCTCGCAAGTCCGCTGGGTCGTCCCCCCGGAAGCGCTCGAGCGGCGGCTCCAGAGGGGGCCGCGGCTCGGGCCGTGGGCGTCCCCCCCAGAAGCCGGACCCGATCTCGCAGGCGGTGCTCGGGTTCTTCAAGCTGCTGTTCAAGCTGTATCTGCTCGCTGCTGTCGCGGTCGGGTCGATCTTCCGCGCCTACGGGCACGGCGCCCGCAACCTCGACCCCGAGCACCGCCGCGACGGGCTCGGGCTCGCGCTTCTCGGCTCGTCCATCGTGCTGGCCTCGGTCACCTGGTTCCGCCCGGACGGCGTCGTCACCATCGCGCTGGAGAAGGTCGTGCGCGGCGGCCTCGGGATCCTGGCGATGATGCTGCCGATCCTGCTGGCCCTGCTGGCGTGGCGGACGCTGCGCCACCCCGAGCACCACGAGGACACCGGGCGCATCGTCATCGGCATGACCGCGCTCGGCGTCGGCGTCCTCGGCATCCTGCACATCGCGGCGGGCGTCCCGTCGCCCGCCAGGGACATGGACGGCGTCCGCGAGTCCGGCGGCGTCATCGGCTGGGTCGTGTCGGCACCGCTCGACGCGGCGCTGAGCGGGTGGGTGGCCGTCCCGCTGCTGCTGCTCCTGTCCGGGTTCGGGCTGCTGGTCGTCACCGCGACGCCGATCAACCGCGTCCCCGAGCGGGTCTCCGACCTGTGGGCCGTCGCGACGCTGCAGGGCCGCCCGCAGCGCTCCGCCAAGGACGAGAACGAGACCGGCGGCGAGGAGCCGAAGAAGCGCCGCCGCAAGAAGAAGGCCGCCAAGGACGAGAGCGACGAGCTGGAGGTCGGCGAGCACTCCCGGCCCTACGACACGCCCCTGCTGGACGACGTGCCGAAGAAGGGCGACCGCCCGCGGCGCGACCTCGCCGACGACCTTTTCGAGCCCGACCCGTTCCAGTCCGACGTCCCGCCGCCCGCGCCGCCGCACGACGACGGCGGCGGCGCCCCGCCGATGGACGAGCTCGTCGCGGGCGGCGACACCCCGCTCGTCCCGCCCGCCGCGGACGTGCCCGACCCGACGCCCGCGCCGCGCAGCTCCGAGCAGCTGCCGCTGTCGTCGTCCGGCGAAATCTACGTCCTGCCCGATCCGTCGGCGTTGCGTCCGGGTAGCGTGTCCAAGCCGCGTACCAAGGCCAACGACACGGTGGTGAACGCGCTCACCGGTGTGCTGGAGCAGTTCGACATCGACGCGCAGGTCACCGGGTTCACCCGCGGCCCGACGATCACCCGGTACGAGATCGAGCTGGGCCCGGCGGTGAAGGTGGAGAAGGTCACCGCGCTGACCAAGAACATCGCCTACGCGGTCAAGAGCGCCGACGTCCGGATCATCTCCCCGATCCCCGGCAAGTCGGCGATCGGCGTCGAGATCCCCAACACCGACAAGGACATCGTCAGCCTCGGCGACGTGCTGCGCTCGCCCGCCGCGACCAACGAGCACCATCCGATGATCGTCGGGCTCGGCAAGGACGTCGAGGGCCGCACGGTGGTGGCGAACCTGGCGAAGATGCCGCACATCCTGATCGCGGGCGCGACCGGCGCGGGCAAGTCGACGTGCATCAACGGGCTGATCACCTCGGTGCTGATGCGCGCCACCCCCGACGAGGTGCGGATGATCCTGGTCGATCCCAAGCGGGTCGAGCTGACGATGTACCAGGGCATCCCGCACCTGATCACGCCGATCATCACCAACCCGAAGAAGGCCGCCGAGGCCCTGGAGTGGGTCGTCGGCGAGATGGACCGCCGCTACGACGACCTCGCCGCGTCCGGCTACCGGCACATCGACGACTTCAACAAGGCGGTCAAGGCCGGGAAGATGAAGCCGCCGCCCGGCAGCGAGCGCGTCTACACGCCCTACCCGTACATGCTGGTCATCGTGGACGAGCTCGCCGACCTGATGATGGTCGCGCCCCGCGACGTCGAGGACTCGGTCGTCCGCATCACCCAGCTGGCCCGCGCCGCCGGCATCCACCTGGTGCTGGCGACGCAGCGCCCGTCGGTGGACGTCGTCACCGGGCTGATCAAGGCGAACGTGCCGTCCCGGCTGGCGTTCGCGACCTCCTCGCTGTCCGACAGCCGCGTCATCCTCGACCAGCCGGGCGCGGAGAAGCTCGTCGGGCAGGGCGACGCGCTGTTCCTGCCGATGGGCGCGAGCAAGCCGATGCGGATCCAGAACGCCTACGTCGCGGAGAAGGAGATCCACGGGATCGTCGACCACTGCAAGAAGCAGATGGAGGCGAACTACCGGGACGACGTCGGCGCGGCCGCCGGGCCGAAGAAGGAGATCGACGAGGAGATCGGCGACGACATGGACCTGCTCGTCCAGGCCATCGAGCTGGTCGTGTCGACGCAGTTCGGGTCGACGTCGATGCTGCAGCGCAAGCTCCGCGTCGGGTTCGCCAAGGCCGGGCGCCTCATGGACCTGATGGAGAGCCGCGACATCGTCGGCCCGAGCGAGGGCTCCAAGGCGCGCGACGTCCTGACGAAACCGGACGACCTTCCCGGCGTGCTCGCGGAACTGCGCGGCGGCGGCTGAGACAGGTCCAGGTGACGGGGAAACGTCACCTGGGCGGCAGCGAAAGGGCACCGAAACGGCGGTACGGCATCGACCGCCGGACCGTTGCGGAATGATGCGAAATCTTGCCCTGTTTCCAACGTGTTGGCTGTCGCCCAGCGGGCATGGCCGTTCCTAGACTGGTGTGCAGGAGATCGGCGACGAGCGCCCGCGAAGGAGGCCCGGCGTGAGCATCGGTGAGACCTTGGCGGAGGAACGACAGCGGGCCGGTCTCTCGGTGACACAGGTGAGTCTCCAGACGCGGATACGCGAAACCGTGATCCGCGGCATGGAGGCCGACGACTTCTCCGCCTGCGGCGGCAACTTCTACGCCCGCGGGCACATCCGGAGCATCGGGCGGGTCATCGGCATCGATCCGGAACCGCTCGTCGCCGAGTTCGACGCGACGCACGGCGGCGCGCCGCAGCCGGTGTCGGCCGTGTCGGCGTTCGAGCCCGAGCAGCCCGTCGCGTTCCGCGAGCGCAGGTCGCCGAACTGGAGCGCCGCGATGGCCCTCGCGCTCGCCCTCGTGATCATCTACGGGGTGTTCCAGGTGATCGGGCAGAGCGGCGGCGGCGAGCGGCGCACCGCGCAGCAGGTCGCCGGGACGCCCGCGCCGACGACGTCCTCTCCCGCGCCGACGCTTCCGGAGAAGCGCGGCCCGGTCGCGGTGGCGCCGCGCACCAGGGTCGAGGTCCGGGTGGTGGCCGAGCGCACGACCTGGCTGAACGTCCGCGGCGCCGACGGCAGGACGCTGTTCAGCGGCATGATCCGCGAGGGCGACGAGAAGGACTTCACCGACAAGAAGAAGGTCCGGCTCGTGATCGGCGTGGGCGGCAGCGTCAACCTGACCGTCAACGGCAAGGACATCGGCTCTCCCGGCAAGGGCAAGGGCGTGCAGCGCCTGAGCTTCGACCGCGACGACCCCGAACCCGCCTGACCGGGAGCGCCCCCGCAATGACGCGCCCGGCGGGTGAGGCCGCTGGTCCCCTCGGCCGTCCGGGCCCATTACCTTAGGGGGATGTCCACACGCCGCAAGGTCTCGCTCATCACGCTCGGCTGCGCCCGCAACGAGGTCGATTCCGAGGAGCTCGCCGCGCGCATCGAGGACGCGGGCTGGGACCTCGCCGACGGCGCCGACGACCCGGGCGGCGCGGACGTGGTGGTCGTCAACACCTGCGGGTTCATCGAGGCGGCCAAGAAGGACTCCATCGACACGCTGCTCGCCGCGCACGGCTCCGGCATGAAGGTGATCGCCGCGGGCTGCATGGCGGAGCGGTACGGCAGCGAGCTGGCCGAGGCGCTGCCGGAGGCCGACGCGGTCATCGGCTTCGACGACTACACCTCCATCGGCGACCGGCTCGACGACGTCATGGCGGGACGCGGCCACACCGCCCACACCCCGCGCGACCGCCGGACGCTCCTGCCGATCTCCCCGGTCGAGCGCTCGTCCTCGGGCGTGGCGGTCCCGGGTCACGGCGGGCACGACGACCTCCCTGACGGGGTGGCGCCCGCGTCCGGGCCGCGCGTGCTGCGGCGGCGGCTCGGCGGCGGCGGCCCGGTGGCGCCGCTGAAGCTGGCGTCCGGCTGCGACCGGCGCTGCACGTTCTGCGCCATCCCGGCGTTCCGCGGCGCGTACGTGTCGCGCCCTCCGGCGGAGGTGCTGGAGGAGGCCCGCTGGCTCGCCGGGCACGGCGTCCGCGAGCTTGTCCTGGTCAGCGAGAACTCCACGTCCTACGGCAAGGACCTGGGCGACCTGCGGGCGCTGGAGAAGCTGCTGCCGGGCCTCGCCGCCGTGGACGGCATCGAACGCGTCCGCGTCAGCTACCTGCAGCCCGCCGAGACGCGTCCGGGGCTGGTCGAGGCGATCTGCGGCACGCCCGGCGTCGCCCCGTACTTCGACATGTCGTTCCAGCACGCGAGCGGCCCGGTGCTGCGGTCGATGCGCCGGTTCGGCGACCGGGAGCGCTTCCTGGGCCTGCTCGACCAGATCCGCGCGCTGGCGCCGGACGCGGGCGTGCGCTCCAACTTCATCGTCGGGTTCCCCGGCGAGTCCGAGGACGACTTCGAGGAGCTGGCCGAGTTCCTCACCGCGGCCCGCCTGGACGCGGTCGGCGTGTTCGGCTACTCCGACGAGGACGGGACCGAGGCCGCGAACCTCGACGGGAAGCTCGACCCCGCCGAGATCGCCGCCCGCGTCGAGGAGCTGACGAGCCTCGCCGACGAGCTGACCGCGCAGCGCGCCGAGGACCGCATCGGCTCGGACGTCCACGTCCTCCTCGAAGAGAAGACGGAAGACGGCGAGTTCGAGGGGCGTGCCGCGCACCAGGCGCCGGAGGTGGACGGCACGGTCCGCGTCCGCGGCGCCGGCCTGGCCCTCGGCGAGATCGTCGCGGCCCGCGTCACCGGCAGCGACGGCGTGGACCTCACCGCGAGTCCCGGCACGGGCGTCTCATGATCGCCGGTGCCCCGGATCCGGTGGCGGGCCCGCACGACCCGCCCCCGGCCGGTGTCTGGAACATCGCCAACGCGCTGACCATCGTCCGGATCGCGCTGGTCCCCGTCTTCGTCTGGATGTTCTTCCTGGACGGCACCGGCTGGCGCCTCGCCGCGTTCGGGGTCTTCGCGGTCGCCTCGATCACCGACAAGATCGACGGCGACATCGCGCGGGCCCGGGGCATCGTCACCGACTTCGGCAAGATCGCCGACCCGATCGCCGACAAGGCGCTCACCGGCGCGGCGCTGGTCAGCCTGTCCGTCATGGGGGAGCTGTGGTGGTGGGTGACGATCGTCATCATGGCCCGGGAGATCGGGATCACGGTGATGCGGTTCGTCGTGATCCGCCGCGGCGTGATCCCGGCGAGCAAGGGCGGCAAGCTGAAGACGATGCTGCAGGTCATCGCCATCGGCCTCTACATCCTGCCCGGCCCCCTCGACTATCTGCGCTGGATCACCATGGGCGCCGCGCTGGTCGTCACGGTCGTCACGGGCGTGGACTACGTCCTCCAGGCATGGCGCATGCGCCGCGGCCCCGAGGACGCGCCGTCCGGCACACCCTGAGCCAGGCCGCAGGTGAGGGCGGTGGAGGAGAGGGGCTTGACGTGGGCTGCGGGGCCACGCCCACCCCGGTCGTGGCCCCGCAGCCCCGTTCTTGGCCCCGTGGTTTGAAATTATCCCCTGCGAATGGCCGGGCGCACAAATCCAACGAATGAGTTCTGACTCACATTGTGACCTGCACTTCAGGGAATTGGTGGACTCGATGTCAGTAGCGGGCGCCGACGATGCGCGCTCCAGCCCCCGTGTCCATCGCGCGCGGTGACGGGGACGGCTCCATGCCGGGACACAAAGCGCGGCCGTCGCATTTCCCGGGCGAGTGAAAAGGGATAACCGTATGGACCGATGCGATCGGCCGGAGTCGCGCCGTCCTCATTCGGTCGTTTTCACGGTCAACCGGCGGCGGCCCCGGTCCGTCCGCGCGGGCGCGCGCCGGTAGATTCGAGGCCCGTGCCGGTGAACAGCGGGGATGGGGACGCGATGCGGGTCGAACTGCTCACCGTCGGGGACGAGCTGCTCCTCGGCGACACGATCAACGGGAACGCCGCGTGGCTCGGCCGCCGGCTCGCCGAGCACGGCATCGAGGTGACCCGCAGCGTCGTCGTCGGCGACGACCTGGACGTGATCGTCGAGGCCGTGACCGCCGCGCTCGGCCGCGCGGACGCGGTCATCACCACCGGCGGGCTCGGGCCGACCTACGACGACCTCACCCGCGACGCGCTCGCCAAGGCGGCGGGCGCCGCCCTCGTCCGGGACCCGGCGCTGGAGCGGCGCCTCCGCGAGCGGGTCGAGCGCGCCGGGCGCGAGCTGCAGCCGATGGCGCTGCGCATGGCCGACGTCCCCGAGGGCGCGCGGATCCTCGCCAACTCCGCGGGCTCGGCGCCGGGCCTGCGCGTCGAGCTGCCCGGCGGGATCGTCTACGCGCTGCCCGGCGTCCCGTTCGAGATGCACACGATCATGGACGAGATCGTCCTGCCGGAGCTGGCGGAGATCGCCGGGCCGCCCGCCGCCGCGCGCCGCACGCTGCGCACCGCCCGGATGTGGGAGTCGGTCGTCGCGACGCGGCTCGCCGAGGTCGAGGCGATGGACGGCGTCCGGCTCGCCTACCTGCCCGACCCGGCCGAGGTGAAGGTCCGGATCACGGTCGTGGGGCCCGGCGCCGCCGCCCGGCTCACCGGCGTCGAGGCGCGCGTCCGGGAGCTGCTCGGCGACGCCGTGTACGGGGCCGAGGACGAGTCGCTCGACCGGGTCGTCCACCGGCTGCTCGCGGAGCGCGGGGCGACCGTCGCCGCGGCCGAGTCGCTGACCGGCGGGCTCATCGGCGCGGAGCTGACCGCGATGCCGGGGTCGTCCGCGACGTTCGCGGGCGGCGTGGTGGCGTACGCGACCGAGGCCAAGCACCGGCTGCTGGGCGTCCCGGCGGACCTGCTGGCCGCGCGGGGGGCCGTCCACCCGGACGTGGCGGCCGCGATGGCGACGGGTGTGCGGGAGGCGCTCGATGCGACGTACGGGCTCGCCGTGACGGGTGTGGCGGGCCCCGACCCGCAGGACGGCCGTCCCGTGGGCACGATCTATATCGGCGTAGCGGGCCCCGGACACTCGCCCATCGTGGTCGGACCGAAACTCCCCGTACCCGGCGCCGGGCCCGAATCCCGCGCGGTGATCCGGCGGATGACCGTCGTGCACGCCCTTGAGCTGCTGAGACGCGTCCTGCTCGGCCTTGACGTCGGCGACGCGAACGGGGAGGCTCGGCCGGATCGGGAAGATCGGGGCTGATTACAGCGTTACGTTCCGAGCGAACACGAATTCAACGGTCTGCCATGGCCGCCGTCAAGCCGGGTACGGTGGAACCGGCAGATGGTCCGAACTGAGGGAGGGAGCGAGACGATGGTCCTGCTTCGCCAGCTGCTCGGTGACGTACTGCGGCAGCTGCGGCTGCGCCAGGGACGCACCCTCCGTGAGGTGTCCGCGGCCGCGCGGGTGTCACTCGGCTACCTGTCCGAGGTCGAACGGGGACAGAAAGAGGCGTCGTCGGAACTGCTGTCCTCGATCTGCAAGGCGCTCGGTGTCCCGCTGTCGCACGTCCTCCGGGACGTGGCCGACCAGCTGGCCCTCGCCGAACTGCAGCACGAGCCCGTCATGGCGGGCGCGCCGCCGGAGCACGAGCGCATCACCGCGGAGAGCATCCCGGAGACGCCGGAGGAGATCACCGGGGAGTTCCGCGCCGATATGGTCGCGGCCTGACCCGTTCTGGACGGCCCGTTTCCGATGGCCCGTTCCAGGCGTTCATGCCCCCGTCCGAGATCGCGGGTGTGCGCGGTCTCACGCATGAATGCGGCATTTGCGGGGAGGTTCCCCTGTTGTAACGGTAAACCGTAACGACGCGGAAGGAGCCCCCTCATGGGAGCGGTCAAGAGCCCTATCGGCGACGAGGCCCAGAAGATCGCAGGGGACGCCCTGCAGGGCTCCCTCATCGACCTGATCGACCTTTCCCTGGTCGCGAAGCAGGCGCACTGGAACCTCACCGGGCGCAACTTCAAGGTCGTCCACGAGCACCTTGACGAGATCGTGGCCCTTGCCCGCGGCGGCCAGGACGATGTGGCCGAGCGCGCCGTGGCGATCGGCGTGAACCCCGACGGCCGTGCCCGCACGGTCGCCGACCGCACGAGGATCCCGCAGCTGGAGGCCGGCTACCTCGACGACGACAAGGTCGTCGCCGCGATCACCGATATCCTGGCGCAGATCATCGCGCGGTTCCGCGAGCGCATCACGGCCACCGACGAGCCCGACCCGGTGACGCAGGACCTGCTCATCGGCATCGCCCGCGAACTGGAGAAGCAGCACTGGATGTTCCAGGCCCAGACCTGACCCGTCCAGCGCCCTAGGCGCCGGCCCGGAACAGTGCGCCGCCGCGATCCCCGGCGCACCGTCCCGGAGCCGACGAGGCCCCGGCCCTCGCCGACCGTTCCTGCGAGGTCCGGGGCCGTTTCACGTCCGCAGATGCGCCAGGACGGTGTCGGCGAACTCGGCGGCGAGCGGGCTGAGCGCGTCCCACCGCCGCGCCGCCCACCCCGCGGTGAGCGGCGGGAGTCCCGGGATCGGGATCAACCGGACGTCGCCGCTCCCGCACCCCCACCCCGGCAGCGCGGGCAGGATCGCGTGGCCCAGGCCCAGCTCGGCGAGCAGCAGCGCGGTGTCCCAGTCGGCCACGCTCGTGGTCGACGTCAGCCGCACGCCGTGCCGTTCGAGATGCGCCTCCAGATGCAGCCGCGAGGTCGAATGCTCGGGCAGCTCGATGTGCCGGATACCCCCGAGATCCTCGAACGCGATCGACGTCCGCCGGGCCAGCGGATCATCGGCATGGACGGCGAGCACCCACGGCAACTCCCGCGAGACCCGCTGCTCGACCCCCTCCATGGGCGGCCCGGTCGTCACCCACGCGAGGTCGGCGGCGTGCGAGCGGACGGCCTCCAGGCACCGCCGGCTGGACCCCGCCGTCTCGAACTGCAACGCCGCCTCGGGATGCCGCTCCCGGAACGCGACCACGCCCGCCGCCATGAAGTGCCGGACGGTGGTCGCCCCCGTCGCGACCCGGACCGTCCCGCCGACGCCCCGGCGCAGATCGTCGAGATGCCGCAGCGCCGAGTCGAGCCCGGCGAGCCCCTCCGCCGCCGCCTGCTGCAGGACGCGCCCCGCCCGCGTCGGCACCACCCCCCGCGGGCGCCGCTCCAGGAGCACGAGCCCGGTCTCCCGCTCCAGCCGCTTCACATGCTGGCTGACCGCCGACTGGCTGCACGACAGGTTGCGCGCCACCGCACTGAGATTGCCCGCCGCGCACACGGCCACGAACACGCGCAGATCGTCCAGGGTCATGCCATCCAAGCTATGCCTGGGAGATAAATAAGGAAACCCGAGAATTGACTTGGAACGCTCACATGCCGAGGATGCTCCTATCGGGGCGCCCGGATCCAGCGCCCCACCAGGCGGCGACCCGCCCCACAACCCGGGCAAAGGGCGGGCGCCGACCAACTACCTCGACGGGGGTTGGCAGCGGGGGCACCAGTAGGTGACGCGCTTGCCGCCATGAGACGCCTGATCGCCGCGTTCTATGCGCGTCCCGCACCTGCGGCGGGGGCGTCCGGCGCGGCCGTAGACCCAGTGCTCGCGGCCGCGGGCCGGGTCGCCGGTGGTGATGTGGCCGTGCCGCTCCTTGTTGAGGTCCAGGAGCCGGTGAGAGAGCTCTACGAGCCCGTCCAGGTCGGGAACGTTCCCGACCAGGGTCCACGGGTGAACGCCCCGCAGAAACAGAATCTCGGCCTTGTACACGTTGCCGATCCCGGCGAGCCGGGTCTGATCGAGCACCGCTTCCCCGATCGCCCGCGTGGGATCCTCCTCCAGCCGCGCGATGGCCGCCGCGGCCATGTCCGGCCCCCAACCGGGATCGAGCAGATCAGGCCCGAGATGGCCGACAGCCGCGTCCTCCTCTGAGGTGCGCAGCAGTTCGACGAGACCGAGGGAGTGGCCGACCGCCTGCCACTCCGCATTGGCCAGCACGAGCCGGACGCGGTGATCGCGCGGCACCGGCCCGGCCCGGCGGATCTGCCAGCGGCCCTCCATCAGCAGATGGGTGTGGACGGTCAGCCCGCCCTCGACCCTGACGAGGAGGTGCTTGCCGCGGGACACGGCGTCCAGGACGGTGCGTCCCCGCAGGTCCGCGGTCGCGAACCGGGGGACGCGGAAGTCGGAGCGCACCAGCGGCCGCCCGGCGAGCGCCTCGCGCAGGCGCCGGGCGGTCAGCCAGACGACGTCACCCTCTGGCATGGAGGGGGCTCAGATGAAAGAGGGGCTTTCCCAGGCGGACGGGTCGTCGGTCAGCTTCCGGACGGGCTCGGGGAGTTTCCCTTCGGCGATGTGCGCCAGCATGACCTGCTCCAGGATGGCCCGCTCGCTGGCGCGCAGCGCGATCCACACGTCCTGCAGCGAACGGGCGGGCCCCTGGTACCCGACGTGCTCGGGCCGCTCGCCCCGCACGCCGAGCAGCGGCCCGTCGATGGCGCGGATGATGTCGGCGAGGGAGATCTGGTCGGCCGGCCGCGCCAGCCAGTAGCCGCCCTCGGGTCCCCGCTGGCTCCGGACGAGACCGGACCGGCGCAGCTGGCCGAGGATGTTCTCAAGGAATTTGGGCGGGATCTGCTGCGCCTCCGCGAGCTGTACCGCGGTCACCGGACGGCTTCCGCCGACCGCCAACTCCGCAGCGGCGCGCAACGCATAGTCGACCCGGGCGGACAATCGCATATGGTCATTATCCCTTGCCGATCGGACCACTCGGGTTCGGGCCGGTGCGCTAGCAGAGGCCCAGCAGTTCGGCCGCCGCCTGGGCGTTCGCGGCCGCGGCGCCGTAGGTGGCGACGTAGACGGCCGACTCCGGACGCCAGACGGGCAGGCCCATCTCCAC
>NZ_SMJX01000558.1 GCF_004348535.1 Actinomadura sp. KC216
TCTTCCCCCTGGCCCCCGGCGACAAGGAACCGCCCCACGGGGTGCGGTGGACCCGCACCGCCACCACCGACCCCGAGGTGATCCGGCGGATGTGGGCTCGCCGCCCCTACAACATCGGCATTGCCTGTAAACCGTCCCGGCTGCTGGTGGTCGACCTGGACACGCCCAAGCCCGGCGAGCATCCGCCGCCGCGGTGGGCCCTGCCCGGCGTCAACGACGGCGCGGACGTGTTCGCGCTGGTGTGCGAAGCCGCCGGTGCGGCGATGCCGCTGGAGACCTTCCAAGTCCGCACCCGCCGCGGCGGCTGTCATCTGTATTTCACCGCCCCCGATGGGGTGCGGCTGACCAACACCTCTGACGAGCGCGGGAACGGGCTGGGCTGGAAGGTCGACACCCGCGGCGACGGCGGATACGTCGTTGGGCCCGGGTCCTTTGTCGACCTGCCGGACGGCGCCGGCGCCTACACGGCGTTCCACACCCCGGCCCCGGCGCCGCTGCCCGGATGGCTGGCCGAACGGCTACGCCCGGCGCCGCTGCCACCACAACAACCGGTCACCGTCGCCCTGGCCACCGCCAACCGCGGCGGCTACCTGGACAAGGCCGTCACCGCCAGCCTGGCCGCCATCGCCACCGCACCCCAGGGCCGCCGCAACGCGACGCTGTACGGCGCCGCCGTGGCCCTCGGCCAACTGGTGGCCGGTGGCGCCCTGGACGCCGAGGACACCGAGCAACTGCTGACCGCTGCCGCCGCGCGCGCCGGGCTCGCCGAGATGCCTGCCCGCCGGACCATCAGGTCCGGGTTCCGCGCCGGTACCCAACGCCCCAGGAGCGTGCCCGCATGACCAGCCTGCCGCGTCTGCAAGCCGGATCCGGACCCGAAACCATCCGCGTTCTCAAAGCCGCCCTAGCTGCGGGCAGCCTGCCCGACACCTACGTGTCCGCCGGGTCCCTGGTGCACATGGAAACCGTGTCCGGCGGTCAAACGTCCCCGGCCGCCGATGAGGACTCGCCGCTGCCGGTCACCGCCAGCCCGATCACGCCCGCCACTCTGGCCGGATTGCTGGCCGAACACGCCTACGTCTACCGGACCCGCACCCGCAAGACCGGCAAGGGCAAGCAAGAGTTGGAGTTCTACGAGGAAGAGATCACCCCGCCCCGCGAAATCCTGTCCTCGGTTCTGGCGGGCAAGACCTGGCCCGGCCTGGCGCCGCTGCGCGGCGTGATCGGCGCCCCGGTCCTGCGACGTGACGGCACCCTGTTGCAGCGTCCCGGCTACGACCCGGCCACCGGCCTCTACCTGGCCGCCAAGGTCGCCCTGCCACCGGTCCCGGACCAGCCCACCGATCAGCAGGTGAGCGAGGCCCGTGATTTCGTGCTGACCCGGTTCCTGCGCGACTTCCCCTGGTCCAGTCCCGCCGACCGCGCCAACTACGTGGCGCTGCTGGTCACCCCGATCCTGCGGCACTTCACCCGGTCACTGACACCGTTCGCGTTGATCGATGCGACCATGCCCGCCTCCGGCAAGTCCATCCTGACCGGCGGCCCCGGCATGCTCTACGGGCAGCGCGTCATCCCCTGGGCCTACACCGAAGAAGAACTCCGCAAATCCATCACCGCGGTACTGGCCGAACAGGTCGGGGTGGTGGTGTGGGACAACCTCGCCGAAGGCACGGTCATCGACTCCGCCACCCTCGCGCTGCTGGTCACCGCCGGGGTGTGGTCCGACCGCCAGCTGGGAGCGTCCCGCAACATCGCCACCGTCAACGACCGCCTGTGGATGGCCACCGGCAACAACCTCCAAGTCGGCGGCGACATGGCCTCCCGCACCGTGCGGGTGCACCTGGACCCCAACATGCCCCGCCCCGAACAACGCGACCAATCCCGCTTCGGGATCCCGCACCTGGACCAATGGATCACCACCCCGAGCAATCAACTCACGGTGTTGTGGCACCTGCTGGTCCTGGTCCTGGACTGGACCCGCAACGGCGCCCCGCGCGCCGACACCGTCTCCATGCGGCAGTTCACCCCATGGGCACAAGCCCTCGGCGGATTCCTCGCCCACCACGGCATCGAGGGGTTCCTGACCAACGCCGCCGACGTGCGCGGCATCGATGAGGACGAAACCCGCTGGCGCGCGTTCCTGGCCTGCTGGCACACCCTGCACGGCACCCAACCCATGACCGCCGCCGAACTACGCGCCTCCGGTGAACCCGACCGCATCGGGTCCGACGAGCTGGACCGGTGGGAAGGGCAGTTCATCACCACCCACACCGGCCGACCGCCCAACGTGCTCGCCCTCGGCCGCCTGCTGACCGGCCAGGTCGGGCGCTGGCGCGGCGACTACGTCATCCGCTCGGCCAAGAACCAGCGCGGCGACCGCAACGTGTTCTGGGTGGAACACCATGACTGACCCCGCACAGCTCCCGACCGGAAGAACGCTGAAACATCCCCGCAATCCCCGCAACGCCGCACAACCCGCCACTGACCTGCAAAGACAGGCTGCGGAGATAGCCGAACTCGAAGGATGTCCAACTCCGCATCTCCGCACCCGGTGCGGAGATGAACCCCCACTTGCGGAGATGTCCCGGCC
>NZ_SMJX01000559.1 GCF_004348535.1 Actinomadura sp. KC216
GCCCGGACCGGATCGCCCGGACCGGATCGCCTGGACCGGATCGCCTGGACCGGATCGCCTGGACCGGATCGCCTGGACCGGATCGCCTGGACCGGATCGCCTGGACCGGATCGCCCGGACCGGGCCGCCTGAGCCGGACCGCCTGAGCCGGACCGCCTGAGCCGGACCGCCTGAATCGGACCGCCTGAGCCGGACCGCCTGAATCGGACGGCCTGAGCCGGGCCGCCTGAGCCGGGCCGCCCGAACCGGACGGCCTGGACCGGGCCGCCTGAGCCGGGCCGCCTGAGCCGGACCGCCTGAGCCGGACCGCCTGAATCGGACCGCCTGAGCCGGACCGCCTGAATCGGACCGCCTGAGCCGGACCGCCTGAGCCGGACCGCTCGAACCGGACGGCCTGGACCGGGCCGCCTGAGCCGGGCCGCCTGAGCCGGACCGCCTGAGCCGGGCCGCCTGAGCCGGACCGCCTGAGCCGGACCGCCTGAACCGGGCCGCCTGAATCGGACCGCCTGAGCCGGACCGCCTGAATCGGACCGCCTGAATCGGACGGCCTGAGCCGGGCCGCCTGAGCCGGGCCGCTCGAACCGGACGGCCTGGACCGGGCCGCCTGAGCCGGACGGCCTGAGCCGGGCCGCCTGGACTGGGCCGCTCGAACCGGACGGCCTGGACCGTACGGCCTGAGCCGGACGGCCTGAGCCGGGCCGCCTGGACTGGGCCGCTCGAACCGGACGGCCTGAGCCGGGCCGCCTGAGCCGGGCCGCTCGAACCGGACGGCCTGGACCGGACGGCCTGAGCCGGACGGCCTGAGCCGGACGGCCTGAGCCGGGCCGCTCGAACCGGACCGCCTGAGCCGGGCCACCCGAGCCGGGCCGTCTGAACCGGGCTGCCTGGGACGGGGCGCCTGGGCCTGGACCGGTCGAGTTGGACGGCTCCGTGACTTCAACCCGCCTCGATATACGCCTCAGCACCCGACGAACAGGTGAACCATGACGGACCTGATAGCCCTCCTATGCGTTCTGTGCGCCGCAGCATCAGCCTTCCTCTTCCCCAGGTGGACGGCCCCGGCCACAAAGAGACTTGTGGGGCAGTTCCCCGAACTACCTAGAGGCCACAAGTCAACGACCTGGCCTCGAGCCCGCGCCCGCACCCAGGCAGCAGCACCCCGGCATCCAGATGCTCCAACGAAGCGTCACACACCCCAAAGCCCGCAGGGTCAGCACCAACCAGCTCCCGATGGACACCGAGAAGCCGTCCGTAGCGCAAACCATCCGAGGGAGGAGCCAGGCACCCACCAGACACGACTCAACACCCAGGGCCAGGAGGGTGGACGACGCGACGTTCTCCTACGGTGCATGGCCGCAGGCACAGCAGGCGTGTTGTGCGTGCTGACGCTGGGCGGGTTGGTCGGCACGGTGGCCGGAATCCTCGTCGCAGTCACGGTTTGGCTCTCGTTCGGCCGCCTCGGCACCGCGGACCGCAAGCGACGACGAATGCGGCTCATCGCCGACCTACCCGTAGCAGTGGATCTACTCGCAGCCTGCCTACGTGGCGGCACCCCGTGGCACGAGGCGGTCGGCGCGGTAGCGGACGCGGTGGGCGGTCCGCTTGGTGAGGAACTGGACGCTGTCTCCGTTCAGATCCGGCTGGGGGCTGATCCGGCCGAGGCCTGGCTGGCGCTCACGAGAGAACCGATGCTCGCTCCCCTGGCGCGCACCGTCATCCGTGCTGTGTCCACCGGCGCGGCACTGGCCCCGTCCCTGAGCCGTCTGGCGCGAGACCAACGTCGCGTGGCACGCACGGCCGCCGCCGCCAGGGCCCGAGCGGCGGGCATCCATGCGCTCGCCCCGCTGGGCCTGTGTTTCCTGCCCGCGTTCGTGCTGCTCGGCGTCGTCCCGGCCATCGCCGGGATCGGCTCCACGATCCTGCTGCCGCAGTGACGCCCGGGGTTATCCACAAGACGGCGTTCACCGTCCACCGTCCATCCCGACCAATCAGCCTTGAGAAGACAACCAACGAAAGGGGCCCGGATGCGGCCGAAAGAGATGGTGGTGCGGCGATGGTCCAGAACATGCGGGGACCGAGGGATGTCCACCGCCGAGTACGCGATCGGCACCATCACCGCCGCGGCGTTCGCCGCCGTGCTGTTCAAGATCGTGACCAGCTCGCAGGTGAAGTCGCTCCTCTTACAGATCATCGAGAAGGCCCTCAAACTGGCCGGCTGAAGGACCGGGGGATGGCCACGGCGGAGATCGCCGTGGCACTTCCCACCCTGGTCCTGATCACCGCGATCGCACTCTGGGGCCTTGCGGCCGCCTCCGTCCAGCTCACCTGCACGGACGCCGCCCGAACCGGTGCCCGCGCTGCGGCGCGAGGCGAGTCTCTCGCCGCTGTACGCGAGCTCGTGGTGAAGGCCGTCCCGCAGGGAGCAACGGTCAAGGTGAGCCGAGACGAAGCCACCGTTGAGGTAGACGTCTCCGTCCCCGTCAAGCCGCCCGCGGCGGCGGGCCTTCCGGCTCTGACCGTCCACGCCCACGCGACCGCCGCAACGGAACCAGGCGTCCCACCCGACGCCCCCTAAG
>NZ_SMJX01000560.1 GCF_004348535.1 Actinomadura sp. KC216
AATCGGGGGGCGGGGGCGGGGAGACGCCGAAATCGTCGGTGTGGAGCCGTAGACTCGCACGTGATGTCGAAGACCGAAGCCAACCCCTTGCTGGACGGGCTCAACCCGCAGCAGCGCGATGCCGTGCTGCACTCCGGTGGGCCGCTGCTGATCGTCGCGGGCGCCGGATCGGGCAAGACCCGGGTCCTGACCCACCGCATCGCCCACCTGCTCGGCGCGCGGGAGGTGCACCCCGGCCAGATCCTCGCGATCACCTTCACCAACAAGGCCGCGGCCGAGATGAAGGAGCGGGTGGACGCGCTGGTCGGCCCGCGTTCGCGCGCCATGTGGGTGATGACGTTCCACTCGGCGTGCGTGCGCATCCTGCGGCGCGAGGCCAAGCGGCTCGGCTTCCCGACCAGCTTCTCGATCTACGACCAGGCCGACGCGAACCGCCTCATGGCGCTCGTCTGCCGCGAACTCGACCTCGATCCGAAGCGCTACCCGCCGAAGGCGTTCAGCGCGCAGGTGTCGAACCTGAAGAACGAGCTGATCGACTACGAGTCGTTCAAGGCCCGCGCGTCCACGCACATGGAGCAGACGCTCGCCGAGGCGTACGAGATGTACCAGGCGCGGCTCCAGCAGGCCGGCGCCATGGACTTCGACGACCTGATCATGATGACGGTCAACCTGCTGCAGGTCTTCCCCGAGGCCGCCGAGCACTACCGGCGCAGGTTCCGGCACGTCCTCGTCGACGAGTACCAGGACACCAACCACGCGCAGTACGAACTCGTCCGCGAACTGACCGCCCCGGTCGAGGGCCTAGGCGCGGCCGAACTGTGCGTCGTCGGCGACGCCGACCAGTCGATCTACGCCTTCCGCGGCGCGACCATCCGCAACATCCTGGAGTTCGAGCGCGACTACCCGGACGCCACGACGATCCTCCTGGAACAGAACTACCGCTCCACGCAGACGATCCTGTCGGCCGCCAACGCGGTCATCGAGCGCAACGCCGACCGCAAGCCGAAGAAGCTCTGGTCCGACCAGGGCGAAGGCCACAAGATCACCGGCTATGTGGCCGACAACGAGCACGACGAGGCCGCGTTCGTCGCCCGCGAGGTCGACCGCCTCAGCGACGAGGGCGACGCGCGCCCCGGCGACGTCGCCGTCTTCTACCGCACCAACGCGCAGTCCCGTGTCTTTGAAGAGGTCTTCATCCGCGTCGGCCTGCCGTACAAGGTCGTCGGCGGCGTCCGCTTCTACGAGCGCAAGGAGATCCGCGACGCGCTCGCCTACCTGCGCTGCCTCGCCAACCCCGAAGACGCCGTCTCCCTGCGCCGCATCCTGAACGTCCCGAAACGCGGCATAGGCGATCGCGCCGAAGCGTGCGTCGAGGCGTACGCGTCCCGAGAGCGGATCTCGTTCTGGCAGGCCCTCCGGGTGCCCGAGGACGTGCCCGGCATGGCGACCCGCTCGATCAACGCCGTCCGCGACTTCGTCGCCCTGCTGGACGAACTGCGCGACGCCGCCGAGTCGCTCACGCCCGCCGACCTGGTCGCCGAGATCCTGAAGGCGAGCGGCTACCTCGCCGAGCTCCAGGCCTCCAAGGACCCGCAGGACGAGACCCGCGTCGAGAACCTCCACGAACTCGAAGCCGTCGCCCGCGAATTCGAGGAGCGACTTGACGGCGAGCCCGCCGAGGGCCGCCTCCCCGAATTCCTGGAACAGGTGGCTCTGGTCGCCGACGCAGACTCCATCCCCGGCGGCGCCAAGGGCGGCCCCGTGCCCCCCGGCGAGCAGCCGGAAGAGACCGAGGGCGGCGTCGTCACGCTGATGACGCTGCACACCGCCAAGGGCCTGGAGTTCCCCGTCGTCTTCCTCACGGGGATGGAGGACGGCGTCTTCCCGCACCTGCGGGCCATGAGCAACCCGAAGGAACTCGAAGAGGAACGCCGACTCGCCTACGTCGGCATCACGCGCGCTAGGCAGCGTCTGTACCTATCGCGTGCCGCGATGCGCAGCGCATGGGGCGCGCCGCAGGTCAACCCGCCGTCGCGGTTCCTGGGCGAAGTGCCGAAGACGCTCGTGGACTGGGAGCGCGAGGCGTCGTCGACGTCGGGGTCGGCCATGGCCCAAATGGCGTCGAGGCCAGGTGTCCGCTCGCCTGGCAACCGTCCCGTTCCGTCTCTCGCACCAGGCGACAAGGTAACCCACGACGCCTTCGGCCTGGGAACGGTCGTCTCCGTCTACGACGGCGGCCAAAAAGCCAGCGTCGACTTCGGCGGCGACTACGGCGTCCGAACCCTAGTCCTCCGCTACGCCACCATCGAGAAGCTCTAGCTTTATCTCTTTTTGCCGGTTACGCCCAATTCCGATGGTCATGGGACTTGGGCTGGGCTGGGCTGGGCTTGGGGCGTTCGTTCGAGGCTCTTTTAGGTTCTGATTTCCTAGTTCTTTTTCTAGTTCTAATGTTGTGGTTCTAATGTTCTGGGTTCGGGGTGGGGTGGCGCTGCGTACGGGGCCGCCCCTCCAAAGTCAAGGGCGCTTCGCGTCGCTTCGCGATGGGACTCCGTCCCACCCTTGACTTC
>NZ_SMJX01000561.1 GCF_004348535.1 Actinomadura sp. KC216
GGGTGGGCCTGGGCGTAGGCCACCGTCTCGCCGATGCCCATGCCGCACGACCCGTGGCGGGCCGCGCCGCGCGCCGTCTCCCGCGCGCGGTTCGCGGCCCGGTGGTACGGCGTCGTCAGCAGCGCGTCCCGGTCGGCGGTGAGGCGGTCGAGCGCGTCCGCGACGCCGAGCGCCCGGAGGTGGTCGGCCTCGGCGGCGAGGGCGAGCGGGTCGACCAGCATGAACCGGGACAGGTGCGTCCGGACGCCGGGCGTGAACGTCCCCGACCCGAACTGGGCGAACGTGTGGTGGCGCCCGTCGTCCAGGACGACGTTGTGCGCCGCCTGAGCGCCCCCGTTGAACCGGACGACGGTGGCCACCCCCCTTTCACCGGGGGGTCTGGGGGGTCGTCCCCCCAGAAAGGCGGGGCGCGTCGAGCAGAGGTGGTCGACGACCGTGCCCTTGCCCGCGTCCCCGAAGCCGAGGTCGACGACGATCACGTGTTCCATGGGTCAGAGCCGGGTCGTCCTGGACGGGCCGCCCGGCGTGACGCCCAGCCCGGGCGGCGCGGACGACACCGCGACCGGCGCGCGGGACGCCTCCAGCCGGGCGAGGGCGCGCGACACCGAGGCGCCCGCGTCCGAACCGGCCTCCTCCAGGTGCTCCAGGCCCTCGTCCAGGTCGATGGCGTCCTCGCCGAGCCCGACGGTCAGCGCGATCGTCTCGCAGACCGCGTCGAGGTCGTCCAGGTAGAGGACGTTCTGGCCGAGCAGGCCCTGCCAGAAGTCCTTCAGCTCCCGGCTCCCGGCGTGGTAGGCGCCCTCCGGGATGATGAAGTACACGTCGTACATCCGCTGCAGCTCCCGGACGATCTCCGCGACCGGGACGTCCTCGTCGAGCTCGTCGCCGATGACGTGCGCGATCTCGCGCTTCTTGACCTTCGGGTACGCCAGCTCGTCCCCGATCATGAACAGGTAGCCGCGCCTGCCGCGCTTCTCGAAGCAGTCGATCGCGGTGTGCCGGGCCATGAAGTACATGGCCAGCTCGTACGACTCGCGCATCTGGCCGCCGCCCCCGCCTTCGAGGAGGATCTTGCCGAGGTCGTCGTCCATCCGGTTGTCGGCCTCGAACTGCCCGATCTGCAGCGGCGCCCGGTCGCAGGTCGCGTCGCCGACCGCGCCGAACAGGATGTGCGGGTGCTCGGCGTACCCCTTGCGCAGCAGCAGCCCGAGCAGGTCGGGGAGCTTGGTCTGCAGCGTCCGCGGCACGGTGCCCATGGAGCCGGTGACGTCGAACAGCACGCCGATCGCGAGCGACTCGGGGTGGTCGTCGGAGTCCCGGCTCTCCCGCACGGTCACGCCGCGCGGATCGAGATCGGGGTGGACGGTGGTGGCGCCGCCGTCGGAGTAGGCGAACGCGCTGGCGCCGGTGGAGGCGCGATAGCTCGCGCGGGCGGAGTAGACGTCGGTGGACCAGTGTCCGCTTCCCATGATGGATCTCCTTCAGTGGACGGAGGGCAGGTGGAAGGGGCGGAAGCGCCGCGGGCCGTAGAGCCGCTCCAGCAGCTCTTCGAACTCGGCCAGCAGCCGCCAGGCGTCGGACGGGCGCCGGTTCTGCGCCGGCAGCAGGCAGCCGCGGGCGAACGAGCGCATCGCCTTCGGGGCCTTGTCGCCCATCAGGCCGGTCATGCACCGGGTGGCCATGTAGATGTCTGTCGCGGCGCTCGCCGCCTGCCGACCCGGCACCTCCGGCGGGTACCAGCCGGCGTACCGGTCGACCATCGCCGGGACGCGCCCGGACGAGTCGACGTGCGCGTAGCAGCCGGGCACGGAGTAGCACCAGTCGACCAGCACCAGCCCGTGCTTCTCCGGGTGGATCAGCACGTGGTCGGGGAGGACGGCGCCGTGCAGGACGCCCGCGCGGTGCGCGAACCCGAGGCCGACGAGCAGCCGCCGCCACATCCAGGCCGCGTCGCGCGGGTCGACGCCGTCCGGGTACGCCTCCCCGACCTCGGTCAGGGTGTGGAAGCCGTCCAGCGCGGCGATCGCGTTGACCTGCCGCTGCGCGCCCGTCGAGGCGTCCTTGTGCCGGAACGTCTCGATGAGGCGCGGGACGTACGGCAGGAACTTCCCGTCGCCGTCCTTCGGGAGCTGCCGGAGCGCCACGGCCTCGCGTTCGAGCAGGTCGCTGTCGCGCGGATCGCGCGGCATCTTCAGCAGCACGCCGAGCCCGCGGGACTCCTGGCGCGCCGCGTACAGCTCGGCCAGGTCGCCGCCGATCGGGTCGCCGTCGCTCGCGCCGGCGAGGCGGTAGGCGTGGCGGCGCGTCGTGATCAGCGTCGCGTCGTCGCGGTTGTAGGTGCGCCACAGCGCGTTCAGCCGGACGAACGCGTCGCGGGTGCGGCCGCCGGTCGCGTCCGGGTGGACGAGCCGGACCAGCCGCCGGTACCGCCGCGCCGCCTCGGCCTCGTCGTCCCCGAACAGATCGGCCGGGACGCGGACCCGGTCGAGCCGCGCCAGCGCGTCGTCCAGCTCCCGGCCGCTCGGCCGTTCACCTCGTGGGGGGT
>NZ_SMJX01000562.1 GCF_004348535.1 Actinomadura sp. KC216
CCCCCAGCCCCCAACGTTCCGGCGGCCGACGATTCGGCGTCCGGCAGCCCGGCGGGGCGTGGGGCTCCGGGCAGGTCGGCGGGCATCAGCCGAGCATCCGGCGGGCGACGGCGACCTGGCGGGTCGCGATGCGTTGCGTCCACTCCGGTTCGGTGACGCGCTGCCGGTCGTAATACGGGAGCCGGCGCGGCAGCTCGCCGAACCGCATCACCTCGGCGGACGGCCCGTCCTCCGGCGTGAGGTCGCGGGTGAGGCGCTGCCAGCGGAACTGCAGGTAGCCGCGGCGGTGTCCGGTGCGTTCGATCCAGTTGGCGAGGCCGGGGTCGCGTTCGCCGACCACGTAGCGGATCATGCCGTCCTCGTCCACGCGGGCCTGGTCCGCGGTGAGGCTCGTCTGGTGGTTGATGTAGTCGAGCGAGATGTACCACATGCTGCCGAGCTGGAATCCCTGGTAGGGCGCCACCGCGCGGTCCACGGCCGGGGCGGTGATCACCATGACCTCGTCGTCGCCCAGGTCGTAGTGGCCGACGGACGAGAACTGCGTGGCCAGCCCGCCCGGCGTGGGGCGCGGCTCCGTCAGCGTGTTGACCGGCAGCTTCAGGTAGTGCCATTCGGGAAAGGCCAGAAAGGTGCGCAGCCTGGCCAGGAGCATCTTGCCCGCGACCTCGTACCGCCTGGCCATCCGCCCGGACGGGACGGGCGGCGGCGACGTCCCGAGCGTGTCGGCGCGATGGATGCGGATCTCGCCCGGCCGCTCGTTCTCCCAGTCGCTGAACACCTCGCGGACGATCAGCATCGCCGAGCCCGGAGGCAGCGCGACGTACCCCGGACCCGCGTCCGGTCTCGGCGGCCCGAAGCGGAGCCGGAACGTGCCGTCCGCCGCGATGTCCAGCTCGCGGTCGTCGAAGGCGGTGAGGCTGTCGGGCGACCGGGTGGGCGAATAGTCGCCGTTCATGATCTGGAAGCTCAGATCGGCGGTCGTGCCGCGCCGCCCGGTGACCACGTATTCGGCGTCGTCCCGCAGGTATGCGTGAAAATACAGCGTGTCGGGATTGTCGAGCCCCAGCTTGGTGTAGGGCCCGGTGGAGGACGCGAAGTAGGGGTGTTCGTGCTGGTAGGCGCCCACCATGTGCAACGACGCCTTGATGCTGCCCGCCAGGTAGTCGAGCCCCTCCGCCAGATCCTGGTCGGACGTGACGTGCGGCGCGCTCCGAATGATCCGCTCCGCCTCCAGGACCGCTTCAGCGAACGACTGCGTCGCCGACCCGGAATGGTCGACGGGGCCGAGCTGGCTTGCGGCTGGGTCGATGGCCACCGGGCACTCCTGGGATCAGAAACGGCATGCAGCGCACGTCATCGAAACGGAGACGCTAGAACCCGTTCTATGTCGAGTCAACGGCGCCGTCCCGGTCACTGGGAGGTGGTGAACTTCAGGCTCGGCATGTCGTCCAGGGAGACCGTGTACTCGTACGTCCGGCGGTGGCCCGTGCGTTCGACGCGCCACTGCCCGTCCGCGCCCCGCCGGTAGGCGTCGTGGTAGAACGCGGCACCCCGGATGAGCAGGCGGTGCTCCGGAATGATGATCGTGTCGTCCAGCGACCAGATGCCGGTCGCGCGCTCACCGTCCACATCGATCTCCGGGCAGCCCGCGGTGTGCGTGGAAATCTTGTCGGGCCCGAGGTTCGCCCGCATGTAGCCGATGATCGCGTCCCGCCCCTCCAGCCTGAGCGTCTTGCCGAGCAACGGCGTGTCGTACTCCGCAACGGCCTCTTCGGTGAACACGTCGGCGAACTCGTCCCACAACTTCAGGTCGACGCACCGCAGGTACCGATGCTTCAACCGGCGGATCTCTTCCAGCGCAACAAGGTCCATGCCCCCAGCCTGCTGGATCAGCCCACCCCAGACAAGAACAGGTTCTAGCTCCGCCCTCCGGCTACATCCAGGCTCCAAGGACCGCCCGACCGCCGCGACCGCCTTGGAGCACAATGGCCAGCGTCCGACTCCAACCGCCCCGGAGAGACCGCGCGCCCACCATGAAAGACATCGGTCAGAGGCAACCACCGACAGGCGGCCGCTTTCACCACACCGCCGACTGGACGGCGCTGACCCACGCCTACGGCACCGCAGTCACCGTGCCCGAAATGCTGGAGCAAGTCGCCTCGGACGATCCGGCAATGGCCGAACGGGCCCTGCACAACCTGTCCGGCACGATTTACCACCAAGGCTGGGTCTACCCGGCGACAGTTCCCGCCGTCGCCGCGCTCTACGAGCTGGTCTCGCTTCCGGCCACCCACCATCGCCCGCGCATTCTGGGACTTCTCTCGGACATCGCCACCTCAATCTGGGACTTGGAGGAACACGACGAAACCGAATACGACACAGTCCTCGACTGGGCACGAGCGTCCCGCGCCGCAGTGGAGGCCGGCGTCCCAAAACTGCTCACCCTCCTGAACGACAGCGACCCGTCAGTACGGGCGGCGGCCCCGTTCGTCCTGGC
>NZ_SMJX01000563.1 GCF_004348535.1 Actinomadura sp. KC216
GGGGGACACAGCGGGCAACGCACACTCCTGGGGGTCGAACTGGGCCGCACCTTGTCGCAGACCACGACACTAATTGTGACGACCTAACTACCGTGCGGGTTCGACGGTCCGCACACCCCGATCCCGCCAAGCAACTGCCACAAACACGCCCCATCCCCGGACATCCTGGCCAAACGACACACCGAGCCCCGGCCCACAAGGACCGAGGCTCGACGCCAGATGCCCGAGGAGGGCCGTTACCGCTTCAGCTCCGCCACCAGCACCGCGAACACATCCCGCCGAACAACGGCCCAGGCTCGCGCGGGGAAGGGGAGGCCCCGACCGGGCGAAGCGGTCGAGGCCTGTTTCGTCGCCCCTCATGTCACAGGTCGTAGGCCCCGCGCTTGGTCTTCTGCAGGAAGGCCTCCCACTCACGGGGGCTGAAGTCCAGCACCGGGTCGGTGACGGGTGCGGCGTTGTCCCGGACGGCGATCGTGTGCGGTCGGCGAGCGGTCTCGACGCAGCTTTCGTTGCCGTCGCAAGCGCGGCTCTTACGCCAGCGCAAGCTGTGGACGGGCTGCTCGCCGTTGTTGCGGGGATTCTCTAGGCTGGGCATGCGGACATGCGCCTTTCTGATCAGGTGGTGGCGTGTCTGGTGATGGAGAGGCGGCGCCCCTGTAGCAGCGGGGCATCGCCTGGCGGCGGAAGGGCTCTTGCTGTCTGTGGTAGGGCGCAAGTGGCCCGTCCGCCGCCGTCGCCGGCGGACTGCGGGAGCGCGGGGTGAACCCGGTCGGCGACCGGCCCGCGCTACTGTTGATCACCGGATCTCGTGATGAGGGTCCTCAGCCGGACGTAGGCCTTGGCCCAGACGTCCAGTTCCGCGCGTGTGGCGCCGCAGCCGGCCAGGTAGGACAGGACGAGATCCTTCTTGGAGAGCTTGCCCTTCTTCCCGTCGCGGATCAGGTTGGAGTAGGACCCCGTGCTGTAGGGGTGGATCTCCAGCCCCGTCTCCGCCGTGAGCTCGGTGTTCACGTCCGAGCAGTGCTTGACGATCTCGCGCAGCGATCTCTCTCCGTGCGTGAGGTTGAAGAGCTCCAGGGCCTGGGTGAACTCGGCGACCGTCTGAACACCCATCGGGTCGATCGTTTCGATGTCCTCCTCTGTGCGGTCTTTCCTGACGGGCTGGTCGGCGGCGGGGATGCTCAGCGTGTGCCGCCGGCCGCCGGCGCCGGTGTCGCCCGCGCTGGTGGGGGGCGGCAGAGCGATCCAGAAGCTGGTGACACCCGGGCTGGAGACCCCGAGGGTCAGCAGGGTGGCCGGTAGCCGGACCGGGACGGCGGCACCGCGCGGGCCGCGCGGCCCCCCGGACCAGGGGGAGCCGGGGGAGCTGATCTGCTCGTACAGCTCTCCCGCGACGCTGAGGTCCGCCGGGTCGGCGTCCAGGACCAGGAGCACCGCCGCGACGGCGTCCCAGGAAACGCGGGTGTAGTCGCCGGCGAGCACCTGCTGCACCCTGCCCAAGGTGAGCTTGGCCCGTTCGGCGATCACTGTCTGCTCGAAGCCGGAACGCTTACGGCGCCGAACGCAGTAGATGAGCCCTCGCAGCTTCTCGCTCGGCGAGCCGTCCGCACCGAAGTGCTCGGTGAGGTGCTCCCTCACCCGCGCGATCTCGACTTCGGTTGACTTGCGTGCGCGTCCTCGCAGTTGCATATCGGTGGCGTGACGGAGAGACCGGGCCGTACAGATCACCTGCCAGCCCGAGCTCCGGGGCACGCTCCAAGGGAAGCGGAAGCGATGCCGTCGGCGCGAGTGCCCGCACCCGGGCACGCCGCATCGTCAAAGATCAGCATTGATCTCCTCTTTCTTGATCAGGAACAGCGAGATGGGAGGTCCGACGAGCGCTGCGCGCGGGGTTGTGCGCAGCCAGCGACCCGGGTTAGCGGCTCGGATCATCGACGCCCGGTGAGCCAAGAATGCCAGATCCCGAACGGAATCCTTGCTCTTTGTGGCCCTCGTCCCTTACAAGTTGATTTAGTCAGTAAACACTGCGACAACCTGCGGAAACGTCCTTAGTGTTCAGTCTTGTATAGCCTTGTTCAGTGTGGCGAGGGTCGCTGACACCGGACTGGATGTTGGCTTTAATTGGATGGCCGTCCCCTTAAATGCACGATCTGATCCCTTTTGTCCCCGGGCCATGCTCGCCGGGCACCACCCGGCCCCTGGCCTGGTCCGCGGCTTGGGCAGATCGATTGTTCGGGGGGCAGCGCAGATGGGAGCCCCCTCGAACACGCAAGTGACCCTGTTAGCGGCAGGGAAGAGGGGGCCGATGTAGGCGGGGTGCGCCAGACGACCCTCTGGCGCACCCGCGTACCGTTCCTCGCGCACGCCGCCGCGCCGGATGTCATCGACGCCCGGGTGGCGTCCAGATCCAGGCGCCGGCCGACCGCGCCCTGAGCCGGGCTCCGCGGCCGGCCAGGGCGATGGTCACCGGCCGCGAGTCCTGGTT
>NZ_SMJX01000564.1 GCF_004348535.1 Actinomadura sp. KC216
GGGCGGAGGTGTACCAGGCCACCGGCATGGTCGCGGTCCAGTTGGGCGCGGGGCTGGACGAGGCGCTGGTTCGGTTGCGGGCGCACGCGTTCGCCAGCGGCACGAGCCTGCCAGAGGTCGCTCAGCAGGTGCTGGACCGCGTCCTGCGCTTCGCGCCCGAGGGCGGAGACGAGTCCGAGGGCAGAGACGAGTCCGAGGGTGGCGGAGACGAGTCCGAGGGTGGCGGAGACAGCGAGTCCGATGAGTGAGACGGTCGCTGCGGGCCGATGTGAGGGGCCGATCAGAAGGAAGGGAGCACAATGGCGCGTGAGCAGTTGTTGACACGGGTGTTCGTGGAGTTGGCGGACACGCTGGTGGCCGATTTCGACGTGATCGAGTTCCTGCATCTCCTCACCGAGAGATGCGTGCAATTGCTGGAGGTCGATCAGGCGGGCCTGGTTCTGACCGATCAGTCCGGCGGGCTGCGATTGGTCGCCGCCTCCTCCGAGCAGGCCCGGCTGCTGGAGGTGTTCCAGCTCGAGCACGACGAAGGCCCCTGCCTGGAGTGTCATTCCACCGGCCGGCCGGTCGCCTCCGCCGATCTGGCGGCTGACCGTGACCGGTGGCCGGCGTTCGCCGAGGTCGCGCTGCGCCGGGGTTTCGCTTCCGTCCACTCCCTGCCGATGCGGTTGCGCGACCAGGTCATCGGTGCCCTGAACCTCTTCCAGAACACGCCCGGTGCCTTGGAGCCCGAAAGCGCCGCCCTGGGGCAGGGGTTCGCCGACATCGCCACGATCGGGTTGATCGGCGAACGCGCGGCACGTGAGCAGGCGCTGCTGTCCCAGCAACTGCAGACGGCGTTGAACACCCGGATATTGATCGAACAGGCCAAGGGGATGATCGCCGAACGCGCCCAGGTATCGGTCGACCAGGCGTTCACCGTGATGCGCCGGTACGCCCGCGAACACAATCGCAAGCTCACCGATGTCGCCGTCGCGATCACGCGGGGCGACCTGCAGCCGAGCGGCCTTCCCGCCGCGCCCGGCCAGGCGCCGTGAACCGGTGGACATCGCCGAGGCGGCGGCAACGCCCGCTCACACCGCATTGAACCGGTCGCGGGATTAGACCGCAGGCCGTGCGCGGCTTATGCTGCGTGCGACGACAGAGTCGTCTGAAGGCCGCTCCAGACCCTGGCGGCGCAGGTGCGCACGCTCCAGGGAAGTGGTTGCCGTGACTGCGTTCGGATCATCGCCCCGACCCTTCGTCCGGCCGGTGACGTGGACGTGGCAAGGCAGCGCACCGGACGACCACGCTCGAACCCGGGCGCACATCGGGCTTCGGCGGACGGACGTCGACTGCGGCGCCGGGGCGACGGCGATGTTGCTGGCACTCGCCGGGGAGATCGACATCTCCAACAGCGGCTGGCTGACCGTCCAGCTCAGCGCCGTGATCACCGGCGCCTCCACCGTCCGCACCGGGGCCGCACCGAGCAGCGGCGTGGTCGTCGACCTCACGCGCGTCAGGTTCTGCGACGCCAGCGGCATCACGGCCCTGGTCAAAGCGTTCAAACACGCCCAGAAACAGCGGCTGCCGCTGACTCTGGCCGGAGCCACGGGACGGGTCGACTGCGTCCTTCGCCTCACCGGCATCGACGACGTCCTCCCCTTGCATCCGGCGTCGGCGGACGCGTTGCGGGCGCTGAGCAGCCGAACGTGACCGCCACGAGGCCGGGCCGGCCGGACGAGGATGGAATCAGTTCGCTGAACACCTGTCCGCCGGTGCGGTCTTTGATCGAGGGCAGATGTCGAAAACCTTGAACGAAATCGCTTCAATATTCACGGGAATCATTGACGGGCATCGGAAATGAGGTCGCGGGCGCGCGGGCCGTGGATCCAGGGCCGTCCGACCCGGGGAGGAGCGGACGGCCCTGGAGAACCGGCTCAGCCTTCCCAGGCGGTCACCGGCCACTCTCAGCCAAGCCTGATCGGCCGGCGGGGGACACTGCCAATCCGAGCACACGCCATCACTCGCGCTGATGACCGTCCCCTCGCCCGGAACTCGGTAGAGGGGAACGGAGTTTCTCAGGCTCCGCGCCGAGGCTCCCAGGGATGCGAACAACCCGCCCTTGTAGTTTTCTTATTGGTCCCGCAAATTCGTAATTATTCGGGTAGAATCAAAGTATCCGGCAATCGGCGAGCTCCCCGTTCTGAGGGGTTGATCCGTCACACCGGCTCGCCCCCGAGAGGGGGAGTCATGCCGACCTCACACACGTCTCGCGTCAACGGACGAGCCCGGCGCACCGGCCGGACCGGTTCGGTGTCCCGGCTCGGACCACCTGACAGCAGAGCCCCCGATCGGCACCAGACCCCGCCTGAGCCGGCGTCCTGCCGGTGGCGGTCGTGCTCATGGCCGCGATAGGCACCGGGGTCGCGGTCACCCCGATCCTGGGAACCGCCCGCCTCACCC
>NZ_SMJX01000565.1 GCF_004348535.1 Actinomadura sp. KC216
GATGTCTGGCGGCTTCGGCGGTTGATTGCGGGGCTGGTGGTCGGTGGGGGTGACACGCCGGGGTAATTTGTTTCTTTCGTTTACTCCTTACCTCCCGGGCGCTCGGTTGCAGGTTGAGCATGTGCTCGTGCTGTTGCTGGCCGCTGTGGCGGCTGGGTGGGTCGATGCGGTGGTCGGAGGCGGCGGGCTGATCCAGTTGCCCGCGTTGCTGCTGGTCAATCCCGGTCAGCCGGTGGCGACCGCGCTGGCCACCAACAAGCTCGGCTCGATCATGGGGGTCTCGTCGGCCGCGGTCACCTATGCGCGGCGGGCCAAGCCGGATCGGCCGGTCGCGTTGGCGGCGGCGGGGGTTGCGGTGTGTTGTGCGGCGGGCGGTGCGCTGTGTGCTGCTGCCATCTCCTCGGACGTCCTCAAGCCCGTCATCATGGTCGTTCTGCTGGTCGTCGCCGCGGGCGTGGTGGTGAAGCCGGATCTCGGACGGGTGTCGGAGCCGGTGCTGCGGACGCGGCGGCGGGTCGCGGCGGCGGTACTGGTTCCCGGTGTGGCGATCGCCTTCTATGACGGGCTCGTCGGGCCCGGTACCGGGACGTTCCTGGTGGTCGCGTTCACCGTGTTGTTGGGCATGGACTTCGTCAACGCGTCTGCGACGGCGAAGATCATCAATGCGGGCACCAACCTGGGGGCGCTGGTCGTCTTCGCGGTTCAGGGGCATGTGCTGTGGACGATCGGCATCGCCATGGGCGTCTGCAACATCGCGGGCGCCCAGATCGGTGCGCGCATGGCCATCAACCGGGGGGCCGGGTTCGTCCGGGCGGTCCTGTTGTGCGTGGTGACGGCGCTGGTCGTCAAGCTCGGGTTCGAGCAGGTCGGCTGATCAGCGTCATCCGCTGGGCGGGATGGGCAGCGGCTTCTCCAGAGCGGAGAGGGTCAGCAGGACGAGCGACGCCGTCCAGCCGAGCGGGGCCGGGCCCGCCTGCTTGCCGGTCGGGCCGACCTTCTCCGGCAGGACGCCCAAAGTCGGGCGGTGCGCGGCGAGCCAGTCGAGGCGGCCGATCGCCTCGGTGGTGCGGCCGGAGGTGGCGGCGTTGAGGCCGAACAGGGCCGTCTCCGGTGTCCAGGCGACGTCGGGGGTGCCGGACCAGCGTTCGCCCGGCAGGACGCCGCCGTTCGGCAGCGCCTGCTTGCGCTGGGCGTCGGCGATCGCGGCGGTCACGCCGTCGTCGATCTGCGCGAACGGCGGGGCGAGGAACGTCACCGAGGTGTCCATCAGGCCGCCGCGGATGGGCGAGCGCGGGTAGCCGTAGGGCGCGAACTGCCGGGCGACCGCGTCCGATACGCGTTGGGCGGCGCGCCGCCATTCGGCCGCCTTGCCGTTCTCGCCGCGGGCCCGGGCGAGGTCCGCCGCGGAGCGCAGGCCCGCCAGCACCGGCGCGACGACCCCCAGGGTGGGACGGCGCGGGTCCTCCTCGCGGCGGTGGTCGCGCTCCCAGTAGTCGGACGAGGCGGGCGGCAGGCCCTCGGCGTCCAGCGACCGGGCGAGGTGGTCCGCGCCGCGCCGGACCATGGGCCACAGATCGCGCAGTTCGCCGGACGACGACTGCATCTGGGCGCGGTAGAACCACGTCGCCCACAGCACCCAGCCGACCGAGTCGAGCTGCGGAGCCCGGCCGTCGGTGACCGCCGTCCCGTCGGGGTTGTAGCGGGCGGCCCACATGCCGTTGCCGTGCTGGGCGCGGGCGAGGAAGCGCAGGACGCGGCGGGCCTCGGACGGGTGCCCGGTCGCGGTGAACGCGGCGACGGCGAACGCGGAGTCGCGCGGCCAGCAGTACCGCCACTTCGTGTACCAGGACGCGAGGGACGCGCCGTTCGGGCGGGTGAGGAGCCGCAGGTCGAGCAGGGCGCGGGCGGCCATGTCGCGGTAGTCCTCGTGCTGCCCGAGCGCGGGGCCCGTCGCCGCGGCCGGGGCCGCCCCGCCAGTCGGGACGACGCCCTGCGCCAGCCAGGCGCTGTCGGACCGGATCGCCTGGTCGACCCTCGGGTCGGACGCCTCGACCGTGATGGGCGCCTCACCGCCGGACGGGATGAGCCGGACGCGCCCGTCCGCGAGCCGCACGACCGAGCTGTCCGGCAGGTAGGACGCCCCGGCGGCCTCGTCCGGGGTCAGCGGGGCGCCCGCGAACGGCCAGCCGCCCCCGCCGATCAGCCCGGGGCTCGCCCAGCCGGGCCCGCCGGGGTCCGGCACGTTGGCGCCGCCGGTCGCGATGATCGCGGCGGTGACGAGCAGGGCGGTCACGCGGCGGAACGTGCGGGCCGAACCGCGTTTGGCGGGACGTTTGCGAGGGGTCGGTCGCCTCCGGGGCAGCGGGCTCAACGGCTCCGGGCCAGACGGCTCCGGGGCGGAAGGTGCGGAGGGTGCGGGAGGTGAAGGCGG
>NZ_SMJX01000566.1 GCF_004348535.1 Actinomadura sp. KC216
CGACGGTCGCGATCAGGGGGTCGGGGGCGTCGAGGGTCAGGGGGTGGTCGTGGGCGGAGGCCGTTGCGTCCGCTATGGCGTCGCGGGCCAGAGGGACCAGGTCTGTCGGGGCCGGGTTCAGGGACGCCTCGCGGTCCAGGCGGGCGAGTTCCAGGAGGTCGGTGACCAGTGTGTTCATGCGGCTCGCCTCGTCCTCGATGCGGCGCATGACGTCGGGGAGCTCGTCCGGGCCGAGGGCGCCGTGCCGGTACAGCTCCGCGTAGCCCTGGATGGTCGTCAGCGGGGTGCGCAGCTCGTGCGAGGCGTCGGCGGCGAACTCGCGGACGCGGGCCTCGGAGCGGCTCCGGGCCCGGAACGCCTGCTCGATCCGCTCCAGCATCACGTTGATCGCGGCGGCGAGCCGGGCGGTCTCGGTGCGGACGCCGGGATCCGGCATGCGGGCGCGCAGGTCGCCGCCTGCGGTGATGGCGTGCGCGGTGGCGGCCATCCGGTCGAGCGGCAGGAGGCCGCGGCCGATCAGGCGGCGGCCGAGCACGATCAGGGCGGCGAGGAGGAGCGATCCCGTGGCGATCTCGGACAGGACGAGGTTGCGCACCGCCGAATGGATCTCGTCAAGTGGGGACGCGACGACGACGATGCCGTTCCGCCAGGGGCGTGCGACGGCGCGCAGGCCGGGGAGGGAGAACGGCTCCAGGGTGCGGGCGCGGTTCGAGAGTTCTTCCCAGCCGAGTTTCTCGACCTCGGCTATGGCGCGGGTGGGGGACGGCTGGTCGCCGCTGAGGACGTTGACCCGTCCGGCCGGTCCGATGGCCAGCACGACGAAGCGGGCCGGGGCGACGCCCTGTTCGGGGAGGCCGGGCCGCAGGAGGCGGGGGACGGCGCGGTCGCGGGTGGCCTGGAGTTGCTCGTCCACCCGGTGCATCAGGTACCCGCGCAGGACGAGCGCGCTGACCAGGCCCATGATCGCCAGGCCGGTGAAGGTGACGGCGAGCAGGCCGGTGAGCAGCCGCGCGTTGAGCGTCATGGCCGCAGCGCGTAGCCCACGCCGCGCTGGGTGTGGATGAGCGGCGTGCCGAGCGGGTCGAGCTTGCGGCGCAGGTAGCTGATGTAGGTCTCGACGACCTGCGGGTTTCCGTGGTCCCAGCCCCAGACGCCCGCGAGGAGCTGCGTCCGCGACAGCACCATCCCCGCGTTCCGCATCAGGTAGGCGAGGAGGCGGAACTCGGTCGGCGAGAGGTCCACGTCGACGCCGCCGCGGCGGACGCGCCAGTGCGCCTCGTCCAGTTCCAGATCGGCGACGCGCAATACGCCGGTCTCGGAGGAGGAAGTGGGCGGTGGGGTTGCGCGGCGCAGGACGGCTCGCACGCGGGCTATCAGCGCCTCGATCGAGAACGGCTTGGTGACATAGTCGTCACCGCCGAGCGTGAGTCCGGTGACCGTGTCGGACGGGGTGTCCCGCGCCGTCAGGAAGATCACCGGGACCTGGTCGCCGCCCGCGCGCAGCCTCCGGCACACCTCGAAGCCGTCGAGGTCGGGCAGCATGACGTCCAGGAGCACCAGGTCGGGACGCTCCTCGCCCGCCGCGCGCAGCGCCTCCTCGCCGGTGCCCGCGGTGACGGTCGCGAAGCCGTGGAAGCGCAGCGCGACGTCGATCAGGTCGCGGATGTTGGGCTCGTCGTCCACGACGAGCACCCGCCGGTTCTCGCTCATCGGCTCCCGCAGATCGTGCCGTATGCCCTGGCCGTGGCTCCGACCGTACCCGCCCTAGCGCGGCTTGGGGACGTGGACCAGCCGTGCGTCGCGGGTGTCGCCGGACCGCTCGCCCGCCACGAGAACCTGGTCGCCGGTCGCGAGCGCCTTCAGCGTCGACTTCTCGGCGTTCTTGCGGACGCGAGTGTTCGCGTTGGCCGTCCACGTCCAGGAGACGCCGTCGTCGCTGCGGACCGTGAGGGTCGTGGCCGACAGGGCGGTGATCTTGCCGCGCTGCCAGGTCGCGAGGTGGAAGCCGTCCTTGCGGCGGACGGTGGCCTCGCCGTGGACGCCGCGGAAGGGGCGGGCATGCCGGTGGGGGTGCCGCTTGCCCGGGTGGCCCTTGCGGTCGTGCCACTTGCCTCGGGGGCCGTCGTCCGTGTGTGTCGTCGTCTTTCCGGACGACGGGGACGGGGACGGGTTCGCGGCGGCCGCGGGGACGGCCAGGTACAGGCCGAGCCCGAGGACACCGGCGGCGCCCACTCCGGCCGCGATCGTCTTGCGGTTGGTTCGCATGGCGCCCATCCAATCGGTGGTGACTGGTAGAAGTCCGTGCCGAATTCTGGGAAAACCCTGGGAGTTCGCACGGCTTCGCTTCCCGAAGGCCCGCTCCGGCGCCGACTGAGACCTGCCTCGACGTCGCCGGACGAGGCCCGGAGACCGCTTCAGTAA
>NZ_SMJX01000056.1 GCF_004348535.1 Actinomadura sp. KC216
TCCCCGCCCCGCATCCCCCCAAGTCGCTTTTACCCAGCAAAAAGCGCCCTCAGAACGAACACGAACCACGACAGGGACGCCTGTGGCCCCGCCACGACGCACCGACCTCAGCCACCTACTACGGCGACCTCAGCCATCGCAGCAACCGCCCAACAACCTCAACAGCCGCGATCGCGTCCGAAGGCAGGTTTCGAGCTTGCGAGAAACCTGATCGCGCAGCGAGCCGCCAGGCGAGACGAAGCGATGCAGCGATCGCCCGTGTTTCTCGACGATGGAGGCCCACCAGGGCCGAAGGAGGAGAGAAATGCCAAAAACTAGTGCGCCGCTTCTTGCCAGGTTTGGCCGGTGCCCATGGAGACGCTCAGCGGGGCGCGGAGGTCGTAGGCGCCGGCCATTTCGGTGCTGACCAGGGTCTTGAGCTCGTCGAGCTCGCCGGGGGCGACCTCGAAGACGAGTTCGTCGTGGACCTGGAGGAGCATCCGGGACGTCAGGCCCGCGGCGCGGAGGGCGCGGTCGACGTTGAGGCTGGCGACCTTGATGATGTCGGCGGCGGAGCCCTGGATGGGGGCGTTGAGGGCCATGCGCTCGGCCATCTCGCGGCGCTGGCGGTTGTCGGAGTTGAGGTCGGGCAGGTAGCGGCGGCGGCCGAGGATGGTCTCGGTGTAGCCGTCCTGGCGGGCCTTGGCGACGATGTCGCGGAGGTAGTCGCGGACGCCGCCGAACTGCTCGAAGTACTCCTCCATGAGGCCGCGGGCCTCGTCCGGGGAGATCCGGAGCTGCTGGGAGAGCCCGTAGGCGGACAGGCCGTAGGCGAGGCCGTAGTTCATGGCCTTGATGCGGGCGCGCAGCTCGGAGTCGATCTGCTCGGGCGGGAGGCCGAACACGCGGGACGCGGTGATCGTGTGGAAGTCGGCGCCGGAGCCGAACGCTTCGAGGAGGGCGCCGTCCTCAGACAGGTGCGCCATGATCCGCAGCTCGATCTGCGAGTAGTCGGCGGTGAGGAGGGACTCGTAGTCGCCGGAGACGACGAACGCCTCGCGGATCTGCCTGCCCTCGGCGGTGCGGATGGGGATGTTCTGCAGGTTCGGGTCGGTCGAGGAGAGCCGGCCGGTGGCGGCGATCATCTGGTTGAACGTGGTGTGGATGCGCCCGGCGTCGTCGGCCATCGGGATGAGGGAGTCGACGATGCTCTTGAGCTTCGCGACCTCGCGCCACCGCAGGATGTGCTCCAGGACGGGGTGCGGCTCCTTCTCCAGGAGGTTCGTGAGGGCCTCGGAGTCGGTGGTGTAGCCGGTCTTGGTGCGCTTGGTCTTGGGCAGGTTCAGCTCGTCGAACAGGACCTGCTGCACCTGCTTCGGCGACCCGAGGTTGAACTCGTGGCCGACGGCGGTGTGGGCGGCCTGCTCCTGCTCCTTGACCTGGCCGCCGAGGGACGCCGACAGCCCGGCGAGGTGGTCGGTGTCGACGGCGATCCCGGCGCGCTCCATCCCGGCGAGGACGCCGACGAGCGGCAGCTCCACCTCGTGCAGGAGGCGGGTGGCGCCGCGCTTGTCGAGGTCCTTGTCGAGGACGTCGGCCAGCTCGGTCACCGCGCGGGCGCGGACGGCGAGCGCCTCGGCGGCCTCCTCCTCGCCGGAGCCGTCGAGGGTGAGCTGCCCGGTGTCCTCGGTCTCGCTGCGCAGCTCGCGGTGCAGGTAGCGCAGCGCGAGGTCGGCGAGGTCGAACGTCCGCTGGCCGGGGAGCGCGAGGTAGGCGGCGAGCGCGGTGTCGCTGGTGACGCCGTCGAGGGCGAGGCCGCGGGCGGCGAGCGCGAGCATCGGGCCCTTCGCCTCGTGGATCGCCTTGGGGCGCTCGGCGTCGGCGAGGTGGGCGGCGAGGGCGCGCTCGTCGTCCTCGATCAGCTCGGCCGGGTCGAGGTGCACGGCCGGGCCCTTCTTGGACGCCAGCGCCAGCGCGGTGATCTCGCCGGTGCCGCGGCCCCACGTGCCGGTGACGGCGATGCCGAGCCGGTCGCCGGCGTTGGCGTCCAGCCAGGCGCCGAGCGCGCCGGGCTCCAGGGCGTCCAGCTGGACGTCGAAGCCCTCGTCGGCCTCGGGCTCGGCGGCGGAGATCGTGGAGTACAGGCGCTCGCGCAGGACGCGGAACTGCAGCGAGTCGAACAGGGTGTGGATCTCCTCGCGGTCCCACTGGCCCATGGTCAGCTGCGGCGGCGTCAGCTCAAGGCCGACCTCGGTGTCGAGCTTGTTGATCTGGTGGTTGCGCAGGACCCCGGCGAGGTGCTCGCGGAGGCTGTCGCCGGCCTTGCCCTTGATCTCGTCGACGCGGGCGACGAGGGTGTCGAGGTCGCCGTACTTGAGGAGCCACTTGGCGGCGGTCTTCGGGCCGACGCCGGGCACGCCGGGCAGGTTGTCGCTGCTCTCCCCGACCAGCGCGGCCAGCTCCCGGTACCGGACGGGCGGCACGCCGTAGCGGGCCTCGACGGCGGCCGGGTCCATCCGGGACAGCTCGGAGACCCCGCGGACCGGGTACAGGATCGTGACGTCGTCGTTGACGAGCTGGAACGCGTCCCGGTCGCCGGTAACGATGAGGGTCTCCATGCCCGCGTCCACGGCCTGGACGGCCAGGGTGGCGATGATGTCGTCCGCCTCGAACCCGGCGACGGACATGCGCGGGATGCGCAGCGCGTCGAGGACCTCGAAGATCAGGCTGACCTGGCTGCGGAACTCGTCCGGCGTCTTCTGCCGCCCCGCCTTGTACTCGACGTACTGCTCGTGCCGGAACGTCGGCTCGGAGCGGTCGAACGCCACGGCGATGTGGGTCGGCTGCTCGTCGCGCAGGACGTTGATGAGCATCGAGGTGAAGCCGTACACGGCGTTGGTCGGCTGCCCGTCGGTGGTGGAGAAGTTCTCCACGGGCAACGCGAAGAACGCCCGGTAGGCCAGGGAGTGCCCGTCGAGCAGGAGAAGCCGGTCACGCTTGTCAGGGGTCGCTGCTTTCGTCGCCACACCAGGACTCTAGTCTGCGTCGACGACAGTTTTGCGGAGGGTGAAGTGACTGACAGCGGGGGTGCGGAAATCATCTTTCCCGAAGGCGCGCAGGGCGACTTGGCCAAGGCCATGGGCGTGGAGTTCCTTGAGGCGTCTCCCGAGCGTGTCGTGGGGCGGATGCCCGTCAAGGGGAACACCCAGCCGTACGGGCTGCTGCACGGCGGGGCCTCCTGCGTCCTGGCCGAGACGCTCGGGTCCGTCGGCTCCGCGCTGCACGCGGGCGAAGGCCGCATCGCCGTCGGCATCGAGATCAACGCCACCCATCACCGGTCGGCCACCGAGGGGCACGTGACGGGGGTGGCGACCCGCGTCCACGGCGGGCGGACGCTCGCCACCTACGACATCGTGATCACCGACGGGGACGGCCGGCGGGTCTGCACCGCCCGCCTCACCTGCATGCTCCGCGACGCGCCGGGCGGATGATCTCGGGGCCGGCTTCCTTTGCGATGCGCGGCCCCGGGTCTGTAGCGTGGATCGGAACGGCCCGGGATCACCGAGTAGACAACGTACGCGCCCGGGGAAGGTTCGTACGGCCCCAAAGGTGATCCCGGGTCAACGCATGCCCGGGCCCTGGCACCCCGGCTCGGCGACACCGGTGTTCGGCCATCACTGGTTGCAGTTGGGTTGCGAATCGCGCCGGGCCGTTCACCTCGGGGCATGATCGGCCGTACGTTCCGAGCATGCGCCTGCGTCCACGGGTCCCCCTCACGATCGCCGCCGCCGCGGCGCTCGCCGGCGCCGTCGCGTTCGCGGGGTCCGCCGGCTCCGGGAAGGCCACGGCGACGCCGTCCTACAGCATCCCCGCCGAGAGGGTCCGCGAGGGCGAGTCCGTGCCGGAGGGCAAGACCGGGCGCAGCGCCGACATGACGTTCACCGTCATCGGCTTCCGCGAGGGCATGACCGAGGTGATGGGCACGCACGCGGCGATGGAGTCCCAGGGCACGTTCACCCGGATCCGGATCCTCGCCGTCAACACCGGCCGCGACATCCAGGTCTTCGACACCTGGAAGCAGCGGCTCGTCACCACCGACGGCAGGGCCCACTCCCCCGACGTCAACGCCACCATGATCAAGCGGCAGCCGGAGCGGCTGTCGGTCGGCTCGTTCATGCGCGCCGAGTTCGACGTCTGGTTCGACGTGCCGCGCGGGGCGAAGGTCAAGGCCGTCCGGCTGTACGGGTCGCCGCCGGTGGGGGCCGTCCGCGATCCCGCGCCCGCCGAGATCGCGCTCCCCTGACCGTCCCGGCCAGGGGCTCAGGCGTCTCTCAGGGCACTCAGGACGCCCGACGCGGCGCGCCCGCCCAAGCCCCGGCGAACCGGACCTGGACGGGCGCGTCACGCAGCCTGAGAGCCGCTTACCGGGACGTCCCCTCCTCGGAGTCGTCCGCGGCCTCGGCGGTGCCCGAGGTCCCGGCGGCATCCACCGACTGGACGTCCGACGCCCCGGTCAGGTCGTCGCCCGACGCGCCGCCCAGGTAGGCCGCGCGGACCTGCGGGTCGTCGAGCAGCTCGCCCGCGGGCGCCGCCTTCACGACCCGGCCCGTCTCCAGCACGTAGGCGCGGTGCGCGATCTGCAGCGCCTGCTGGGCGTTCTGCTCCACCAGCAGCACCGTCGTGCCGCGCCGGTTGATCTCCACGATGATCGAGAAGATCTGCTGCACGAGCATCGGCGCGAGGCCCATGGACGGCTCGTCCAGCAGGAGCACCTTCGGCTTGGCCATCAGCGCCCGCCCGATCGCGAGCATCTGCTGCTCGCCGCCGGACATCGTGCCGCCCGCCTGCGACCGGCGCTCGGCCAGCCGCGGGAACAGCTCGTACGCCTCCGCCAGCTCCTTGGCCGCGCTGTCCTTGCGGGCGTAGGCGCCCATCAGGAGGTTCTCCTCCACCGTCATGCCGGGGAAGATGCCGCGCCCCTCAGGGGCCTGCCCGATGCCCGCGAGGACGCGCTTGTGCCCGGGCATCCGGCTGATGTCCTTGCCGTCGAAGCGCACCGCGCCCGACGACAGGTTGCGCAGCCCCGAGATCGTCTTGAGCGTGGTCGTCTTCCCGGCGCCGTTCGCGCCGATCAGCGTGACGATCTCGCCCTGGTCGACGGACACCGAGATGCCCTTCAACGCCGCGATCTTCCCGTAGTGGACGTGGATGTCGTCGATCTCAAGAAGCATCGGCCGGTGCCCCCAGATACGCCTCGATGACCCGCGGGTCGTTCTGCACCTCGGCCGGGAGGCCGTCGGCGATCTTCTGGCCGAAGTCCAGCACCGCGATCCGGTCGCTGATCCCCATCACCAGGCTCATGTCGTGCTCGATGAGCAGGACGGTCACCCCGGTGTCGCGGATCCTGCGGATCAGGTCCTGCAGCGCGACCTTCTCCGCGGGGTTCATCCCCGCGGCGGGCTCGTCGAGCAGCAGCAGCTTCGGCTCGGTCGCGAGCGCCCGCGCGATCTCCAGCCGCCGCTGGTCGCCGTACGGGAGGTTCTTCGCCGCCTCCTCGCCGCGGTGCGGGATGCCGACCAGCTCCAGCAGCTCGCGGGCGCGCTCCCTGCCGGAGCGCTCCTCGCGGCGGTGCCAGGGCAGGCCCAGGGCCGCGGCGACGAACCCGGTGCGGTGGTGCGCGTCGGTGCCGACGAGGACGTTCTCGACCGCCGTCATGTTGTGGAACAGGCGGACGTTCTGGAACGTCCGCGCCACGCCCAGCTTCGTGACGACGTACCGCTTCTTCCCGTCGATGCGCTTCCCGCGGAAGATCACCCGCCCCTCGGACGGCCGGTACACGCCGGTGGTCACGTTGAACACCGTCGTCTTCCCGGCCCCGTTCGGGCCGATCAGCGCGAAGATCTCGCCTTCGGTGACCGTGAGGTTCACCTTGTTGAGCGCGACCACGCCGCCGAACCGCATCACGACGTCGCGCAGCTCAAGGACGGGCGTGGCGTCCTTCGTCCCGCTCACTTGCCCTCCTCCAGCGTCTCTCCGGGGCCGAAGTCGGGCTTGTCCGGTCCGGCCACCTCGGCTCCCATACTGCCCATACCGCCGGTGCCCTCGGCCAGTTCGGCCTTCCGCTGCCGGGACGGCCACAGCCCCTCCGGACGGAAGATCATCATGACCACCAGCGCGGCACCGAAGATCAGCATCCGGTAGTCGGACAGGAACCGGAAGCGCTCGGGCAGCCAGGCCAGCACCGCGGCGCCGAGCATGACGCCCGGGAGGTTGCCCGAGCCGCCCAGCACCACGCCGGCCAGGATCAGCGCCGACACGAGGAACTCGAAGTTCAGCGGGGTGATCGACGTCTGCTGCGAGGCGAACACCACGCCGCCGCTGCCGCCGATCGCGGCGCCGATCGCGAACGCCGCCAGCTTGAACTTGAACGTCGGCACGCCCATCAGCTCGGCGGCGTCCTCGTCCTCGCGGATCGACACCCACGCGCGGCCGACCCGCGAGTTCTCCAGCCGCTTCACGAAGATGATCGCGATGATGATGAACACGAGCAGCAGGTAGTAGTACGGCCGGGAGTCCAGGAGCCCGTACTTCAGCGGCTGCACGCCCATGATCTCGAATTCCGAGAGCGACGGCGGGTGCGGGATGCCCTGCACGCCGCGGGGCCCGTTCACGTACTCGCTGTTGTTCGCCGTCCGCTTGACGATCTCACCGAAGCCGAGCGTGACGATCGCCAGATAGTCGCCGCGCAGCCGCAGCGTCGGCGCGCCCAGGATCACGCCGGCCAGCGCGGAGAACAGGATCGCCAGGACGAGCGATTCCCAGAAGGTCCAGTTGTACTTGGTGGCGAAGATGGCCATCGTGTAGGCGCCCACCGCGTAGAACGCCACGTAGCCGAGGTCGAGCAGGCCGGCCATGCCGACCACCACGTTCAGGCCGATCGCCAGGAGCACGTAGATCGCGATCTGGGTGCTCAGCATCGACGCCCAGTCGGAGCCGCTCGGCGCCATGAAGCTGCCGATGGACTCGCTCGGGAGCAGGACGCCGCCGATGATCAGGAGGCCGTAGACGATCCAGCGCACCACGGGCGGGGCGCCCGCCCACGCGTTGCGGAGCGGATCCAACGAGAGCATGTCGCGGGCCCCGGCGAGGCCGCTCTTTCCGTTTCCGTTCTTTGTGAGGTTCATGCGCGCGCCTGCTGGAGGGACTCACCGAGAATGCCGGTGGGACGGAACATCAGGACCAGGATCAGCAAGGTGAACGCGACGACGTCACGCCATTCCGACCCGAAGATGCTTGAGCCGTACATCTCCAGCAACCCCAGCGTGAAGCCGCCGGCCAGGGCGCCGCGGATGTTGCCGATGCCGCCGAGCACCGCCGCGGTGAACGCCTTGATGCCGAGCAGGAACCCGGTGAAGTAGTTCGTCGTCTCGAACCGCAGGAAGTACAGCGCCGCGGCGACGCCCGCCATGATGCCGCCGACGAGGAAGGTCACCTGCACCACCCGGTCGATGTTGACGCCCATCAGCACCGCGGTCTCCGGGTCCTGCGCGGTCGAGCGGATGCCGCGGCCGAGCTTGGTCCGGTTCACGAACTGGTCCAGCGCGATCATCATCGCCACCGCGCCGACGAAGACGATCAGCTGATCGTTGCGGATCAGGATCGGACCGGCGTCCACCACGGCCGTCAGCTCTTTGAAGTGCTCGTTGACGTCGAGCTTGCCGCCCTCCTTCGAGGTGCCGAAGACCCGATGGATCACCACCGTGCCCATCAGCTGCTGGATGAAGATCGACGCGCCGATCGCGGAGATCAGCGCCGCCAGCCGTGACGCGCCCTTCTTGCGCAAGGGCCGGTAGGCGGTCACTTCCAGCAGCATCGCGCCGCCGCCCGCCACCGCGCCCGCCACGACGGCCATCAGCACCACCACGCCGATGAGCGCGATCCCGCCCACGTCGTCGGCGCCGATCCCGCGGGCCGTCCACAGCGCGGCGAACGTGCCGACCATGAAGATGTCGGCATGCGCGAAATTGATCAGCCGGAGCACGCCGTAGACCATGGTGTAGCCGAGCGCCAGGAGTGCGTAGATCGCACCCAGCGCCAGCCCGTCCACGGTCGACGGCCAGAATTGATTGATGAAGTCGTCGAGCACCTTCGGTCGCCTTCGTCAAAGGAGCGGGAGCGCTGTAGCGCTCCCGCTCCCGCGCCATCAGAGGCCCCCGGAACGGGGGACGGTCAGGTCAGTCCAGGCGTGGTGACGCCTACGAGACCTTTGCTTCGTTGCTGTTGCCGAGCAGCGGCAGCTTGTTGCCCTGGACCTCGTAGATGAAGATGTCCTTGGCCGCGAGCTCGCCCTTGTCGTCGAACTTGATCTGCTTGCCGAGACCCTGGACGTCGATGCTCTTCAGGTAGGCGTTGATGTCCTCGGGCGTGGTCTTGCCGGCCTTGACGGCCTCGATGAACGCCGTCGCCGCGTCGAAGCCCTCCGTCGAGTAGATCGCGACCTCGGCCCCGAACTTCGCCTGGTAGTCCGTGGCGAACTTCTTGGCCTTCTCGTTGGTCTTGCCCTCGGCGTCGATGAGGCAGCCGCAGCTCAGCAGCGCCTTCTGCGCGTTCTTCTCGCCCGCGCCCTCGATCAGCCCGGCGGCGAGCGAGCCGTCGCCCGACATCATCTTGCCCTGGTAGCCGGCCTCGCGCAGCTGCTTGAAGAGCCGTCCAGCGACCGCGTAGTAGCCACCGAAGTAGACCGCGTCGGGCTTGAACTGGTTGATCTTGTTGACGGTGGAGGAGTAGTCCGTCGCCTTGTCGTCCACGCCGTCCGACTGGACCTGCACGCCCTTGGCGGAGGCCGCCTTCGCGATGGCGCCGGCGAGCCCCTCGCCGTAGGCCTGCTTGTCGGACACCGTGAAGAGCTTCTTCGCCTTCACCGAGTTCACCAGGAAGTTCGCGGCGCCCTCGCTCTGCACGGCGTCGTCGGCGACCACCCGGTGCCAGTACTTCCAGCCCTTCTCGCCCAGGGTGACGCTCGTCGCGGACGGCGTCACGCTCGGGATCTTGGCCTCTTCCAGGATCGGGCCCACGCTCTCGGACTCGCCGGAGAACGCCGGTCCGATCAGGCCCACGATCTTGTCGTTCTTGACCGCGCCCTGCGCCAGCGGCGTGGCCTGCTCGGCCTTGCCCTGGCTGTCATAGGTCTTCAGCTTGATCTTGACTTTGGGGTTCGTGGCGTTGTACTGCTCGATCGCCAGCTGCGCGCCCTGCTTCGGCGGGATCACCAGACCCGAGTTCTCACCGGTCAGGTCGCCCATGAACCCGATCGTGATCTCGTTGCCGCTGCCGCCGCCCCCGTCATCGTCGCCACCACAGGCCACGGCGCTGAGCGCGAGCGTCGCACTCACCACCACCGCGCCGGTGATCCTCATCTTGTTGCGCCGCAAGGTGCCCAACCTTTCCATCCGGATCCGGGAGAGGATCGGGTACGAGTCGTGCCCCCGACGCCGACACTCGGATGGAGAAATCGGTCACTCGGGGACCAGGTATGTCGTACACCGTGGACCCACCCCAGAACAGGACCCCCGGATAGAAGGGTTACTCGTTCGTTACGCCCCCGTGCTCATCCGATACCCGGCATTGCCAGGGATGATTACGAAGCGTGACCGTCCAGGGCCGGTCCGGAACCTCGGCAATGGACCTTGACAACGCAGGGGATGACAGGGATAGGGAGTCAACCCGCGGCTGACTCGTCCCGGCCCTGCGACCCGCCGCCCTCCGGGCCCCCGTCGCCGGACGGCTCCGTGCCGGACGAGCCGGTGCCGGACGAGCCCGTCGCGCCCGCCACGACCGCCTCCGCGACGGCCCGCATCGTGAGCCGCCGGTCCATGGACGTCTTCTGGATCCACCGGAACGCCTCCGGCTCGGACCAGCCGTGCGCCTCCTGTAGCAGCCCCTTGGCGCGGTCGACCACCTTCCGGGTCTCCAGCCGCTCCTGAAGGCCGGCGACCTCCGCCTCAAGCGCCCGCAGCTCGGTGTACCGGCTGACCGCCATCTCGATCGCGGGCGCCAGGTCGGTCTTGGAGAACGGCTTGACGAGGTAGGCCATCGCCCCGGCGTCCGTCGCGCGCTGGACGAGCTCGCGCTGGGAGAACGCGGTCAGGATGACGACCGGCGCGATGCGCTCGGCGGAGATCCGCTCGGCCGCCGAGATCCCGTCGAGGACCGGCATCTTGACGTCGAGGATCACCAGGTCGGGCTTCAGGTCGCCCGCCAGCCGGACGGCGGTCTCGCCGTCCCCGGCCTCGCCGACGACCTCGTAACCGTCCTCCTGAAGCATCTCCTTCAGGTCCAGCCTGATCAGGGCCTCGTCTTCCGCGATGACCACTCGCCGCGCGCTCTCCACGCACACGACCCTACCGAAACCCGCTACCCTGTCTTGAGCCGCCCCTGCCAGGGCACTGCCCAGCCGATGCAAGCTAAATGTCCGGTTTATTAGGACATAAGCCCCGATATCCCAATGGCAGAGGAAATGGTCTCAAACACCATCAAGTGTGGGTTCGAATCCCACTCGGGGCACCTCATGGCGGCATGGACGGCGCAGCGGCCGTCCGGCGCGCACGGACGCTCGCGCACGAGGGCGAGACCCGCCGCGACGCAGCCGGCACCCGCGGTGCTCCGGTGAGGCCCTCCGAGCGCCCAAAGATTCTCACCGATCCGGCGCCAGGACGGTCGCGCGGGCGGCCCGCTTGCGGAGGCGAAGTATTAATGCGGCGCCCACGAGACCGGGCGCGCGTTTCCAATGCGACGTGGAAATGAGATCGGTTGGTGATCCGTCGCGTGGAGCGTCGCCGGTACGGGGTGGTGAGGGTGCCGGGCACCGCGCGGGGTGCGGTCGCGCGGTGCCCGGCCGGGGTGAATGGTCAGTACCGGATGGCGGTCAGTGCTCCCCGGCGATCAGTGCTGGATCCCGATGGCGTCGCCGATGCTGTGCACGCGGAGCGCGTTCGTGGAGCCGGGGGTGCCGGGGGGCGAGCCGGCGACGACGACGACCTTGTCGCCCTTCTGGCAGCGGCCGAGTTCGAGGAGGGCCTGCTCGACCTGGCCGAACATGGCGTCGGTGTGGTCGGCGTGCGGGACGACGAAGGTCTCGACGCCCCACACGTGGGCGAGGCGGCCGCGGACGGCGGGCACCGAGGTGAAGGCGAGCAGCGGGATCGGGGAGCGGTAGCGGGACAGGCGGCGGGCCGTCTCGCCGGACATGGTGAACGCGGCGAGCGCCTCCGCGCCGACGATCGCGCCGACCTCGGCGGCGGCGCGGGCGATGGCGCCGCCGACGGTCTCGGGCATCCGCTCCAGGGTGTGGGTGGCGTGCAGGGACGCCTGCTCGGCGGTCTGCACGATGCGGCTCATCGTCAGGACGGACTCGACGGGGTACTGGCCGACGCTGGTCTCCCCGGAGAGCATCACGGCGTCGGCGCCCTCGAAGACGGCGTTGGCGACGTCGGAGGTCTCGGCGCGGGTGGGCCGCGGCGCGGAGATCATCGATTCGAGCATCTGGGTGGCGACGATGACCGGGCGGGCCTTCTCGCGGCACAGCTCGATGGCGCGCTTCTGGACGATCGGCACCTGCTCGAGGGGCAGCTCGACGCCGAGGTCGCCGCGGGCGACCATGATCCCGTCGAAGGCGGCGACGATCTCGGGGAGTCGCTCGACGGCCTGCGGCTTCTCGATCTTGCCGATGAGGGGGACGCGGACGCCCTCCTCCTCCATGATCTGGTAGCAGATGTCGGCGTCGGCGGGGGTGCGGACGAACGACAGCGCGACGAGGTCGACGCCGAGGCGCAGCGCCCAGCGCAGGTCGCGCTCGTCCTTCTCGGTGAGGGCGGGGACGCTGACCGGGACGCCGGGCAGGTTGAGGCCCTTGTTGTCGGAGACCATGCCGCCGACGGTGACGGTGGTGTGGACGCGGGTGCCCTCGACGGAGGTGACCTTGAGCGCGACGCGGCCGTCGTCGATCAGGATGGTGTCGCCGGCGCTGACGTCGCCGGGCAGGCCCGCGTAGGTCGTGGAGACCTCGCGGCGGGTGCCGGGGACGTCGTCGGTGGTGATGGTGAACTCGTCGCCGAGGGTGAGGCGGACGGGGCCGTCGGGGAAGCGCCCGATGCGGATCTTGGGGCCCTGCAGGTCGGCGAGGATGCCGACGCCGCGGCCGGTGGCGTCGGCGGCGGCCCTGATCCGGTGGTAGACCTCCTCGTGGACGGCGTGGTCGCCGTGGCTCATGTTGAGCCGGGCGACGTCGATGCCGGCCTCGACGAGGGCGTTGATCTGCTCGGGACCGGAGCAGGCGGGGCCGATGGTGCTGACGATCTTCGCGCGACGGGTCACGTGCACAAAGCGTACTTCGTTCCAAGGGTCCCGCGCAGGACTTCGGTCAAGGGATTCCAAGCAGAAACACCCTTTAGTTACCCGAAGGTATCGGCGTTTGTGCAGGCTACGGACGCCTCGGGTTCACCGAATGGTCTAGCTCAGAGGTCTAGACCACAGCGGACGATCAACCCTTGAACGCGTCGACGGCGGCCTGGGAGAACGCCTTGAGATCGTCGGGCTTGCGGCTGCTGACCAGGACGTTCGGTGGCTCTTCACAGATCTTGACCTCCTCGTCCACCCAGATGGCCCCGGCGTTGCGGAGGTCGGTCTGGAGGCTCGGCCAGGAGGTCAGGGTGCGCCGCTTGACGACGTCGGCCTCGATGAGCGTCCACGGGCCGTGGCAGATGACGGCGACGGGCTTGCCCGCGTCGAAGAACGACCCGGCGAACGCGACGGCCTTGGGCTGGGTCCGCAGGTAGTCGGGGTTGGCGACGCCGCCGGGCAGGACGAGCCCGTCGAACGCGTCATGGCCGGTCTCGCCGACGGTGGCGTCGACCGGGAAGGTGTCTCCCCTGTCGAGGTGGTTGAACGCCTGGATGCGCCCGGGCGCCGTGGAGATCAGGCGGGGCGTGCCCCCGGCCTGCTGGACGGCCGCCCAGGGTTCGGTCAGCTCGACCTGCTCGGTGCCCTCCGGCGCGCAGAGGAACGCGATGGTCTTGCCCTGAAGATCGTTGTTCGGCATGGCGGTACTCCTGTTCAGGAGGGGTTTCCTGTGGCCCTGCCCGACATGGCGGGGTGGTATGCAGGAAGAGTGAATCCGACGGGATATCGCGAATACCCGGAGCCAGGGTTGGCGTGTTCGTGGACGGCGGCGCTGCCGCGCGACGCGGAGCCGTTCCTGCAGCGCGTCGTCCCTGACGGCTGCGTGGACCTGATGTGGTCGTCGTCGGGGATCCTGGTGGCCGGGCCGGACACGGGCCCGATGCCGGCGGTGGTGCGGCCGGGCGACACGGTGGCCGCGGTGCGGTTCGGGCCGGGGACGGCGCCGCCGGTCCTCGGCGTCCCGGCGGACGCGATCCGGGACGGCCGGGTGCCGCTGCGCGACCTGTGGGGCGGCGAGGCGGACCGGCTGGCGGAGTCCGTGGCGGCGGCGCCCGACCCGCGCGCGGCGCTGGTCGCGGCGGTGCGGCAGCGGCTGCGGCCCGCGGCTCCGCTCGTCCCGGCGGTGGTGTCCGGGCTGGCCGGCGGCTCGGTGCGGGACGTGGCGGACGCCCTCGGCATCAGCGAGCGGCAGCTCAGGCGGCGCTCGCTGGCGGCGTTCGGGTACGGGCCGAAGACGCTGCAGCGGGTGCTGCGGTTCCAGCGCGCGCTGGTGCTGGCGCGGGCGGGCGAGCCGCTCGCCGGGGCGGCGTTCGCGGCGGGCTACGCCGACCAGGCGCACCTCGCGCACGAGGTGCGGGACCTGGCGGGCGAGCCCGTCCGCAACCTGCTGTGAACCCGGGTCGGGTCACGGCTTGAGGCGGCCGTAGGCGCGGAGCGTTCTCAGGCGCTCGACGGTGATGAAGCCGCGCCATTCGGGGCGGGTGATGGGCGTCCAGATCGGGAAGGCGACGTCCCAGCCGCCGTCGTCGCCCTGGGCGTCGATCAGCGCGTCGAGGTGGGCGTCGATGGCGTCGGCGGTGAAGAGGCGGCGCCCGTGGCCGTCCGGGTGCGGGGCGAAGTCGAGCGGGAGGTGCTGGGCTCCTTCCGCGTGCGGGTCGAGGGAGACGGGCGCGGCCAGGGCGTCCCGGTGGCGGGTGAAGGCGGCTTCGGCGCGGTCGCGGTCGGGGACGTGGTCGAGGAACGTGAGGATGGCGAGGGCGTCGTACGGGCCGGGTTCGGCGTCCGCGCGCTCCAGGTGGCGCCAGCAGAAGTCCGTGGCGGGGCCGAGCCAGGGGTGGCCGGATCCGGCGCGGTGCAGCATTCCGGCGAGGGTCGCGGTGGGGTTGATGCCGCCGGGCGGGTCGTCGGGGGTCTGCCACCAGGGGCCGTGCGGGGTGCCGCGGACGGTCGGCAGCACGAACGGCACTCCCCCGTCGGGCGCGGTGATCGACGCCAGGTAGTCGCCGATGCGGGTGACGGCCGGGTCGCCGTCCGCGCCCGCCTCGTGCAGGACGTCGAGGGCGTGCTGGGCGGGGACGGGCTGGCTCCCCTCGCCGCGCAGGTCGGGTTCGAGGGCGTGGCCGTAGCCGCCGTCCGGGTTCTCGTAGGGGCGCAGGGCCGCGAGGACGGGTCCGGCGGGGCCGCCGCGGAAGTGGAGGGCGAACCGGTGCCGGTCGATGAGGCGGCCGTTGACGCGCATGAACTCCGCGGCGCGGTCGAGGCCGGTGCCGTGCAGGACCTTCATGACTCGACCGTAGAGCGGCCGCGTCCGTCCGGTCTTGTAGGAAACGGACACCTGGGGAAATGGGTGGGCCCGGCCACCCCAGCGGTGGGTGGCCGGGCCCCTGAGGTCCCGCGTGCGGGGTGCGGGAGCGCGCGGTCCACTGTGGCGCGGAGGGCTCCGTCCTTCCGGCCGGCGCGTCGTGAACCCTGGCGGGACGGTAGCCGACCTGCCCGGAGACTACAAGTGGGCGCGCGGAAGCCGCGCGTGACGAGGCGGCCGGGCGGCGCGCCGGACGGGCGGGAGGCATCTACCGGACAGGGGGTGTTTGTGGTCTGCTGTCCGCCATGAGCGATCCGCTTGACGAACGTGACATGGCAGGTGAGCCGCTCGCCGTGGTGGCGGAGGCGGCGGGGCCGTACCTGGACGGGCTGGCGGAGCGTCCCGTCCACGACCGGTCGCGGGACGCGCTCCTGGACGAGCTCGACGGCCCGCTGCCGCTCAAGGGCGACGGTTCGGTCGCGGCGGTGGAGCGGCTGGTGCGGATAGGGACGGAGGCGGCGACGCATTCGTCCGGCCCGCGGTGCTTCCATTTCGTGGTGGGCGGGGCGACCCCGGCGGCGATGGCGGGCGACTGGACGACGTCGCTGCTGGACCAGGGCGCGGGCCTGTGGGTCCTGTCGCCGCTGGCCGCGCGGGCGGAGACGGTGGTGCTGCGGTGGCTGAAGGAGCTGTTCGGGCTGCCCGCGTCGTTCGGCGGCGTGCTGACCCCGAGCGCGACGCTCGCGCACGTCACGGGCCTGGCGTGCGCCCGTTCCTGGTGGGCGGAGCGGTACGGGGTGGACGTGACGTCGCGCGGCCTGGCGGGCCTGCCGGTGATGCCGGTGTTCAGCAGCGGGTTGGTGCACGTCAGCACCCGCAAGGCGCTGCAGATCCTCGGCTGCGGCCGGGACACGCTCCGGACGTTCTCCCGGGACGACACGGGACGGGTCGATCTCGCCGCCATGGACGCGGAGCTGGCGCGGGTCGGCGGCCGCGCGGTGATCGTGGCGAATCTCGGCGAGGTCAACACGGGCGGCTCCGATCCGGTCGCCGATCTCGCCGATCTCGCGGAGCGGCACGGCGCCTGGCTGCACGTGGACGGCGCGTTCGGCATGTTCGCCGCGCTCTCGCCCCGGACGGCGCATCTCGCGCGGGGCGTGGAACGTGCCGATTCGGTGACGGCGGACGGCCACAAGTGGCTGAACGTGCCGTACGAGAGCGGGTTCTCGTTCGTCCGCGACCAGGCGATGCTGACGCGCGCGTTCGGCGCGTGGGGCGCCTCGTACCTGCCGGACGCCGACGACGAGCGGATCAACTACAACATGCTGGGCCCGGAGTCGTCGCGGCGGGCGCGGGCGCTGCCGATCTGGGCGACGCTGCGCGCGTACGGCCGGGACGGCTACCGGGCGATGGTGGAGCGGCACCTGGACGTCTCGCGGCATCTGGGCGAGCTGGTCGAGGCGGCGCCGGACCTGGAGCTGCTGGCGCCGGTGGAGCTGTGCGTCGTGTGCTTCCGGTACCGTCCGGACGGCGTGCCGGAGGGGCGCCTGGACGAGCTGAACGCGCGCCTGGGCGAGGCGCTGCTCGCGGACGGCCGCGTCTTCGCGGGGACGAGCACGTACCGGGGCATGACGGTGTTCCGGCCCGCGCCGCTGAACTGGCGGACGACCAAGGCGGACGTGGAGCTGCTGGTGGACGTCCTGCGGGAGCTCGGCCCCGGCCTGACCGGCTGATCGTCCGGGGCCGGGGCGCGGCGCCCCGGCCCCGCGGCGGGTCCGCGTCACGAGACGCAGTCGCCCCAGGACGCGGACTCGTCGAGCTTCTCGAACGGCTGGGTGAGGCTGAACCAGCAGCCGGAGTCGTCGCGGAAGACGGCCTCGATGCCGTAGGGGCGCTTCTCCGGCGCGTGGACGAACTCGACGCCCTTCGCGGACATCCTCTCGTAGTCGCCCTGGCAGTCGTCGGTGGTGAACGCCCCGGCGCCGAGGACGCCCTTGGCGATGAGCGCCTTCATGTGCTCGGCGGAGTCGGGGTCCATCGTGGGCGGGCCGGGGACCATCAGCGCGAGGCTGAGGTCGGGCTGGTCCTTCGCGCCGAGGGTGACCCAGCGCATCCCGCCCTCGCCGAGGGTCATGTCGTCGCGGACCTGCAGGCCGAGCTTCTCGGTGAAGAACGCCTTGGCCGAGTCCTGGTCGAGGACCCAGACGGTGGCCAGCCCCAGCTTGGTGATCATTCCGGTGTCTCCTTCGTGACGGGGAACGTGCCCGTCACACGCTAGGAGGCGGACCGGCGGGCGGCCTTCTCGAAAGTTGCTGTCTCTCCAGGTCACCCGGCTCCAGGAGGGTCGGCTTCAGGTCATCCGGCCGGGCGTCACCGGTCCTTGCGGAAGCCGCCCGCCCAGAACAGCACGAAGCAGCCGGGGATCGCGGACGAGTCGGTGGCGCGGGCGCGGCGGCGGAACTCGGTCGGCGTCATCCCGAGCTCCTGCTTGAAGCGGGTGCAGAACGAGCCGAGGCTGGTGAAGCCGACCAGCATGCATATCTCGGTGACGGTCAGGTTGGCGGTGCGCAGCAGGTCCTGGGCGCGCTCGATGCGGCGCCGCGCCAGGTACCGGCCCGGCGTCTCGCCGTAGACGTCGTGGAACAGCCGGACGAAGTGGTACCGCGAGTAGCCGGCGCGGGCGGCGACGGCGGCGACGTCCAGGGGCTCGGCCCAGTCGCGGTCCATGGCGTCCCTGGCCAGCCTCATGCGGCGGAGCAGCTCGGTGTCCAGGGCGGGCGTCGTGCTTGCCATGCCCCGATGCTGGCACATCCCGCGCAGGAGAGGGGCCCTGGAGGCGTGCGGGCGCCTCCAGAACCCCTCTCCTTCGATCAGGCGGTCAGGCGATCGGGCGGGCGGTCGGCGGGATCGGGTACGGCAGCGACGTGCGGCCGGTGAGGTAGGCGTCGACGCCGCGGGCGGCGGCGCGGCCCTCCGCGATGGCCCACACGATGAGGGACTGGCCGCGGCCCATGTCCCCGGCGGCGAACACGCCGTCCACCGACGTCTTGTAGTCGCCGTCGCGGACCACGTTGCCGCGCTGGTCGAGGTCCACGCCGAGCTGGTCGAGGAGGCCCTCGCGCTGCGGGCCGAGGAAGCCCATGGCGAGGGTGACGAGCTCGGCGGGGATCTCCCGCTCGGTGCCCTCGACCGGCTTGAACCGGGTGTCCGGGCCGCCGACCTCCACGAGCCTCAACGCGCGGACGTTGCCGTCCCCGTCGCCGACGAACTCGGTGGTGGACACGGCGTAGACGCGGTCGCCGCCCAGGTCGGCGAGCTCCTCGTGGGCGCTCTCCATCTTGAACAGCATCGGGTACGTCGGCCACGGCTGCGCGTCCGGGCGCGACTCCGGCGGCCGCGGCATGATCTCCAGCTGGGTGACCGACGCGGCGCCCTGCCGGATCGCGGTGCCGACGCAGTCCGCGCCGGTGTCGCCGCCGCCGATGACCACGACGTGCTTGCCCTTCGCGGAGATCGGCGACTCGTCGTAGTCGCCCTCCTGCGCCCGGTTGGACGGCGGCAGGTACTCCATCGCCTGGTAGACGCCGTTCAGTTCGCGTCCGGGGACGGGCAGGTCGCGCCAGGCGGTGGCGCCGCCCGCGAGGACGACGGCGTCGTGCCCGGCGCGCAGGTCGTCGGCGGTGACGTCGACGCCCACGTTCACCGAGGTCTTGAAGACGGTGCCCTCGGCGCGCATTTGGTCGAGGCGCCGGTCGAGGTGCCGCTTCTCCATCTTGAACTCGGGGATGCCGTAGCGGAGCAGGCCGCCGACGCGGTCGGCGCGCTCGTACACGGTGACGTCGTGCCCGGCGCGGGTGAGCTGCTGCGCGGCGGCGAGGCCCGCGGGCCCCGAGCCGACGACCGCGACCGTCTTGCCGGTCTTCACGGTGGGCGGCTGCGGGCGCACCCAGCCCTCCGCGAACGCCCGGTCGATGATCTCGACCTCGACCCGCTTGATCGTCACCGGGTCCTGGTTGATGCCGAGGACGCAGGCGCTCTCGCACGGGGCGGGGCACAGCCTCCCGGTGAACTCCGGGAAGTTGTTGGTGGCGTGGAGCCGCTCGACCGCCTCGTGCCAGTCCTTGCGGTAGACGAGGTCGTTCCACTCGGGGATGAGGTTGCCGAGCGGGCAGCCCTGGTGGCAGAACGGGACGCCGCAGTCCATGCAGCGGCTCGCCTGCTTCTCGAGGCGGTCGCGGCCGAAGTCCTCGTAGACCTCGGACCAGCTGCGGATCCGCACGTCGACCGGGCGGCGCTTCGGGAGCTCCCGCCGGACGGTCAGAAAACCCTTCGGGTCGGCCATTGAAGGAGTCCCCCTCTCTCAGCTCTGCGCGGCGGCCATGACGGCCTCGTCCACGTCGCGTCCCTCGGCCTCGGCCTGGGCCATGGCGTCCAGGACGCGCCGGTAGTCACGCGGCATGATCTTGGTGAAGCGGGCGGTGGCGGCGTCCCAGTCGTCCAGGAGGCCGCGGGCGACGGCGGAGCCGGTCTCGTCCAGGTGCCGCTCGACGAGCGCGTGGAGGAACTCCACGTCGGCGGAGTCGAGCGGTTCCAGGTCGACCATCTCGGTGTTGACCCGCTCGGGCACGAGGTCCAGGACGTAGGCGATGCCGCCGGACATGCCGGCCGCGAGGTTGCGTCCCGTCCGGCCGAGGATGACGGCGCGGCCGCCGGTCATGTACTCGCAGGCGTGGTCGCCGACGCCCTCCACGACGGCGGTGGCGCCGGAGTTGCGGACGCAGAACCGCTCGCCGACGATCCCGCGCGCGAACAGCTCGCCGGACGTCGCGCCGTACAGGATGACGTTGCCGCCGATGATCTGCTCCTCGGCCGCGAACCCGGCGTCGGCGGCGGGGCGCAGCGTCAGCCGCCCCCCGGACAGGCCCTTGCCGACGTAGTCGTTGGCGTCGCCGACCAGCCGCAGCGTGATCCCGCGCGGCACGAACGCGCCGAACGAGTTGCCCGCCGAGCCGGTGAAGACGACGTCGATCGTGTCGTCGGGCAGGCCCGCCCCGCCGTGCCGTCTCGTGATCTCGTGGCCGAGCATGGTGCCGACCGTCCGGTTGACGTTGCGGATCGGCAGCTCCAGCGTCACCTTGTCGCCGTACGCGATCGCGCCCTCCGACAGCTGCATCAGCGTGTTGTCGAGGGCCTTCTCCAGGCCGTGGTCCTGGACGGTGGTGCGGTGCAGCGCGGCGCCGTCCGGGAGTTCCGGCGTGTGCAGGATCGGGGCGAGGTCCAGGCCGGACGCCTTCCAGTGCTCGACCGCCTCGCGGGTGTCGATCATCTCGACGTGCCCGACGGCCTCGTCCAGCGACCGGAACCCGAGCGCCGCCAGGTACTCGCGGACCTCCTCGGCGACGAACTCGAAGAAGTTGACGACGAACTCCGGCTTGCCCGCGAACCGCTGCCGCAGGACGGGGTTCTGCGTCGCGACGCCGACCGGGCAGGTGTCGAGGTGGCAGACCCGCATCATGATGCAGCCCGACACGACCAGCGGCGCGGTCGCGAAGCCGTACTCCTCGGCGCCGAGCAGCGCGGCGATGACGACGTCCCGGCCGGTCTTCATCTGCCCGTCGGTCTGCACGACGATCCGGTCGCGGAGCCCGTTCAGCAGCAGCGTCTGCTGCGTCTCGGCGAGGCCCAGCTCCCACGGCGCGCCCGCGTGCTTCAGCGACGTCAGCGGCGACGCGCCGGTGCCGCCGTCATGCCCGGAGATCAGCACGACGTCGGCGTGCGCCTTGGACACCCCGGCCGCGACCGTCCCGACCCCGACCTCCGCGACGAGCTTGACGTGCACGCGCGCCGACGGGTTGGCGTTCTTCAGGTCGTGGATGAGCTGCGCGAGGTCCTCGATGGAGTAGATGTCGTGGTGCGGCGGCGGCGAGATGAGGCCGACGCCGGGCGTGGAGTGCCGGGTCTTGGCGATCCACGGGTACACCTTGTGGCCGGGCAGCTGGCCGCCCTCGCCGGGCTTGGCGCCCTGCGCCATCTTGATCTGGATGTCGTCGGAGTTGGTCAGGTACTCGGAGGTGACCCCGAACCGGCCCGACGCGACCTGCTTGATCGCGCTGCGGCGCAGGTCGCCGTTCTCGTCGGGGGTGAAGCGGGACGGGTCCTCGCCGCCCTCGCCGGTGTTGGACTTGCCGCCGAGGCGGTTCATCGCGATCGCGAGGGTCTCGTGCGCCTCCGCGGAGATCGACCCGTACGACATCGCGCCGGTGGAGAACCGCTTCACGATCTCCGATACGGGCTCGACCTCGTCCAGCGGGACGGGCTCGCGCTCGCCCTCCTTCAGCCGGAACAGGCCGCGGAGCGTCATCAGCTTCTCCGCCTGCGAGTCGACCTTGGAGGTGTACTCCTTGAAGATCTCGTAGCGGCGGGTGCGGGTGGCGTGCTGGAGCTTGAACACCGTGTCCGGGTTGAACAGGTGCGGCTCGCCCTCGCGGCGCCACTGGTACTCGCCGCCGACGTCGAGCGTGCGGTGCGCGAGGTCGTTGCCGCCCGGCGGGTAGGCGCGGGCGTGCCGCTCGGCGGCCTCGCGGGCCAGCACGTCGAACCCGACGCCGCCGAGCCGGGACGTGGTGCCGGTGAAGCAGCGCGACACGACGTCCTCGCCGAGGCCGATCGCCTCGAAGATCTGCGCGCCGGTGTAGGACGCGACCGTCGACACGCCCATCTTCGACATGATCTTCAGGACGCCCTTGCCGTACGCCTTCACCAGGTTCCGGACGGCCTTCCCGGCGTCCAGTCCCTCGATGGCGCCGCCGCGGACGAGGTCCTCGACGGTCTCGATCGCCAGGTACGGGTTGATCGCGGACGCGCCGTACCCGATCAGCAGCGCCATGTGGTGGCACTCGCGGGCCTCGCCCGTCTCGATCACCAGGCCGACGCGGGTGCGGGTCTTCTCCCTGATCAGATGGTGGTGCACGGCGCCGGTCAGCAGCAGCGACGGGATCGCGGCGCGGGCGGAGTCGGCGCCGCGGTCCGACAGCACGATGATGCGGGCGCCGGCGTCGATGGCCCGGCTGACCTCGGAGTTGATCTCCTCCAGGCGGGCCTCCAGCGCCGCTCCCCCGCCGGCGACGTCGTACAGGCCGTGCACGACGTGGGCGTGCAGGTGCGGCAGCGACCCCTCGTCGTCGATGTGGATGATCTTGGAGAGCTCGTCGTTGTCCAGGATCGGGGTGGGCAGGACGAGACGCCGGCACGAGTCCGGGCCCGGCTCCAGGAGGTTGCCCTCCGGGCCGAGCGTGGACTGCAGCGAGGTGACGAGCTCCTCGCGGATCGCGTCCAGCGGCGGGTTCGTGACCTGCGCGAACAGCTGCTTGAAGTAGTCGAACAGCAGCCGCGGGCGCTCCGACAGCACGGCGATCGGGGTGTCGGTGCCCATGGAGCCGATCGGCTCGGCGCCGGTCCGCGCCATCGGCGTCAGGATGATCCGCTGCTCTTCGAGCGTGTACCCGAACGTCTGCTGCCGCTTGACGAGCGTGTCGTGCGTCGGGATCTCCCGCTCGCGCTGCGGCAGCTCCTCGAACCGGACGAGGCCCTCGTGCAGCCACTGCCCGTACGGGTGCTCGGCGGCCAGCTCGGCCTTGACCTCGTCGTCCTCGACGATCCGCCCGGCGGCGGTGTCCACGAGGAAGATCTTGCCGGGCTGCAGCCGCCCCTTCCGGACGACGTCGGCGGCGGGGATGTCGAGCACGCCCGCCTCGCTGGCCAGCACGACCAGCCCGTCGCGGGTCACCCAGTACCGGCCGGGACGCAGCCCGTTGCGGTCCAGGACGGCGCCGACGACGGTGCCGTCGGTGAAGCTGACGCTGGCGGGGCCGTCCCACGCCTCCATCAGCGTGGAGTGGAACTCGTAGAAGGCGCGGCGCTCCGCGTCCATCTCGGTGTGGTTCTCCCACGCCTCCGGGATCATCATCAGCACCGCGTGCGGCAGCGACCGGCCGCCGAGGTGCAGCAGCTCCAGGCACTCGTCGAACGACGCGGTGTCGCTCGCCTCGATGTCGATCACCGGGAAGATCCGGGACAGGTCGCCGGGCAGCAGGTCGGACTTCAGCAGCGCCTCGCGGGCCCGCATCCAGTTCCGGTTGCCCTTCACCGTGTTGATCTCGCCGTTGTGCGCGATGAACCGGTACGGGTGGGCCAGCTCCCAGGCCGGGAACGTGTTGGTCGAGAACCGGGAGTGGACCAGTGCGATCGCGCTGGTGAAGCGGCGGTCCGACAGGTCGGGGAAGAACGGCTCCAGCTGCGGCGTCGTCAGCATGCCCTTGTAGACGATCGTCCGGCTGGACAGGCTGGGGAAGTAGACGTTGACGTCCTGCTCGGCGCGCTCGCGCATGCAGAACACGGCGCGGTCGAGCTCCAGAGCGGTCCTGCCCTCGTGCGGGCCGCCGGCGGCGGGCGCCACGAACAGCTGGGCGAACCGGGGCATGACGCGGCGGGCGGCCGGGCCGGTGAAGTCGGGGTCGTGCGGGAGCTCGCGCCACCCGAGGACCGTCAGGCCCTCCTCGGCGCACAGCGTCTCGACGTGGGCGGTCACGGCGGCGCGCTCGTCGCCGTCCTGCGGGAGGAACGCGATGCCGGCGGCGTACGCGCCGGGCTCGGGGAGCGGGAAGTCGCAGACCTCGCGGAAGAACGCGTGCGGGAGCTGGACGAGGATGCCGACGCCGTCGCCGTCGTCCGGCTCGGCGCCCACCGCCCCGCGGTGGTCGAGGTTCTTCAGGACGGTCAGCGCCTTCTGCACGATCTCGTGGCTCGTGCGGCCGTGCAGGTCGGCGACCATGCCGACGCCGCAGGCGTCGTGCTCGTTCGCGGGGTCGTACAGTCCCTGGGCGGGGGGCCGTCCCGTCGGTGCGGGTCCGGTGCCGGGCTCGCGGCCGGCGGGTGTGAGGGCAGCAGCAGCCATGAAACCCTCCGTCGTCGTCTTGTCACTGCTTCTGTGTCAGTGCAGGCTCGGGACGACGTTGGCCCTGCTGCGGTGGGATGACATTACATCACTGCCGGGATCATGCCCGAAGGCACCAGATCGCGAAACTTCCGGACCCCGATCGGCCGTGCGTCATCTCACAGTGGTTTAGACCAGTTTACCGTTTCGTGCCCTGGGCGCACGGCGCTGACCTCGGTGAGCATCGTCACCGGCGCACCGGGTTTACGGCGTCAGTTGGACGCGCGGGCGGCGCGGCCGAGCACCGCCGGGGCCTTGCCGCCCTCGATCAGCAGGGACAGCAGGGTCTCGTCCTTCTCGTCGCCCTTGCCGTCCAGGCGCTGCGCCCACGTGACCACGGCGAAGTGGCCCATGGCGAGGCCGCGCGCCATCCCGAACCCGTGCCCGAACCCGTCCAGCGGGGCGGGCGCCTCCAGCGGCCGGACGAACCCGCCGCCGAGCGTCTTCTCCAGCGTCGCGACGAACCGGTCCGCGTCCGCCGTCCCGGCCAGGTTGAACACGGCGACGGCGAGCGCGTAGCCGCTCCCGGTGTCGGAGTAGATCCCGCGTGCCGCCTGCGTGCAGCCGCCCTTGCCCAGGACGTCGCCGACGGTCGCGCCCCACACGGCGGCGGCGCAGTCGGCGTCCAGGCGCTTGGCGCGCAGCTTCATCTTGACGTCGGCGTCGTCGGGGATGGTCAGCGTCGTGGCCGAGGGCGGGAACGCCTCCTCGATCGTCAGCGGTTTGGCGTCCGCGCTCCGGGAGGCGATGCCCGCGTACGCCGACGTCGACGGCGAGTTCGAGTAGGACACCGGCGAGAGGCCGTTCCCGGCGGGCTTCCCGATCCGCACGCTCGTCGTGTCGCGGCTCGGGGCGTCCTCCCCGCCGCTCAGGGCGACCACGGCCCCCGTCCCGAGCAGGACGATCAGGCCGAGGAGGGCGGCCGCGCCGAAGTACATCTTCGGCCCGAACCCGCCCGGACTCCCCTTGCGGGCCTCGGGCACGCCGTCACGCCGGACCGGCCCGCCGGCGCGTGCCTTCTTCGACCCGCCGCCGCGCGCCTTCCGCTTCGGCGCGGCGTCGCGGCGGTCGCCGGGGCGCGGGGGCGGGACGTGCCCGGACGCGTCCCGGTACCCGGGCGCCTCGTCCTCGAACGGCGCGCGCGGCTGCGGCGGAGCCGGACGGTCCGGACGCTGCGGACGGCGTGCCGGGGGGCGCGGGCGGGGCGCGCCGGCCCGGCCCGGGGCCGTCCTGCGCGGGGCGGACCGCCCGCGGCCCTGGCGGTTCACCGGTGCCCTCCGGGGTCCGCCGCGGCGGTGCTCATCGGATTCCACGGTTCATCGGGTCCACGACCGCGCAGACTACTGCCCGGCGGCCGGTGACACGCCCGCGCGCGGCCGGATCACTGCCGCGGGGCCCCGGTGGAGGCCAGGTCGAGCCGCCCGTACAGGAAGTCGGCGGCGTTCTCGATGACCAGGCTCACATCGATCATCTCGTTGAGCGAGGCGGGCTGCGCGCCTCCGGCCCGCTCCACCAGCGTCAGCACCGCGTAGTGGCCGTAGGTCTTGGCGTAGGCGGCGCTGAACCCGCCGCCGGTCGCGGGCACGCCGGGCGCCGTCAGCAGGGTCGGCCAGCCCGCGTTCGTCCGCGGGTCGAGGTCGCGCAGGATCTGCTTGACGCCCTCGACGCCCGACAGGTTGATCACGATGAAGTGGCCGACGTGTTTCTTGTCGGCGCTCACGTACACGGCGCGGGCGATCTGGTTGCAGCCGAACTTGGCGAGGTCGCCCTGCAGGCGGGCGCCCCAGGTCGCGGCCTTGCAGTCCGAGCTCAGGTCGGACGCGGCGAGCGTGAAGGAGTAGCCCGCGGACTTCAGGTTCTTGGCGGAGAACGCCTCGCCCTCGGTGATCGCGCGGCCGTCGGCGGACCGCTCGGCGATCTGGCGGAAGCCCTCGCCGTTGTAGTCCGGCGTGTACGCGGTCGGGAGGACCTGCTTGGGGGCGGCCTTCTCCGCCGCGCCGCCGCCGGTCAGGACCAGGACGGCCACGACCGCGACGATCACGGCGACCAGCGCGGCGGCCACGCCGAACAGCAGCTTCGGACTGGGGAGCCGCCGGCCGGGCTTGTCGTCGTCCGGCCAGAAGTCGCGCCCGCGGCCCCTCCCCGGGGTCTTGCGGGAGCCTGCGTCACGAGCCTCGATCACGTCCGGGAGCTTAGCGGCCCCGGCACCTCTCGCGTGGCCAAAAGGGCGTTTCATCCATATTCCGTGGTGGGCGGGCAGGCCCCGCGGGACGGACCGTTCGGGTCAGCCCGTTCCGATCAGCGCGCCGACGCCGTAGGTGATCGCCGCGGCGGCGGCGCCGAACAGCAGCTGCCGCGTCCCGCCGAACCACCAGGCCCGGGCCGTCACCCGCGACACCAGCGCGCCCGCGCCGAACAGCCCGAGCGCGGCGACGCCCGCCGCCGGCCACAGCGAGGACGCGCCCAGCAGGTACGGCAGCACCGGCAGCAGCGCCCCGACCGCGAACGACAGGAACGACGAGACCGCCGCCAGCGTCGGCGACGGCAGCTCGCCGGGCGTCACCCCGAGCTCCTCCTTGGTGTGCACCTGGAGGGCCTCGTCCGGGTCGCGGGACAGCTGCCGCGCGACCTCGGCGGCGGTGTCCGGGTCGACGCCGCGCGCCTCGAACACCTCGGCCAGCTCCCGCTCCTCGGCCCCGGGATGGCGGGCGAGCTCGCGGCGCTCCACCTCGATCTCCGCCTCGGCCAGCTCCGACTGGGACGCGACCGAGATGTACTCCCCCACCGCCATGGAGAACGCGCCCGCCGCCAGCCCGGCGAGGCCCGCGAGCAGCACGACCTGCCGGGACGCCTGGCCTCCCGCGACGCCCGCGATCAGGGCGAAGTTGGAGACCAGGCCGTCCATCGCGCCGAACACGGCGGGCCGCAGCCAGCCGCCGGTGACGTCGCGGTGCTGGTGGTGGCGCTCCGGGCGCACACCGGGCTTCCCGCCGCTCATCTCCCGCGCACCGGGCGCCCTCCCAGGTTCCTACTTCCCGTCCTTGACGGGCTCCCCTTCGGGTTCCTCTGCCTCTTCCGCTGCGTCTTCCTCTGCCCGCTCCGAGCCGGCGTCACCATCGGCCTTGGTGGCCCCGGTGTCCGCATCGTCGGCGTCGGCGTTGGTGTCGGCCTTGGTGGTGTCGACCTTGGTGTCGGCGGCGTCCTCCGGTCCTGTCTCCGCCTCCGCGTCGGCCTCCGCGACGGTCTCGGGCTCGTCGCCGGAATCGGGCTCCGGTGCCTCGGCGGTCTCTTCGGCCTTCGGCTCGACCTCCGTCGGCGCGTCGGCGTCGGCGTCCGCCTCGTCCTTCGGCGCGGAGCCGTCGTCCGGCTCCGTCCCGGCGGCGGCCGTGGCGGCGGCGCCGGACGCGGTCTCCTCGGCGGGGGCGCCGACGTTCTCCGGGCCGGTGCGGTTGCGGGCCTGGTACATGTAGGCGACCGCGCCGAGGAACAGGATGATCGACACCCAGTTGTTGAACCGCAGGCCGAGGACCTCGTGGGCCTCGTCGATGCGCAGCGCCTCGATCCAGGCGCGTCCCAGGGTGTAGCCGGCGACGTAGAGCGCGAACGCGCGGCCGTGCGTGAGGTTGTAGCGGCGGTCCGCCCAGATGACCAGGATCGCGACGCCGACGCACCACAGGAACTCGTACAGGAACGTCGGGTGGTAGGTGGCGACGTCCTCGTACCCGGGCAGCCGGTTCTTGTCGATCTCGATGGCCCAGAAGGTGTCGAGCGGGCGGCCGTACAGCTCCTGGTTCCAGTAGTTGCCCCAGCGGCCGATGCCCTGCGCGAGGACGATGCCCGGTGCCACGGCGTCGGCTAGCGCGAGTATGGAGATCCCGCGCCGCCGGCAGGCGATGAGCGCGCCGACCGCGCCGAACCCGATCGCGCCCCAGATGCCGAGGCCGCCCTTCCATATCTCCAGCGCGCGGAGCGGGTCGGCGTTGTCGCCGAAGTAGCGCTGGTAGTCGGTGAGGACGTGGTAGACCCGCGCGCCGACCAGGCCGAACGGCACCGCCCACACGGCCACGTCGACGATCACGCCGGGGGTGCCGCCCTTCGCGGCCCAGCGCCGTTCGCCCAGCCAGACGCAGACGACGATGCCGAGAATGATCATGACGGCGTAGGCGCGGACCGGGACGGGCCCGAGGTTCCAGACACCCTGCGAGGGACTCGGAATATAAGCCAGCGGCTCCATGCCCGCGTACGTTACCGCCTCCGGAGCGCCGGTCGCGCCGTCTCGCGGGCGGAGCGCCGTCTCCGGCGCGGATCGCGCCGGAGACGCGGCGGAGCGTGCCGCTCCGGCGGCGGAGCGTGCCGGTTCCGCTACGCCGCCGGGTCGCCGCCGAGCGCCGTCCCGCCCGGGCGGGTGGCGCCGCCGGGAGCCGGGGCCGGGGCCCCGGCCGCCTTGGCGACGGCCTTCTTCAGCTCGTCCGGGGAACCGAGGACGTCGGGCTCGACCTTCCGCCCGTTCAGCGCCAGGTACGGGGTGGAGTCGACACCGGCCCGCCCGGCCTGCGCGCTCGCCTTCTCCACCTCGTCGATCTTCTGGGAGCCGTTGACGCAGGCGGCGAACCCGGGATCGGTGGCGCCGAGCTCGGCGCCCCAGTCGATCAGGCGCGCGTTGCCGAAGCCCCGGTCGCCCTCGACGGGCTGCTCGGCGAAGAGCTTGTCGTGGTACCGCATCCAGATGCCGGACGGGACGCAGGCGGCGGCGTTCGCGGCCCGCCGCGAGTTCGACATCAGCGGCTCCTGCTGGAAGAGCTGGAACGGGCGGTAGACGACCTTGGCGCGGCCCTCGGCGGCGAGCTGCTTGAGCGTCCCGCCGATCCGCTCCTCCATCGCCTTGCACGCGGGGCACTGGAAGTCCTCGTACACGTCGACGACGGGCGCGGTGACGCCCGGCTGCGCCATCGCGACGGCGCCGAACGGCTCCCGGGCCGCCGGTGCCAGCGGCCCCTTGTAGGAGTCGGTGAGGGTCTCGCCGCCGCTGTCGCGCGAGACGGCCACGACCACCACCGCGATCACGACGGCCGCCGCGACGACGCCGCCGAGGACGACCACCAGCAGCCGCTGCCGCCGCTCCCGGGCCGCGGCCCGCCCCCGTTCGTCCCCGAGCCGCCGGCGTGCCGCGGTCCCGCTCCCCTGCTCGCTCATCGATCCCCCGATCGCCACTGTGCGTGATTGCTCGCTTACACGAGCGTAGCGGGGCGGGGCGTCACCGGGCGGTGAAAAGCGCGGCGCCGCGCCGTCCCCCCACCGTGAGACGGGGAGGGGCGGCGCGGCGCTCAGGCGCGTCGGCGCCAGGGGCGGTGCGGGCGGTGCGTCACTAGCCGGCGGCGCGGGCCGAGTCGATGGCCGCGCGCAGGGCGCCCGGGTTCATGGCCTGGTTCGTGTCCATCTTCTGGCCGTTGAGGAACACCGTCGGGGTGCCGTCGACGCCGCGGGTCTGCAGGGCGTACTTGGTCATCGCGTCGACCTGGGGCTTCTTCTGCTCGTCTCGCACGCACTTCTCGAAGTTCGCGTCGGTGACGCCGATGTCCTTGCCCCACTTGACGAGGTCGTCGGGCGCGAAGCCCTCGTCGCCCTCGGCGGGCTGGAACCGGTAGAGCGTCTCCTGGTAGGAGACCCACTTGTCGGCCGGGACGCAGAGCGCCGCCGCCGCCGAGCGCAGCGAGTTGATCCTGATCGGGTCCTTCTGCTGGCCGAAGAGGTGGAACGGCCGGTAGACGACCTTGACCTTGCCCTCCAGCGCGAGCTGCTGGACGGTCTTGCCGGTGGACTCCTCGAACTGCTTGCAGATCGGGCACTGGAAGTCCTCGAAGATCTCCAGCTCCGGCTTGGTCACCCCGGCCTTGGCCATGACGATGGAGCCGTCCGCCTGGCGGCTGAGCGGGGCGAGCGCGCCCTTGTGCGCCTCGGCCCGCCCGCTCTTGCGCTGCTGGTCGACGATCAGGACGGTCCCGACCACGATGACCGCCACCGCGACCACCGAGCCGAGGACGATCGCGAGCAGCCGCCGCTGCTTGGAACGCGACTCCTGCCGCTTTCGCTCGGCGGCCAGGCGCTCGCGCGCGGACCGCTCCCGTGCGGCCTTGCTCATGGGGTTTCTCCTATTGCGTATGGGCCGCGCCGGCACCGTGCGGCGCGGTCACGGCGAGACTAGTCGACTTGACCGATCCGCCGGAATTCGTCGATGAGAACGAGAAGGAAGAGCAGGACGGTCACGACGTGCACCCCGGTGCACCACAGGCAAATTTTGTGCAAGATTGCCAATTCCACGGTGACGAGGTAAACGACGAAGAGGACGCCGACCGACACGCTCGCCACCCGTCCCCAGCGCAGCGGCGGCCAGGTCGACCGCAGCGCCCACGGGGTGATCAGCGCGGCGAACGAGACGAAGAACGCCAGGCCGAGCAGCGGCATCGGGATCCCTGCCAGCGTCGAGTAGTCGCTGGTGGTCACCGCGTGGCAGTCGACGGTCTTGGACGCCGAGCACACCAGCGCGCCTTCGTCGTAGTGCGTGATCGCCAGGTAGACGGAGATCCCGAACCCGGCGATCGTGAGGATCCAGGCCGTGACCAGGAACCATGCGGGCGGCAACGGCGGCGCGGCCGTGCCGGCCTCGTCCTTCGCCGTCATCTCTTGCGTCATCGTGATCCTTCCAGGACCGTCTCACCCGGCGAACACACCTTACGGGAGAGCGGCGGCAGCACAAGCACGACACGGAGGCGGCGTCCGCACGATCGCGGCCCGCCCGCCGCCCGCTCGGCAGACCCGCACAACACGCCCGCCGGGCGCCCGCCGGACGGCGCGGCGCCCGGCGGGCGGTGGACGGTCAGCGGGCGGTGGACGGTCAGCGGGCGGTGGACGGTCAGCGGGCGGTGGACGGTCAGCGGGCGGTGGACGGTCAGCGGGGGGCGCGGACGCCCTCGGCCAGCTCCCCGGTGAGCGCGCGGACGCCGGCCAGCCCGGACGCGAGGTCGGGCGCGTCCAGCAGGCGGCGGACGAACGCCGACCCGACGATCACCCCGTCGGCGAACCGGGCGACCTCCGCGGCCTGCGCGCCGGTCCCGACGCCGAGCCCGAGCCCGACCGGCAGCCCGGTCCCGGCCTTGTCGATCACGGCGCGGGTCCGCTCCACCAGGCGCGGGGCGCCGGTGTCGACGGCGGTGCGGGCGCCGGTGACGCCCATCAGCGACGCCGCGTACACGAACCCGCGGGACACCCCGGTGATCTTCTCGATGCGCTCGTCGGTGGAGCTGAGCGCGACGAGGAACACCCGGTCGAGGCCCTGCGGGCCGCCGTGCGCGTCGGACGCCTCCAGCCACGCGCCGCCCTCCTCGGGCGTGAGGTCGGGCGTGATGAGGCCCGCACCCCCGGCGGAGGCGAGATCGCGGGCGAACCGGTCGACGCCGTAGTGGTCGACGGGGTTCCAGTACGTCATGACGAGGGTGGGGACGCCGGTGGCGGCGACGGCCTCGACCGTCCGGAACACGTCGGCGACGCGGACGCCGCCGACGAGCGCCTGGTGGACGGCGTCCTGGATGGTGGGGCCGTCCATCATCGGGTCGGTGTAGGGCAGCCCGATCTCGATGACGTCGCAGCCCGCGTCGACCATGGTCTTCAGGGCGTCGATGGAGCCGTCCACGGTGGGGAACCCGGCGGGCAGGTAGCCGACGAGCGCGGCGCGCCCCTCGGCCTTGGCCTTGTCGTAGGCGGTCTGGGCGCTCATTCGCCTTCCCCTTCGGAGATGAGGCCGAAGAAGCCGGCGGCCGTGTGCATGTCCTTGTCGCCGCGTCCCGACAGGCACACGACGATCGTCGCGTCCGGGCCCAGCTCAGCACCGACCTTCAGCGCACCGGCCAACGCGTGCGCGGACTCGATGGCCGGGATGATGCCTTCGGTCCGGCAGAGCAGCGAGAACGCGTCCATCGCCTCCGCGTCGGTGATCTCCCGGTACTCGGCGCGGCCGGAGTCGCGCAGCCACGCGTGCTCGGGGCCGACGCCGGGATAGTCGAGCCCGGCGGAGATCGAGTGGGTCTTCTGGGTCTGGCCGTCCTCGTCCTGCAGCAGGTAGGTGCGCATGCCGTGGATGACGCCGAGGGAGCCGCCGACCAGCGTCGCGGCGTGCCTGCCGGTGGGGACGCCGTCGCCGCCCGCCTCGAAGCCGAACAGCCGGACGGACTCGTCCGGGACGAAGGCGTGGAACGCGCCGATCGCGTTGGACCCGCCGCCGACGCACGCGACGACGGCGTCCGGCAGCGCGCCGGTCAGCTCCAGGCACTGCCGCCGCGCCTCGACCCCGATGATCCGCTGGAAGTCGCGGACCATCATCGGGAACGGGTGCGGGCCCATCACGGAGCCGATGCAGTAGTGGGTGTTCTCGACGCTGGCGACCCAGTCGCGGAACGCCTCGTTGCAGGCGTCCTTGAGGGTGCGGCTGCCGGTCGTCACCGGGACGACCTCGGCGCCGAGCATCCGCATCCGCGCGACGTTGAGGGCCTGCCGCTCGGTGTCGACCTCGCCCATGTAGACGGTGCAGTCCAGGCCGAGCAGCGCCGCCGCCGTGGCGGTCGCGACGCCGTGCTGGCCCGCGCCCGTCTCGGCGATCACGCGGGTCTTGCCCATCCGGCGGGTCAGCAGCGCCTGCCCGAGCACATTGTTGATCTTGTGGGAGCCGGTGTGGTTGAGGTCCTCGCGCTTGAGGAGCACGCGGGCGCCCGCGCGCTCGGAGAAGCGCTTCGCCTCGGTCAGCAGGCTGGGACGGCCCGCGTAGTTCGCGAGGAGGTCGTCCAGCTCGGTGGTGAAGGCCGGGTCCTGCTTGGCGGTCTCGAACTCGCGGGTCAGCTCGTCGAGCGCCGCCATCAGCGCCTCCGGCGCGAACCGGCCGCCGAACGATCCGAAATGGCCCGTGGCATCGGGCACGGCACCGCGCGCGGTGTCGATGGTCATGGGAAAACGCGTCCTGTCGTGGAGAAGGGGCTTGTCACCGGGTCGGAGTGAAGCCCTGCCATCGCTCCCGGAGCGGTTCGACCTGCATGCCCTCAACCTTATCCAGTGACTCAGCCACTCTGCCGCAGCGCAGGATGAGCCCCCGCGGCGACGAGGTCGGCGACGGCGGTGCGCGGGTCCTTGCCGATCACCAGGCTCTCCCCGACGAGCACCGCGTCGGCGCCGCTGGAGGCGTAGGCGAGCAGGTCGTGCGGGCCCCGCACGCCCGACTCGGCGATCTTCACGATGTCCTTGGGGATCCGCGGCGCGACCCGGGCGAACACGCCCCGGTCGACCTGCAGCGTCTTCAGGTCGCGCGCGTTCACGCCGATGACCTTGGCGCCCGCGTCGACGGCGCGGGCGGCCTCCTCCTCGGTGTGCGCCTCGACCAGCGGGACCAGCCCGATCGACTCGGCCCGCTCGACCAGCGACACCAGCGCGTCCTGCTCCAGGGCGGCGACGATGAGCAGCGCCATGTCGGCGCCGTGCGCCCGCGCCTCCCACAGCTGGTAGGACGTGACGATGAAGTCCTTGCGCAGGACGCAGACGCCCACGTTCGCGCGGACCGCGGCGAGGTCCTCCAGGCTGCCGCCGAACCGGCGCCGCTCGGTCAGCACGCTGATCACCTTCGCGCCGCCGGACTCGTAGTCGCGGGCGAGGGCGGCGGGGTCGGCGATCGCGGCGAGCGCGCCCTTGGACGGGCTGCTGCGCTTGACCTCCGCGATCACCGTGACGCCGGGCGCGCGCAGCGCGGCGAGCGCGTCCTTCGGGGCGGGGGCGGCCGCCGCCCGCTCCTTCAGGACGTCGAGCGGAACCTCACGCTGCCTTTCGGCGAGATCGGCCCGGACGCCCTCAATGATCTCGTCCAAAACGCTCAAGGTCGCAGGCCCCCTATTTCAGGTCGTTCCGTGCACCGATCGTAGCCGCCCGCTGGAACGCTCTCGGCATCCGGGGACCCTTCCGGCGGGCGCCGCCCGTCAGGGCGCCAGCGCCGCCGCGAACGGTAGGTTGCGGACGACCCAGTACACGGCGAGAACGCCGACGAACGAGTACACCACGACCGGTCTGAACAGTGCGGAGCGCATCGGCATCCCCCGCGCGGCCAGCGCCGTCCACCGGACGAACAGGTACCCGAACACCGGCAGCAGGACGAAGACCAGCGGGTTGAAGCCGAACGCCGTCGCGACGTCCCCGTGCGTGAGCGCGTGGACGAGCCGCATCAGCCCGCAGCCCGGGCAGTAGTACCCGGTCAAGGCCAGGAACGGGCAGCTCGGATAGTGCCCGGCCTCGTTCGGATCCCGGAACGCCACCAGCAGCGCCCCGGCGACGACCCCGCCCAGCACGAGCCCCTGCGGCAGCAACGTCCGCCGGACCGAGTCCGAACCCACGCGAGTCACGTCGTCCACCCTAGGAGCCTCCACGGGACTCTTCACCTGTCCAGAACGTAGCCGACGCCTCGGACGGTTCTGATCGGGTTGCCTTCGCCGAGCTTGGCGCGGAGCTGCGCGACGTGGACGTCGACCGTGCGGCTCCCGGCGCCGGCGCCCGGGCCCCAGGCCGCGTCGAGGAGCTGCTCGCGGGTGAACACGCGGCCGGGATTGGCCATGAGGAATTCGAGGAGGTCGAACTCGGTGACGGTGAGGGCGACCCGGCGGTCGCCGATGACGGCGGCGCGGCCCTCGGGGTCGAGGGCGATGGCGCCGGCGCGCAGGGGTCCCGGCGGCTCGGCGGGGGCGGCGCCGCGCAGCGCGTCGGCGACCGCGCCGACCAGCACGCGGGGGCTGAAGGGCCGGTCGACGTGGTGCTCGCCGACGGCACGGGCGAGGGCCGGGTCCAGCGGGCCGGTCACGGCGATGACGGGCGCGGGGCGGGCGGCCTCGGCGACGCGCCGGTAGAGGTCGGCGGGCAGCGCGGCGACGGACAGGTCGAGGACGACGACGTCCGGGCGCCCGCGCTCGGCGGCGGCGGGGGCGCGGCCGGGATCGGCCTCGATCTCGACGTCGAAGCCCTCGCGGGCGAGGTAGCGGCGCTGCAGCTCGGCCACGGCCGGGTCGTGCTCGACGACCAGGACGAGCCCGCCGCCGTCGGTGGTCACGGCCGCCCGTTCTTCTGGGCGGTGGGGTCCTCGCCGCGGTCGAGGGACTTCCACATGGCGGACGGGTCGTCGTCGGCGGCGGCCGGGGTCCGCGGGGCCGCGCGCTCGTAGCGGGCGGACATGCCGGGCCAGCGCGCACCGCGCACCGCCGTGACGAGCCCGGCGGCGACGAGGAGCACGCCGCCGGCGACGGAGACGACCCACCACAGGTTCACCTGCAGGGCGGGGTCGGCGCCCAGCTTGATCAGGGCGCTCTTGTCGCCCGCGGCCGACAGCACGTTGGAGCGCTGGACGGCGGCCGTCGAGGCGTAGGCGATGCCGGCGCCGAACAGCGCGATGAGGACGCCGACGCCCGCGCGCACACGGCCGCGGGTGGCGAAGAGGGCGGCGAGCCCCGCGAGGGCGGCCCAGCCGAGCGCGCCCGGTGCGCCGCCGAGGTCGCCGCCGGTCAGGCTCTGGCCGAACGGGGTGATGGCGTCCTCGGCCGTGACGGTGGCCCAGGTGCGTCCGGCGGCGAGCAGGGTGAGACCGGCCCCGGCCGCGCACAGCAGCGCCGTCATGCCGCGCTCGCGCCCCGGGGTCATCGGCCCGGCCCCGTCACGTCGCCGGGCGTTCGCCGACGACGGCGTCCAGGACGTCGGCGTCCCAGCAGGTGCGGTCGCCGGTGTGGCAGGCCGCGCCGACCTGGTCGACCTTCACGAGGATCGCGTCGGCGTCGCAGTCGAGCGCGACCGACTTGACCCACTGCTGGTGCCCGGAGCTCTCGCCCTTCACCCAGTACTCCTGGCGGCTGCGCGACCAGTAGGTGCAGCGGCCGGTGGTGAGGGTGCGATGCAGCGCCTCGTCGTCCATCCAGCCGAGCATGAGCACCTCGCCGGTGTCGTACTGCTGGGCGATGGCCGGCACGAGCCCGTTGGGGTCGCGCTTCAGCCGGTCGGCGATCTTAGGGTCCAGGTTGGACGGTCGAGCAGGCATGCGCAGAGTTTATGGCAGGGCCGCGCGGTCGCCTGCAGCGACCCGCGCGTGCCCCCGCCCACGCGAAAGGACCCGCCTTCCCCTGGAGAGATGACGGGCCCTGACGTACGACTACGGGCTTTACAGGGGGACGACCTGGTCGGCCTGCGGACCCCGGTTACCCTGCGTCACCTCGAACTGGACGCGCTGGTTCTCGTCCAGCGTGCGGTACCCGGAGGTCTGGATAGCCGAGTAGTGCACGAAGACGTCCGGCCCGCCGCCGTCCACGGCGATGAAACCGAAGCCCTTCTCGGCGTTGAACCACTTCACGGTGCCCTGCTGGGGCATGTCTTTCTCCTTGCGGCAAAACCTGGGCCCACACCTCGCGGGCCCGTGCGGTCGCTGCGGAACGCTCTCGCCCCCGGTACGGTCCCGGAAAAGCCAAAACGCCCGCTGCCATCAGTCCACGGGCGTCTGAACGATCGAGAACCACGACTGCAACCGACCGCACCACCGTATCACCGGTTCCGCGTAAAGCGGAGGAGCCGCAAGGCTTGCGATTCTCCTCTCCGCGAACCATGCCGTTACCTGGCCGTTAAAGACTCCAACCGGTCTCGGTCAGGGTCTTGACAGCGTCCGTCGCCCCGGTGAGACGGACGTTCGCGACGTCCCGGCGGCCCAGTGCCCACAGGACGAGTTCGCCGACCGGGCCGTGGACGCGGACGGCCCCGCGACCCCGTCCGGACACGCGGACGCTCCGCCCGTCGGGCTGGACGAGCGTTACCCGAACATGAACTTTTCTTAGGACAAAGCGGGCAATTTTTATCCGTCGCCAGAGCAGTTCCTCGAGTTCCGGGGAGATGGCCCGAGGCTCCCAGTCGGGACGGGCGCGCCGGATGTCCTCATGGTGAACAAAGAACTCGACGGCGTTGGCGATTTTGTCCACGCGAGGAAGCGCGTACGGGGAGAACTTCGGCGGTCCGAGCCGAATCCGTTCTACCAGACGGTCGAACGGAACGGCCCGTGCCGTCCGGCGCCGTACGCGCTCGGAGTAGAAGGACAGCGGCGGCAGCGGTATTCCCGGGGCGGCGTCGGGACGCCGCTCGCGGACGACCAGATGCGCGGCGAGATCGCGGGC